>CAMFKX010000012.1 GCA_945957375.1 uncultured Roseiarcus sp.
CGCGATCGTCGGCAGCGTCAGATGTGTATAAGAGACAGCACCGAGCGCGTCCGGGCGCGTCCCGCCGCGCTCGCCGAGCGTAGGGCGCGCGTCCCGCCGCGCTCGCCGAGCGCGGCTACAGCGCTCCTTGTCGGGGGCCGCGGTCTATTCGTGAATTGAAATGGGCGGCGCGAGACGCCGGTGTCGGCGGCAAATTACCAAAAGTTATAGTTGCGGACGCGTTTTCGCCCGATCGCAATCATTTTTGTCGCCATGGATTTGGCGCCGATCGCCAGGGGCAGGTTCCCGCGAAGGCCTTAGGCGTCAGGCCACGTTGCGCTCGGCGCGGCGGGCGGGGCCAAGGCCTAGACCGACGCTGTGTGAGCGCTCGTTGCATCGACGGCCAAGATCAGCATCTGGCCGAGGGGGAGATTGAGATGCGTCTATCAACCTGCACGAACACCCGCGTCTCGCGGACGCGCGTCGCCATCATCGCCGGCGCGGCGACGATCGCCTGCGGCGGAATTGCGCTCCCCGCCGCGGCGACCACCACCTACGGCTCGCTTGGCAATTTCGACGCAGTCAACGACACCGGCAAGGAAGCGCACGGGTTTGAGATCGATCTCGAGGGGATCAGTGTTTCCGACGTGACCGACGTCTTCGGAGGGGTCGGGCGGTACTTCCCGCCGACCGTCGAGCGATACGGCGCCCCAACGATAGCGGAAAATGCGGGCCACACCGGCGTCGTCGTCACCTACGAAGCCCAGTTCAATACCACGACCCAATCGTGGCCGGTCGGAACGCCGGTGGTAACTCCGGGCTTTTCCACGGGCGGCGAGAGTTGCTGGACCGGCGGAGGCCTGGGTTACGGGCCAGGCACGCCGTGCGACCATTTTGGCGTCGGAACCAGTAAGAATCCGACCAGCACCACCTATAAGTGGCTGACTGAGACCGCGCCCAATTCGCCGATTCTCGACGGCGTCACATCGAGCTTGCCGGCCGTGATGCAGGCCGTGACGCCAGCGCCAGCGCCTCCGCCTGGACAACCGGCCGCGCCGCCGAAGGTTCAGGGGGTCATACAAATCCAGGCGCCGGACGGCGGAAATGTATGGGGTGTTGCGGAATGGGTGAAGATTTTCACCACCGAATACGACCATCCGGTCGCGCTTGAGGATCTCGTCGGAAGGAACGGCATCGTTCCGCAGAACCCGGCAGAGACGGAAGTCGAATGGCAGCTCCTGCAAAGCGAAGCGGGCGTGCCCAACGACGTACTCGGTGCGGATAATCAGGCCGGCGCCAATGCCAAATCGGTGCTCCGGCGTTATGAATTCTACAAGTATACCGGCGGATATGACGGCGAGGGGCAAGCTCTCACGGACATCGCGATCACGGGACCTGGGGGCAATATCGGAGACTTCATCGGGGCTCAGAACGTCGCCGCCAACTTGAACGGCGTCTTCAATGGTCCGCCCGTGGGCGCTGTCCCCGAAGCCTCCACGTGGGCGATGTTGCTGTTCGGATTCGTGGGGATCGGATTTGCAGGGTGCTGGCGGGCGAAGAGCGGGGGGCGCCTATCGATGAGGACATTGAGCCTCCGATCGACGAGCCGCTGATTCTGTAGACGCGCTCGCCGAGCGCGTCCGGCGCGTCCCGCCGAGCGCGTCCGGCGCGTTCCCGCCGCGCTCGGCGAGCGCGGCTACAGCTACTGCATGCCTTTGTCGGTCAGGGTCTGGAGGAAGGCGACCAGTGCGTCGACATCCTGGTCGCTGAGGCGCGGGCGCTGGCCCGGCCTGCGGTCGTAGGGGACTTCCTTCGTGTTGACGTTCTCCTTGTAGCCGCCCGGCAGGTCGTTGAACTTGTCGGCCTCGCCGGTTGTGAGCTTCGGGAACCAGCGGCCAGGGTCGGTGTCGCGGCCGGCGTAAAAGGCGACGGCGTCGCGCAGGCTGGTGAACACGGCGTTGTGGTAGTAGGGGCCCGAGACCGCGACGTTGCGCAAGGTCGGCACCTTGAACGCGCCGCACAGCGACTCGAGCGGGATCTCTTTGGGCAGCTTCGCCGCCAGCCCCGGCTGCTTGCACAGGCCCAGGTCGAAGTTCGAGGCGTCGGCGTTGGCCGGAATCTTCGGATTGCGCGGGGCGCCGAGCGCGTCATAGGTGAAATCGGTGAAGATCCAGTCGGTCGGGTCCTTCGAATCCGTCTTGCCGGTGTGGCAGGCGATGCAGTTGCCGGTCTTGGGGTTGGTGAAGATCTCGAAGCCGCGCGCCTCGAGCGGCGTCAGCTTCGCCTTGCCGCGCAGGGCGTCGTCGAATTTCGACGAGAACGGCGCGAACCGGTCGGTCGACTCGAAGGCGAAGATCGCCGCCGTCAGCTTGGCCATCGCGGCCTTCGGGTCGGCGAAGGCGTCGTCGCCGTACACCGTCTTGACGAGGTCGGCGTAGGGGCCGGCCTTGACCTTCTCGACCACCGCCTCGATCGAGGGGTTGTTCATCTCGACCGGATTGAGCATCGGCCCGGAGGCCTGCTCGGCCATGTCGGACGCGCGCCCGTCCCAGAACTGCCCGCCCTTGGCCTCCAGCGTCTCCTTGCCGTCGTCGACGTCCTTGTAGAAGCCGAAGGCGGGCGAATAGGTCTTGTACATGATCGTCGGGGTCTTGCGCGTCCCGAGCCTGTCGGGCGTGCTGCCGGCGGCGATGCCCGGGATCGGCGAGCCGTTGTTTCCCTGGAACGCGTGCCCGGGAACGTGGCACGACTGGCAGGACTGGCCGCGCGGCTCGGAGAGATTGGCGTCCTCGAACAGCCGCTTGCCGAGCAGCTGCGCGTCGCTGAGGCTCTTTTCGTCGTCGGCGCGAGCGACTTGCGCCGATGCGGTCGACGCGGCGGCGCCGAGGAGGGCGATGGCGAGCGAAACGGCGGTTGCGGTTCTGGCGAACATGGAAGCGGCTCCGGCGGCGCGATCGCCGCGCCCGATTACCGCCGTAATTGCTCGCGTATTCGCCGGCAATCCATACAGCCTGCATTTGGAATTGTTGCGGTTTTGAAATCATTTCAAAGAGCGCGCCCGGCGGGGTCGGGGCGACGACGTCACGCCGTCCATGCGCGCATCGCCAGCAGCGCCGCGCCGCATGCCGCTTCGCTCGAACGCGGCTCGAGGAACGGGACGCCGAGCTTTCTCGCGCGGATGCGGGTCCAGGCGTCGTTCCGCGCCCCGCCGCCGACCGTGCGCAGCGTGACGAGGGCAGGCGCCCCGAGTTCGGCGATTCTTCGGTAGCCGAGCGCCTCGACGCCGGCGATTCCCTCGAGGAGTCCCTGCAGGAATCGCGCGCGGCTTTCGGGACGCGGCGCGACGCGCGGCGGAAAGTCCGGATCGGCGATCGGAAAGCGCTCGCCCTTGCCGGTCAGGGGATAATAGTCGAGCCCGGTGTCGGCGTCCGGGTCGATCAGGGGGGTGAGGGCTGCGATCTCCTCCGGCGAGAAATGGGCCAACAGCGCCGCGCCGCCGCTGTTGGACGCGCCGCCCGCGAGCCACATGTCGAGCAGCCGATGGCTGTAGACGCCGAAGCGGGGCGCGAAGATCGGGGTGTTCGAGAGAAGCTTCAGGGTCAGGCTCGTGCCGAGCGCGGTCACGCCGTCGCCGACGCGGCTTGCGCCGGTGGCGAGAAACGACGCGCAGCCGTCGGTCGTCCCGGCCGCAATGCGCACGTCGGCCGGCAAAGCAAAAGCGCGCGCGGTGGCGGGCGCGATGGTCGCCACGCAGACGCCCGGCGCGACGACGTCGGGCAGAAGCGCGGCGTCGACGCCGACGCGCTCGATCCACGCGGGCCAGCCGAGCGCGATCGGATCGTAGCCCGTCTTCAGCGCATTGTTGGCGTCGCTCACGAATCGGCCGCTGAAGCGGAAAGCGATCCAGTCGGCCTGATGCAGGATTTTGGTTGGCTTCAGTCTGGCGAACAGCGCCGCCCTCGCGAGGCCGCTGGTCGACCCGCGGGCGGCGCTCTCGGCCGGCGCCGCGGCGTCGATGGCGGCGAGCAACGCGGAATCCTCGCACGGGTCGTTGTACATGCGCGCGAGCGCGAGCGGCTCGCCCCTGGCGTCGACCGGGACCAGGGTGCCGGACGTCCCGTCGACGGCGAGCGCGGCGACGCGGCTGCGCGCGACGCCGGCCAAAGCGGCGCCGAGGGCGCTGTCGACCGCGGCCTGCCAGGTCAGCGGGTCGCGCGGATCGGTTCCGAACTCGGCCATGGAGGCGCGGCCGTCGGAGCGCACGGCGCCCGTTTGGTCGATGACGACGGCGCGCGCGCCCGAGGTGCCGACGTCGATGCCGACGAAGAGCGGATCAGCGGGCATCGGGCGCAGGCCGGCCGAGGCGGTCGGCGGACGGCTCCGCGCCGATCGGCGCCAAGGCTCGCCGCGGATCGGTCATGGGTGCGGAGAGCCAGGATGAGCGGAACGCATGACCAACGAGCATCGCCGCACTCTCCCGGGCTTGTGGCGCCGTGGGGCTTCGGCAAGCACAATAGCACAAGGGCGGAACGCCGGCGCGATCCCTCAATCGAGATCGGTCCGACCGAGGCGACGATTGACGTCGCCTGGCTGCGGCGGCAGTGGTCACTCCACCGCCGCGCGTCGACCCGGCCGCCAGCCGTCCTTGCGCGCGGTTTCGCCCGGGGGAAGCGCAAGTCCGACGCGATGACCGACCAGCGTCTCGTCCCGGAGATGCTCCACCACATACCGCGCGACGTCTTCGTACGTTACGGTGAGGACGGGGACTTTCGACTTCAGAAACAAGGCCAGCGCCAGACCCGGCGCCCAGCCGATCCAGTTCGGCGTCGCGACCGGAACCGTGTCGATCGAGGCGCGCAGCGCGATCGGTCGGCTCGCCGGCGCCGCCGGAAACATCGGTCCCGGACACAACAGGGTCCAGGCGAGCGGCGAGCGTTCGAGACGGCGCAGATTCACGCCATGGCTGAGATAGACGCGCGGGACGCCGGGAAGATCGAGGCCGCGCCGGCCCGCGCCCGGGATGTCGAGGGCGGCGAGGCCCGCCAGCATCCAGATGCGGCCTCCGGGCCCGAGCGCCTCCTCGGCCGCGGAGGCGACGGCGTCGAAGACCCGGACGAAGCCCTCGCCGTCGAACGCATTGCCGGCGCAGCTGACGACGACGTCCTGGCCGCGCATCGCGGCGCCGAGGCGGGCGCGGTCGAGCACGTCGCCTTCGACAATCCGCAACGACGGCGGAAGCGGAGCCCGCCAGCGGTCTTCGAACGTCGACCGGCTGCGCACGAATGCGGTCACCTCATGCCCGGCCGCCAGCGCGCTGGCCGTCACGCGCCGGCCGAGGTTGCCCGCGGCTCCGATCACCAGCACGCGGCGCGGCGCGGGTGATGCGTCGATCTCCGGCATTCCGCCGCCTCCTGCATTCCGATCCGGCCGGCCGGGCTCGCTCGCGAATGTCGACGATCGACGCCGGTCCCGGATTCGCGGCCGCCATTGTAGTCTCCGGCTTGCGCCGCCGCTCGCTTTCCCTTGCCCGCTGTGTTACGGCCGGCGCCAATCGGCCGGATCGCGCTCGCGGAGCGCCCGGCAACGCATCGAGCCCCGAATGACGGATATCTTTCAGGAAGTCGACGAGGAGGTCCGGCGCGACAGAGCGGCGGAGTTCTGGAAGAAGTACCAGAACGTGATCTTCGCCGCGGCGGTTTTGATCGTGCTCGCCGCCGCCGGTTTCCGCTACTACGAATACCAGAAGGAGCGCGCGGCCCAGGCGGCCGGCGACCAGCTTCACGCCGCCATCGCGGCCATCGACGCCGGCAAGCCGGCGGAAGCCTACGGCGGGCTGGCGAAAATCGCCGCCGACGCGCCCGGCGGCTATCGCGTCCTAGCCCAGATGACCGAGGCCGGCGCCAAGGCCGCGACCGATCCCGCCGCGGCGATCTCGGCGTTCCAGGCGATCGCCGGAAACAACGCGGTCGATCCGCTGTTCCGCGACGCGGCCAAGCTGCGCGCGGCTCTGCTGCAACTGAACGTGTCGGGCGAGCAGGCGGCGGGGATCGCCGGACTGACCGCGCTCGCGACGGCCGAAGGCCCTTACCGCCGTATGGCCAAGCTGACGCTCGCCGCGCTCGACATTGGCCGCGGCGACACCGACGCGGCCGGCAAGGACCTCGACGACGTGCTCGCCGATCCCGAGGCGTCGCCCGACGAGCGCAAGCTCGCCGAACGCTGGCTCGGTCTCGTCGCCTCGAATCGTCCGGCGAAATGACGCAAATCCGATGAGCAAGGTCGCGATCATCGGCCGGCCGAACGTCGGCAAGTCGACTTTGTTCAATCGCCTGGTCGGCAAGAAACTCGCCCTGGTCGACGACCAGCCCGGGGTGACCCGCGACCGACGCGAGGGCGACGGGCGCCTGTTCGACCTCGCCTTCACCGTGGTCGACACCGCCGGGCTCGAGGAGGGCGATCCGGAGACGCTCGCCGGGCGCATGCGCGCCCAGACCGAGACGGCGCTGTCGGACTGCGACGCGATCCTGTTCGTCATCGACGCCCGCGCCGGGGTCACCGGGACCGACCGTCACTTCGCCGCGGCCGTGCGCCGCACCGGCAAGCCGATCATCGTCATCGCCAACAAGGCCGAGAGCGGGGCGGGGCGCGAGGGCGCCTATGACGCCTTCAGCCTCGGCCTCGGCGACCCGATCACGTTCTCGGCCGAACACGGCGTCGGGCTTGGCGACCTCTACGACGCGCTGGTCGAGGCGCTGCCGCCGGCGGCGCGGCTCGACCCGGACGAGGACGACGAGCGCCCGCCGCTGGTGCTCGGCGAGGAGGAGGAGGGCAGCGAGCGCGACGAGACCAAGCCCCTGCGCATCGCCGTGCTCGGCCGCCCCAACGCCGGCAAGTCGACGCTGCTCAACCGCATCCTCGGCGAGGACCGGCTGCTGACCGGGCCCGAGCCCGGCATTACCCGCGACTCGATCGCGATCGAGACCGAGTGGCGCGGGCGCAAGCTCAAGCTGTTCGACACCGCGGGCCTGAGACGGCGAGCGCGGGTGGTCGAGAAGGTCGAGAAGCTGGCTGTCGCCGACGCCTTGCGCGCCGTGCGCTTCGCCGAAGTCGTGGTGCTGCTGCTCGACGCGACGATTCCGTTCGAGAAGCAGGACCTGACGCTCGCCGACCTCGTCGAGAGCGAGGGCCGCGCGCTGGTCATCGGCCTCAACAAATGGGACCTGATCGACAACAAGTCCGACAAGGCGCGCGAGTTGCGCGAGGAGGCCGACCGGCTGCTGCCGCAGTTGCGCGGAGCCCGCGTCGTCCCGGTGTCGGGCCTGACCGGCGCCCATGTCGACCGCCTGCTCGAGGCGGTGATGGCGACCGACGAAATCTGGAACATCCGCATCTCGACCGGACGGCTCAACCGCTGGCTCGGGCCGGTGATCGATTCGACCCCGCCGCCGGCGGTGTCGGGGCGGCGGATCAAGATCCGTTACATGACCCAGCCCAAGGCGCGGCCGCCGTTCTTCGTCCTGTTCGGCAACGCCGTCGAGAACATTCCCGAGAGCTACAGGCGCTACCTGGTCAACGGCCTGCGCGAGACGTTCGGCCTGATCGGCGTGCCGATTCGCCTGTCGATGCGCTCGAGCGGCAACAACCCCTACGCGCCCAAGAAGCGCCGAGGCTGACCATGGAGCGCGCCGATCGTAAGGCGGCCGTCTCGGCCTACAAGGAGCGCAAGGTCGTCGCCGGCGTCTACGTCGTGCGCTGCGTCGCGAGCGGGCAAAAATGGGCCGGAACGGCGCCCGATCTCGCGACGATCTGGACGCGCCACGCATTTTCCCTGCGTCAGGGAGCCGACCGGAACCGCGGTTTGCAGGCGGCGTGGAACGCCCACGGACAGGACGCGTTCACCTTCGAGGTCGTCGAGGAATTCGACCCTGAGACGCTGACGTTCGCGCGCGACCGCACTTTCAAGGAACGCCTGCTGCACTGGCGCGAGGCGCTCGGCGCCGACGCGATCTGACATCGCTCGCTTCCGGGGCCGGCGCGCGCTAAACACCCTGCGCGCGTCATCGGACGCGCCAACCCCAAATTCGCCGACCTCGCCATGGCCTTATTGTCCACGCCACTGCCGCCGCGCACCGAACCGCCGACTTTCCGGCAGGCGCGCGACCTCCTGCTCGCGCTCGACGACCGCTACATGGCGGCCAAGACCCAGTTCGTCTGGCCTCGGCCGAAAACGTTCAACTGGGCGCTCGACTGGTTCGACGCCGAGCTGGCCGCCGGCCAGTCGGGCGCGCGCACCGCGCTCAGGGTGATCGGCGAGACCGTGCAGGTGCGCAGCTTCGGCGAGCTCTCCAACGAATCCGCGCGGCTCGCCAACGGCCTGCGCGCGATCGGGGCGAAGCGCGGCGACCGCCTGCTGATGATGCTCGGGGCGACGCCGGAGCTGTGGGTGACGATGCTGGCGGCGATCAAGCTCGGCCTGGTCCTGATTCCGGCCATGCCCCAGCTCGCGCCCGCCGACATCGCCGACCGGCTCGAACGCGGCCGGGCGAAGTTTCTGGTCGCGCATGGCGCGGACGCGCAAAAGTTCGATTCGGTCGAGGACAAGATCATCCGCGTCGCGGTCGGCGAGGCGCCGGAGGGCTGGCTCCCGTTCGTCTCGCTGATGAGCCCGAACCCGCGCTTCGCGCCGGACGGGCCGACCCCTGCCGACGATCCGATGCTGCTCTATTTCACCTCGGGCACGACGGCGCGCTCGAAGCTCGTCGTCCACAGCCACGCGAGCTATCCGATCGGCCACCTGTCGACCATGTACGGCCTCGGCCTCAAGCCCGACGACGTCCACCTCAACATCTCCTCGCCCGGTTGGGCGAAGCACGCCTGGTCGAGCGTCTTCGCGCCCTGGAACGCCGGGGCGACGGTGATCGCGCTCGCCAAGCGGTTCGAGCCGCGCGCCGCGCTCGATGCGCTCGTCGGCCACGGCGTCACCACCTTCTGCGCCCCCCCGACGGTGTGGCGCATGCTGATCCAGGAGGATCTCAAGGCGTGGCGCGTGACCCTGCGACAGGTGATGTCCTCGGGCGAGCCGCTGAACCCGGAGGTGATCGAGCAGGTCCGGCGCGCCTGGGGCCTGACGCTGCGCGACTCCTACGGCCAGACCGAGACCACGATGATGGTCGCCAATCCGCCGGGGGAAAAGGTGATCCCGGGCTCGATGGGCCGGCCGCTGCCGGGCTGGCGCCTCGCCCTGCTCGACGCGGACGGGCTCGAGAGCGACCAGGGCGAGATCGCCCTGCCGCTCCGTCCCCGGCCTGCCGGCCTGATGCGGGGCTATGCCGACGAAACCGGCGAGGCGCAGCCGGTCGAGGGCGCTTACTACCGCACCGGCGACGTCGCCTCGCGCGACGCCGAGGGCTTCATCACCTACATCGGCCGGGCCGACGACGTGTTCAAGTCGAGCGACTACCGCCTGAGCCCGTTCGAGCTCGAGAGCGCCCTGATCGAGCACGACGCGGTCGCGGAAGCCGCCGTCGTCCCCGCGCCCGATCCGATGCGCTTCACCACGCCCAAGGCCTATGTCGTGCTCGCCGCCGGCTGGGCGCCGGACGCGGCGACCGCGGCCTCGATCTTCGCCCACGTCCGCGAGCGCCTGTCGCCCTACAAGCGCGTGCGCCGCATCGAATTCGCCGCGCTGCCCAAGACCGCGTCGGGAAAGATTCGCCGGGTCGACCTGCGCGGGCGCGAGACGGATCTCGCCGACAAGGGCGAGCGGGCGGCGGGGGAGTTCCGGATCGAGGATTTCCCGGAGTGACCGACGCGGGGCCGCCCTCCGCCGGCCTTCCCCGTTGCGGCCCCGTTGAGATCGTTGTACGCAGCCGCGTCAGCAACGGCGGGGCCGCGCTTGCGATGAAAACAGTCTTATTTGGCGTCATCTGATGGGCGAAACGAATCGAGATTTTCTCAATCTCAAGCGAACCTTTGCCACGATCTTCCCCGGCGTCCCGATCCGCCAGCCCCACAGCGAACTGCTCCGGCGAGCCGACGAGGCCCGGGACGCCAAGCAATTTCGACGCGCGGCGAGACTTTACGACCGGGCGATCCGCGAGGGCGCGCGCAAGGGCGACGTCCTGCTGCTTCTCCAATGCGGCCACATGTTCAAGGAGGCGGGCTATTTCGCCGAGGCCGAGAAGCACTATCTGACGGCGCTCGATCTGGAGCCGGACAACGCCGAAGTCCTCCTTCAGCTCGGACACTTCTGCAAGACCGCCGGCCGGCCCGCCGACGCGGAACGCTACTATCGCGAAGCCCTTGCCGCCCGCCCCGACTGGGATGAGCCGAAGAAGGAATTGCGTCACCTGGGGGTGAAGGATTTGCCCGCTCGCGAACCCGCGCATCCGGCCGATGAGCCTTCAGAGGCGGATCGCCGCCTGCGAAGCGAGCTGCTGCGCCTCGCGGATGACGCGCGGGACCGCAAGCAATTCCTGGTGGCCGCGGAGCTTTATGACCAGGCCTTGCGCGCCGCGGAGCCGAGCGACGACGTCGGGATCCTTCTCCAGGCCGGCCACATGCACAAGGAGGCGAAAAGCTTCGCCGAGGCGAAGACCCGCTATCTGCGCGCGCTCAGTCTCGAGCCGAAGAACGCGGAAATCCTGCTGCAGCTCGGGCACTTCTTCAAGACCATCAGCCACTACGCCGACGCTGAGTATTATTATCAGGAAGCGCTGATCGCCCGGCCGGATTGGGCCGATCCCGAAGCGGAGCTGTCGCGACTGCGACAGAGCGTCGAGTTGCTGCGCGAGAAATCCCGGCAGGAACGGCTCGACCAGGCCCAGCGGCTGGCGCGGGAGGAGGTCGATCTTGACGGTCGGATCGATCGCGACCTGTTCCCCCGGACCCGTGACGAACTCTATATCAGCCATCAGGACGCGTTCGTCTTCACGCGCAACGGCATCCACCAGCGAACGCGATGGGGAGTCGGCATGACGCTCCGCGGCATCGACGCGCTGCGCGGCTATGTCGTGTCGTCGACTCCCTACCTCTACGTCGAGATTTTTCTCGATGGGCAGTTGATCTACAAGAACGAACTCGTCGTCGCGCCCCAGCGGCGGGAAAAAGCCAATCCGAACATCAAGAAATACGTTTTCAACGCCTGGATTGACTTCTCGAAGTTCGCCTTCGGACCGCATGAGCTGGTGTTTCGCGCGGTCAACGTGCGCGGCGACTCCCGGGAGGGAATCGACTGGCGCCGCGAACGCGTCATCGTCGCCGAACCGGCTTCGGCGGAGCGCTTCGCCGACAGCGACGGCGTCATCCCGCCGCTCGACGAGAATTCGCCGCTGTCCGTCGTCGAGCAGCTCAACGCCCGGCCGAGCGTCGTCCGCCGGGCTTCGACCCGGTCGTTTCCCGGGCAGGTCAAGACGGTCGCGATTCTCCGTCCCGATCAACTCGGCGACATGGTCGTCTCGGTGCCTGCGCTGTTGCGGCTGCGCGAGTTGCTGCCCGAAGCCCGGCTGGTCGGCCTGCTCGGCCCGGCCAATGCGCCCCTCGCGAAAACCCTGGGCGTCTTCGACGAGATCCTGGAGCTCGATTTTCCCGACGACCCGCATCAGCGCCAGCGGATCATGGACGCGGCCGCCCAGGAGCGGTTGGCCATTACCTTGGCGCCCTACAAGTTCGACGTCGCGATCAATTTTCCGGTTTCCGGCGAATCGCACCGGCTGCTGCCGCTGACCGGCGCCCCGATTCTGATCGGTTACGGCGGCGACAGGGTTGCGCTCAATCTCAACATGTCGACCCAGGACCCGAAGACGGGCAACGACATGATGCGGCATTCGGCGCGAACGCGCGCGCTGATCGAAACCTTCGCCGTCTGGTTCGACAGCGGCGCCAAGATCGTCCGCAGGACGGACCTTGCGCGCAGCATGCTGGCGCCGTTCGGTCTGACGGATGCGGAATACGTCGTCCTGCACAGCGGGTCGCGCATCAAGTTCACCCAGTGGCCCGGCTTCGCCGAACTGGCGGCGGAGATCGTGGAAAAGCTTGGGCTGAAGGTGGTGTTTTTTGCCGAGAACGGCGCGCTGAGGAGCAAGTTGCCGCAACCGGCGCTGGACAGCGGCGACATCGTCTACATTGACCAGGTCCTGCCGTTCGACCAATTCGATGCGCTGCTGTCGTTCTGCTCGGTGTTTGTCGGCAACGATTCCGGGCCCAAGCATCTGGCTGCGTTGCGCGGCGCGGACGTCGTCAGCATCCATTCGTCGCGCATCGGCTGGAGCGAGTGGGGCCAGGAGCAGACCGGCGTCGTCATCAGCCGTCAGGTCCCTTGCGCCGGCTGTTCCCTGCATCACGATCCCGAGGAATGCGCCCAGGGCGTGGCTTGCATCACGAAGATCACCACGGCAGAAGTGTTCCACGAAGTGAAGACCCTGTTGGCGCTCAAGACGTCCGCAGTCCTTCGCTAGGTTCCGGATCTGACGCGCCGGGCTTGGCTCGCGCGGCCGATCGATTGAGCCAAGCGCTGCGCAGGAACGGATTCGACTTTGACGGCCTTCAAGTGTTGGCTCTCTTGAAGAGGTGATATGAATAATATCGGTGATATCCATGGCGTATTCCTGCGCGACAAGCCGCCAAACACGGTCCTCTCAAATATAGGAGACCTGTTCATCAGCAATGGTGTTATGAATTTATTCAATGAAGAATATAATTTAGATATAGATTGGCGCGACAGGTCTATTTATAGCAGAGATGGATTGAGAGATGTTGCGGACTTGCTCGTCTATGCGGGGATGCCGCAATTCGGCGCTCGCGAGGCAATCAGTGAACATGAGCTGCTTTGGCAGTCGCTGATTGACCATTTTGGCGACCAGACGCCCACCTTCAATGTGGGCTGCGGAACCGGATATTCGTTGCGCGGGAATCGCCTGGCCGTAGCCGCTAATATGATCCGGCACAAGGCGAACCGGACCCATTACGATTTGCAGCGTCATGTTCTCTACCTGCCGAGGGATCCTCTCAGTTGGCATTTTCTCGACCTGCTGGGTTTGGACGCTACGCTTGCGCTATGCCCGTCGGGCTTCAACACGCCTCAACTCGAAAATGCGTCCGACGAGATTGCGATCAATGTCGTCCCTCTCGACAATGAGGTATTCGCCCACGATCTCGCCAATCGAAAGGACGACTATCGAACCCTGATCACAGCGCTCGCCTCCGCGCACCGCGACGCCCGCTTTATCTGTCACGAGGTGCAGGACGAGGAATTCGTCCGCTCCCTCGGCGCCCAACATGTTCTCATCCCCCAGACGGCTGAGGAACTCACGCAGGCCTATAGCGGCGCACGGAAGGTCGTTTCCTTTCGCGTCCACGGCACCGTGCCGGCCCTGTTGTGCGGGCGGCCCGTGCTTCATTTTGCGATTGACGGCCGCTCCGACCTCTTGACGCCGTACATGGCGGGGGGGCTGTGGAAATACGATCTGCTGCGCCATGACGCGGCGCGCAATCTGGAAGTGGCGGGCGACTTCCTGAACGAAAACTTGTTCGTCGATGTCGACCGCGTCGTCGCGTTCCATCGCGACGCCGCCCTCCAGCGCATTGCGGCGCGGTTCGATGGTCATATCGCCAGCAAGGCCGCCGCACGCACCGTTCTGGTCAACCCCGAAGCGATCGCGACGCTTTCGCCTGATGATGAGGTTATCCTGACCCATCGCCGTTTCCATTACCTGGGCAAGGCGTATGGCGACCATTCCATCTTGCTGCCGATTTCCAAAGGCCGGGCCCATGCGCTCTACGGCCCCTATGTCCTCCTGCCGCACGGGCGATATCGATTGATGTTCGACTGTGAGTTTCTCGGGCGCGCGGACCTGGGATCGCCCGTCAATCTGATTTTCGACGTCGCCGACAGGGGCAAGCCGATCGGCGAGCGGTTGATGCTGCCGCTTGAGAGCGTGCTCATGCGCAGCGCCATGCCGGTCATGGAGTTCGAGAACCTCCGCGAGAACGCCAAGCTCGAGTTTCGCCTCCACATTGACGGGGAGATGCCCGACCTCGAACTGCAATTCTATGGCGTGCGGATCCGAAAACTCGAGTGACGGCCAAGAGCCGCCCCAGCGAGCAAGGTTCTGCAAGTCATTTGTTAGTAGGTAAAAGATCCAAGATGGATGTCGGGCCTCTTGGGGTTGCATGGAGTATCCAGGTGCCCTGGAAATATCTCTATAGTCGGGTATAGATCATATATATTGCGATTTGCAAAAGTTAACTCCAGCACATTCGGAAATGTTACGCCATGTAAGGTTGTGCAAGAGGCATAGTTGTTGGCGTGGACGTGAACCAAAGCAAATCGATCGGTTATCTTGTCGATCACGCGACGACAGCGCGCGCGCCATTCCGGATAAGCGACGAATTCAAAAGCATGAAATTCGCCGACGATCTGAGAAAATCGTTCGATCAATGAAGGATCCAATGCATCCAGCACAGGCCACTCGTCATTCTCGATGTCGATCTTGAGCAGTACGTTTGGTTTCTTGCGATTCTTGTCATGGATCTTGACAAGATTGTCTAAAGTTTCCGATCCTTCTTTTTCCGAGTCGGATATCATCAATTTGTTGAATATCAGACGGTGATCAGCCGGACGCGGGTCATCCACGGTGTGATCGAACTGATGCACGACAAGCCCGCGATTGGCGATGTCCTCGTCCCATGTCACGTTGGTGTTGATGCCGAGCGACAAAGCAACATTCACGTCGGCGAAGTCATCAATGCAAACATAACCGCCGTCTCCTTTGCCGCCAAAACGCACCTTCCGATGCCCGACGGCGGAATGCGGGCGAAGCTTTCGGAGGATCTTGACGACCTCTTGCTGAACGAGAAACGCGTCCTGCTCCGGCGGACGGCCCGACGCCTTCAAATCAAGCTCAAGCACCTGTACGCTCCTGATTGCTCTGCCCAAGGCGATTTCGCCTGAGCAGCAGATGGAATGGACAGAAGGTCACGACTTCTGGATGGCGATCCCGACGGACGTGCAATCGAAGTCCTGAGCCCGTAACCGTAGATGTGGGCTCTGCTTGTACGGCGGCAGGTCGATCACCGTTTCCGCGAACCCTTGCCCGACCGTCCAGTCGAACGGAAGCACCCGGTATCCCCGCGCCTCCAACCGAGTCGTCAGTTCCTCCAGGTCGCGGCGCCGGTAATAGGACGTCGTCTCGCTTTCGAATGTCCGATCGTTCGACGTCAGGTTGAATTCGGTCGTGTGAACCGCGACGCCGCCGGGTCGAAGGGTCGCCATCGCGTTTTCCACGAAGCGCATCCCGTGTTGAAGCGAACCGAGATGCTCGAACGCGCAACTGGACCAGCAGAAATCGAAACTTTCGCGCAAGTCATCGGGAATGGCGTTCATGTCCACGCTTCGGTAGCGAACCCGAGAGAAGAACGTGTCACGATCGCAGACGCCTTCCTTGAACAGGCTGTCGACCTGTTCGCTGTACTGGTTCGAGTTGGCCCAACCCGACTGCGCGGCTTGCGCGGGGTCCTGATCCGTCGCGAGGATCTCGCATCCGAGGGAAGCGAACAGAGCCGGCAAAGGCTCACGCCCCACGGCGAAGCCGAGTCCTTTCCGGCCCGGCGCCAACATATCCGCCTCGTGCAGGCATTGGGCGATGTAGAACCACTCCCACTCCTTGCGATGAAGTCTCGGGCGCATCGCCAAGGCTTTCATCCAATATCGGTATTCGTCGAGGGAGAAATGGAGTTGTCGACACAAAGTTGAACCGAGGCCGACAGCCGCCGGCTCCGCCCGCAACGGTTCCGATCCGCCGAACATCGCTTCGTACAGGGCGTTGCCGTCGCGGCTCTCGAAGGCGCGCGAGATGTACTGGTCCGGGGGGAATTCGACGACGAACTCCGTTGGGATCGGGGCGGTGTCGCGGATGAGGAGACGCGCGCTTCCGGTGACGCCGACGCGATATTCGAAGATCGCCGGGCTCTTGACGCTAAACGGCAGACGAATCGTCAACGGTCCGTCGCGCAGCTGAGACGGCCACACTCGCTCAGACGCCGAAACCAATTTTCCGAATTCGGACACGACCTCGACGACCGCGCAAACCTCGTCACTGTCGAACCGTTGGTCGTCCGCGGCCGCGATGGTGAACTCGACGCTATAGCGTCCTAGCGGAAGGCGCTGATACGGGCCGTAGACGGCATGCCCGGCGATAGCGGCCCGCGTCGCGATCCACGGCTGGTCGCCCCTCGTGACAGGCGTTCCAACGTCCAGATTGAGCACGAAAACATCTCCAGACAAGCGTCCTGGACCCGCGCAGCGGGACCGGCGATCCCGGTTCCGGCTTGGAATCCCGACCGATCGGTGTTTCTCTTTATCACGCTGCGGGAGGCTGCGTCTGCCCTGCGGCCGCGCCGGCGGCCGCCCGACGCGCCGGCTCCTGATCGGCGCGGGAAGATGGAGGCTCGAGATGCGACGCAGAGGGTTTCTCGCCGGTCTCGCCGTTGTCCCCGCGCTGGGGGCGTCCGGGGCGCGCGCCGCCGACGCCGAGATGGCGCGACAATTCGCCGAGGCGCTGACCGCGCACGACATCGAGGCCTTCGCCGACCTGTTCGCCGACGACTACGTCAATCATCAGGTGAGCGCCGCGGCCGCCCCGCCGGCGAACCTCTCGCCCAAGGCGGCGACCGTCGCGTTTTTCGCGGCGCGGCTTGCGGCCATGCCCGACCTCGCCGTCTCGATCCAGACGACCGTCGCCGCGGACGACCGGGTCGCGGCGAGCTTCGTCTACCAGGGCCGGCACGAGGGCCGCTATTACGGCGTCGAGCCGACCGGCAAGCGCCTCGTGTTCACCTCCTGCGATATTTTCCGGATTCGGGACGGGCGGATCGCCGAACACTGGGGTATGGGAGACATCGCCGGAATCGTCGCCCAGCTCAAGGGATAGGCGCCGGCGGCGGAATTGGCACGGGAGGGGGCGATGGCCTCAGTCGCACTGATCGTCTGCGCGCTCGTCCTGTGGGCGGCTTGCGCAGGCGTGTACGTCCTCGGCCGGGAGGAATGGCCGCCGGAGATGCCCGAGGCGGTCCGCTTCGCCACGGCCCCGGCGATCGCGGCGGCGGCGACGCTCGCGCACAAGATCGTCGCGCCGGACTACGGGGTGCTCGCGCGCGCCGCGGCCTTCACCCTCGTCGTCGCCGCGCTCGACGCCGTCGCGCTTGCCCCGCTCCTCGGCGGCGACCGCGCGCTGCTGCGCAGCCCGGTCGGCTTCTGGCTCGCGCTGGCGGCGATCTTCGCCGGCAGCGCGGCGACCGGCGCCTACGGGCCGATGTAGGCCGGGCTCGCGGCTCCCGCTTGCCCCTGTCTCCGCCGCGGGGGTAAAGCGGGCGGGGCGTCCCGTCGCAGCGTAGGCGGCGGGAAGACAGCGGCGCGCGTCGCCGGGGCGAGGGTTCTCATGTTCACCGGGATCGTCAGCGACGTCGGCGAGGTCATTGAGGTGGAGACGCTCGGCGAGCGCCGCCGCCTCGTCGTCGCGAGCCGCTACGACCCGGCGACCATCGCCATCGGCGCGTCGATCGCCAACGCCGGCGTCTGTCTCACCGCGGTCGCGGCGGAGCCGCGCCCGGGCGGCGCGCGCCTCGCCTTCGACGTCGGCGCCGAGACGCTCGCGGTGACGACCCTCGGCGGCTGGACCAAGGGCGCGAAGATCAATCTCGAGCGCTCGCTGCGGGTCGGCGACGAACTCGGCGGGCACATGGTGTCGGGCCATGTCGACGGCGTCGCCGAAATCGTCTCGCGCCGCGACTTCGACGGCATGGCGCATTTCCGCTTCCGCGCCCCCGCCGCGCTGGCGAAATTCATCGCCGTCAAGGGCTCGGTCGCCCTCGACGGGACGTCGCTGACGGTCAACGCGGTCGACGGCGACGCGTTCGAGGTCCTGCTCATCCCGCACACGCTCGAGGTCACGACCTGGGGCGCGCGCAAGGCGGGCGACGCGGTCAACATCGAGGTCGACCAGATGGCGCGCTACGCCGCGCGCCTGATCGAGGCGCGGTGACGGCCAAGCGGCGACTGACGCGCGGCCGCCGATCAGCATGTCGGTCGCGGTCGAAGTCGGGAGGCTATTTCGCCAGCGGGACCTGCGACAGATAGGCGTAGATCGCCTCGGCGGTTGCGCTCCGCTCGGGCGCCGGCGCTTCCGGAAGCAGCGCGGGCATCGTCGTCTTCGCGTCGGCCGACGCAGGGTTCAGCGTCCACGCCATGAAGTCCGGCTTTTGCAGGCTGCGGGTGAGCGCCGCGAGATCCGCTGCGGCCTTGTCGCCGCCCCATCCGTTGACCTTGTGACAGAGGAGGCAGTTCGCCTTCGCCGCCGCGAGACCCGGCTCCAGCGACGGATCGAAGCCTGGCGGCCGAAGCGCGGCGTCCGAGCCCGTCGCGACCGACGCCTCGGCGGTCTGGTAGGGCCAGTCGCGTCCGCCTTGGGCGATCAGGGCCGGGTCGTCGCGATTGTCCCAGATCAGATACCAGGGCCCAAGCGGGACGGCGGTCTGGTTCTGTCCGAGGTTGTCGGCGACGAAGGGGCGTCCGTCGGCCCTGGCATAGGCGAGCCAGGCCTTGCCGCCGATAAGGCGCGCGACCGGAATGCGCGACACGTAGCCGTCGAGGGCGCGGAACTCGACCTCGCCGCCTGGCGACGCCCAGTCGGGTCCGAGCGCGACCGCGAGCGCCGGCGCCGCGGGAAACGCCCGGTAGGCGACCTCCACGCGATGGCCGGGGGCGCTCTCGTGCGGCTCGACCACCGTGAGCGTCGTCGCCGCGAGGCCGGCCTTTTCGAACGCCTCCGGCGCGGGCAGCTTTTCCGCGAAGGCCGGGGAAGCCGCGAGGGCGACTAAGGAAACCAGACGGCTCAGCCCCGCGCCGAGGCGCAGGACCAGGGCGACGCCCGCCGTCATTTCGGCCGCAACTCCAGCCCGACGCCCTTGTTGACGAACTGCAGCGTGTAGGCCTTGCGGTAGTCGCCGCGGGCGTCGACGAGGCCGATGGCGACCATCTTGTCGAAAAAGTCCTTCCAGCGCGCGTCGGTCATGGCGCCGATGCCGAGCGTCAGAGTATCGCCCGAATCGACGATGCCGCGCGCCTTGAGCGTCTTGATCGAGAAGGCGATCTGCTCCTCGGTGATGTCGGGATTGTCGCGCCGGATCAGCGCGTCGCCCTTGGCGCTGTCGCCGTAGAGATAGTGATACCAGCCGATGGCGGAAGCGTCGACGAAGCGCTGCACGAGGTCGGGGGATTTTTCCACGATCTGGGTGCGCGCCACGATCAGCGTCGCGTAGGTCGAATAGCCGTAGTCGCCGAGCAGGAAGACGTTGGGCGTGAATCCGCCCTGGCGCTCGATCTCGAACGGCTCCGCCGTCGCATAGCCCTGCTGGATCGAATTCCTGTTGGCGATGAAGGGCGCCGAGTTGAAATTGTAAGGCCGCACGTATTCGTCCTTGAAGCCGTAGGCGAGGCGCAGCCAGGCGTAGAAGGTGTTGATCGAACCGGCGCCGAGATAGACCGGCTTCGCGCTCGGCAGGCTTTCCCACGTGTCGATCCCGACGCCCGGATGCGACATCAGCATCTGCGGGCTCTTCTGGAAGTCGGCGGCGACCGCGATCAGCGGCAACTTGGCCTCGGCCGACAGGAAGTTGCCGATCATGTCGCCGCCCATGAAGAAATCGAGCTTGCCGAACAGCAGCAACAGAGCGCCGTTCGCCTGTGGGCCGCCGGGCACGATCGTCACGTCGAGGCCGTATTTCTCGTAGGTGCCGTCGGCCGCCGCCTGGTAGAAGCCGCCGGCCGCCGGATCGGCGAGCCAGTTGGTGCCGAAGCGCACCTTGTCGAGCGCCAGCGCGAGGGCAGGGGACAGGAGGGCGACGAGCCCCGCCAACGCCGCCACAATCAATCGCGCCATCGCCCCCTCGCGTCCCGCCCCGTCCCGCTCCCGACGGACGGCGCCGATCCTGCGCCGATTGCGCGCCGCTGAAAAGGCTCTTGCGGCCGCAGGCGGCGAGCGGGCGCCGACCGGCCGGCGCGCCGTGCTTGACGAAATATACCGATCGGTATAGAAAGCGCCATGGCCGCGCCGTCCGACGTCACCCGCGCAGAACTTCTCGAGCGCGCGCTCGATCTCTTCGCCGCCTATGGCTACGACGGCGTCGGCGTGCAGCAGATCTGCGTCGCCGCGGGGGTGACCAAGCCGACGCTCTATCACCATTACGGCAGCAAGCGCGGGCTGCTCGAGGCGCTGATGCGAACGCGCCTCGGCGCTCTGCACGACGCGCTCGCCGCCGCGTCCGCCCGCCATGCCGACCTCTCCGGCGAACTGGCGGCGATCGCCGAGGCGACGTTCGCCTACGCCGCCGCCGAACGCAGTCTTTACCGGCTCTATCTCACGCTGTGGTTCGCCCCGGTGCGCAGCGAGGCGTTCGAGGTCGCGCGCGACTTTCACGAGCGCCATTTCGCGACGATCGAGCAGGTCTTTCGCGCCGCGGGCGAGCGCGACCCGGCCCTTGCCGGGCAGGCGCGCGCGCTCGCTGCGGCCTTTCTCGGCCTCGTCAACAACCATATCGGCCTGGCGCTGAACAATTACGCCGCCTTGAGCCCGAAACTCGCGCGGCAGACGGCGCACGTCTTTCTCTACGGCGTCGCGCCGCGGCCGGATCCCGCCGCGCCGCCGCGACGACGGCGCGGGAAAACTTTACGCAACGGTACATAGGGGCGACCATGTCGGACTGGGTCGAACACGCCATCTTCTGGCACGTCTATCCGCTGGGCTTCGTGGGGGCGGACGTGCGCCCCGAGCGCGCCGGCCCGGTCGTCCATCGCCTCGAACGGCTGACCGGCTGGCTCGACTACGCCGTCGAACTCGGCGCCTCGGCCTTGCTGCTCGGGCCGATCTTCGCGTCCGCCACCCACGGATACGACACGCTCGACCATTTCCGCATCGACCCGCGCCTCGGCGACGAGGCCGACTTCGACGCGCTGGTGGCGCAGGCGGGCCGGCGCGGGCTCCGGGTCGTGCTCGACGGCGTGTTCAACCACGTCTCGCGCCGCCATCCGGCGTTTCAGGAGGCGTGCGCGCTAGGGCCGTCCGCGCCGGGCGCCCGCCTGTTCCGGCTGTCGTGGCCGGCGGGGCGCGGAGGCGAGCCGGACGCCGCCACCTTCGAAGGCCATGGCGATCTCGTGGTCCTGAACCACGAGGCGACCGAGGTCGAGACGCTGGTCGCCGACGCCATGATCCACTGGCTCGATCGTGGCGCGGCGGGCTTTCGCCTCGACGCCGCCTACGCCGTGCCGCCGCGCTTCTGGGCCCGCGTCCTGCCGCGGGTGCGCGAGCGGCGCCCGGACGCCTATTTCCTTGGGGAGGTGATCCACGGCGACTACGCCGGCTTCGTCAAGGCGAGCGGCGTCGATTCGGTGACGCAATACGAACTCTGGAAGGCGATCTGGAGCGGACTCAACGACCGGAACTTCTTCGAGCTTGCGTGGGCGCTCGACCGCCACAACGGGTTCCTCGACGCCTTCGTCCCGCAGACCTTCGTCGGCAACCACGACGTCACCCGGCTCGCGAGCCGGCTCGAGAATCCGCGCCTGATCGACCACGCGCTCGTCGTCCTGATGACCTGCGGCGGGACGCCTTCGATCTACGCCGGCGACGAGCAGGGATTCCGCGGGATCAAGGAGAACCGGCTCGGCGGCGACGACGCCGTCCGGCCGGCGTTTCCAGAGCGCCCTTCGGCGCTGGCGCCGGACGGATGGCCGATCTTTCGCCGGCATCAGGCGCTGATCGGACTGCGCCGGCGCCATCCGTGGCTGCACCGGGCGAAGACGCGCGTCGTGAGCCTCGCCAACGAGACTTTTTGCTACGAGGCCCATGCGGGCGACCGCCGCCTCATGGTCGCGCTCAACCTCGGTGGCCCGATCGACCTTCCGGCGCCGGGGATGTCCGCCGTTCTCGACGGGCGCGACGCGGCCCTGCTTCCCGGCGCGCAGCGGCTGCGGCTGGGCTCCGCGGGCTGGGCGATCCTGTCGCCGACGCCCGGCGGGTGACCCGGACGGCGGCTTCTCGAAAAAACTGGCCCGGGACGGAACCGCGGCCGGAACTCGGTCGTTCAGCGCCCGGGACCGATCGGGCCCAAAGCCGCGCTGGAGGGCCGTACCCATGAAGATCGCATGCCTCATCGTCGCCGCGCTCGCCGCGGCGCCCGCTTACGCGGAATCGCTGTCGCCGGAAGCCGACGCCTGCAAGGCCAGCGGTCTGCTCGCGCTCAAGCAGCGCGCGCCGCAGGTCAAGGACGTGACCATCGACCTCGACAGCGCCAAGATCATCCGCGCCGAGACCGCGATCGAGGGCGTCCCCGTCCGCACCGTGGTGCTCGGCGACGCCTATGTCGAAAAGGGCAGCAAGGAGAAGCCGCAGACGCTGGTGTGTCTGATCGGCGACAAGGGCAAAGTGCTGATGACGCTGTTTTCCGACAAGTAACCGTCGGCAGGTCGGGCGCCGCTGTCGCCGGGAAAAAGGCCGATCACTTGATCAGCGCGATCGCGTCCTTGAAGCGCGGGTTCTCGGCGGAGCCCAGCCATTCGAACACGACCATCTCGGTCGTGACGATCTCGATGCCGTTCCGCTCCATCCGGGCGAGGCCGAGCGCCTTGCTCTCGGGGCGGCGCGAGCCGATCGCGTCGGCGACGACGAAGACGCGCCGGCTGGCGCCCGCGAGGCCGAGCGCGGTCTGGAGCACGCAGACGTGGGCCTCGGCCCCGGCGACGATCACGTCGCGCGCCTCGCCGAGCCTTTCCAGAAAATCCGGCGCCCGGCAGGCGTCGAACGTCATCTTGGCGACCACGCGCGCGGTGTCGGCGCCGAGGTCCGGCACGGTCGGCCCGAGGCCTTTCGGGTTCTGCTCGGTGAGCAGCGTCGGGACGCCGAGCATCGCCGCGGCGTCGACGAGGCGCCTGGCATTGGCGACGGCGCTCGGACCGTCGTCGATCGCCGGCATCAGGCGCGCCTGCATATCGATGACGAGCAGCGTCGAGCGGTGGACGTCGATGATCGGCATCGGCTCTTCACGTCAACAGCTTGAACGCGTGCGCCGACCAGTCGCCCTTGCCGACGCCCGGGATGCACCAGAGCTTGCACAAGGGCTCGATGGCGCGGGCGGCCTCGACCGCGCCCATGTCCGCGACGTCCCAACCGAAGGCGTCGCAGATGTCGCTCACGGCCTTCTTGGCGTGGGCGCTGTCGCCGCAGATGAACATGGTCGGCCGCCCGCCGGCGAACTGCGGGTTGACCATCTGGCCCGCGCCGACCGAATTGAACGCCTTGACGAAATGCGCGTTGGGAAAGGCCTTTTGCAGCCGCTCCATCAACGACTCGTTCTGCCCGGTGAAGTAGCTGAGCACGCCGGCGACCGGCGGGCCGCCGCCGATCGGGTTGGTCGCGTCGATCACCGGCTTGCCGTCGATCGCGGCCGCCCCGACGACGGCGAGGGCGTCGAGCGCGACCGCGCCGCCGACCGCGAGGACTACGACGTCGCCGAAACCCGCGGCTTCGGCGAAGGACTTGACCTCGGCGCCGGGATTGCGCCCGGCCCAGTCGGCGAGCTTCGCCGGCTCGCGGGTGCCGATGGCGACGCTATGGCCGTGTTTCAGAAACCCCGCCGCGAGGGTCTGCCCGACAACGCCCGAACCGATCACGCCGACTTTCATGGAAGCGCCTCCTCGTTGGACCTTCACAGTGGGGACTGGAGGCGGGCCGCGCAAGGCCGTTCGCTCGCCGCGCCAGCCGGATCATCGACCCGGCCCTACAGAGCAGGTCAGCGCCGCCCCTTCCCCTCAGGCGGCGTCAGCGCCCCGACGATCCCGAGCGGGGCGAAATAGACCGCCAGCACGAAGGCGAGGCCGAGCCAAAGCAGCCAGCGATGCGGGTCGAACAAGGCCGGCAGCAACGGCAGGCCGGCGTTCGCCGCAAGGCCGGCCAGCGCGCCCATGCCGTCCTGAAGATAGCTCTCGGCCACCACGAACAGCGCGGCGCCGAGCACGGCGCCCCAGAGCGAACCCATGCCGCCGACCACCACCATCACCAGCACGTCGACCTGGATCGAGAACGACAGCGCCGTGTCGGGGCCGACGTAGCGCAGCCAGAGGGCGCTCAAGCCGCCCGCGAGCGTCGCGCCGAGCGCGGAGACGCAGGTCGCGATCGTGCGGTGGAACACGATGCGGTAGCCGAGCGCCTCGGCGCGAAACGGATTCTCCCGGATCGCCTGCAGCACCCGGCCGAACGGCGAGTTGACGATGCGCAGCAGAACAAGGAACGCAGCCGCTACGACGAAGACCACGAGGTAGTAGGAGAGCAATTTCCCGTTCGCCTGCACGCCGAACAGCGGATGGTCGAGCCACCGGAAGCCCGGCTGCAAGACGGCCGGGACTTTGAACGAGCGCCCGTCCTCGCCGCCGGTGAACGCGCTGAGTTGCGAAGCGAGCACGTTGAAGGCGTAGGCGACCGCGAGCGTCACCATGGCGAAGAAGATCGACTGCACCCGGAGCGAGAAGAGGCCGATGGCGAGCGCCAGCGCCAGCGACAGCAGGATTGCGAGCCCGAGCCCGGCGAACAGGGCGCCCCAGCCCGCGCCGAGCCCGTAGAGCGCGAGGCCGACGCCATAGGCCCCCACGCCGAAGAACATCACATGGGCGAACGATACGATGCCGGCGTAGCCGAGGAGCACGTCGTAGGAGGCGACGAGCAGGATCATCACGCAGGTCTTGGCCGCCGTGTTCATCGCCTTGGCGCCGGGAAACAGGAACGGCGCGAACACGAGCGCGATTACGACCAGCGTGACGAGGATTTGCAACGCCCGGCCGCGGGACGGATCGCCGGAGAGGAGCGTCATCGTCCGCTCACCGGATAGAGGCCGCGCGGCCGCCAGAGCAGCACCACGACCATGGCCAGGATGTTGGAGACTAGCGCGAGCTTCGGCGCGAGGAATCCGGCGTAATTGGCGATCAGCGCCACCAGGATCGAAGCGACGAACGAGCCGCCGACCGAGCCGAGGCCGCCGATGATGATGACGATGAAGCAGAGCACGAGAAATTCCGCGCCGATGGTCGCGTGCACCTGGCCGCGATAGAGCGCCATCATCGCGCCGCCGAGGCCGGCGAGCGCCGAGCCCGCCATGAACACGGCGACGAACAGCCGGTCGATGCGATAGCCGAGCGCCTCGACCATCTCGCGGTTCTCGACCCCGGCGCGGATCAGGAGGCCGATCTTGGTGCGGTTCAGCACCAGCATCTCGCCGGCGAACACCACGAGCCCGACCAGCGTCGCGAGCAGGCGGTACTTCTCGACCGCCGCCTCGCCGATTACGAACGAGCCCTGAAACGCCGCGGGGATGCTCACCGGGATCTGATCCGGCCCCCAGACGGCGTAGATCAGTTGCTCGGCGATGATCGAGCCGCCGATGGTGGCGAGGATCTGGCGCAGGTGCTGGCCGTAGACGGGCTTCACGATCAGCCGCTCGAACAGCCAGCCCATCAGGCCGCAGACGAGCCCCGCGGCGACGCCCGCGAGCGTGAGGACGGCGAGATTGAGAAGGATCGAATCGGTGGCGGACCAGCTTGCCAGCGGCAGCAGCACCAGCGTCGCGACATAGGCGCCCAGCGCGATGAAGGCGCCGTGGCCGAAGTTCAGCACGTCCATCATGCCGAAGACGAGGGTGAGCCCCGAGGCCATGGTGAAGATCATCATGCCCATCGCGATCCCCGCCGCCGTCAGGGTCAGGAAGGTCGAGGCCGAGCCGACGAAGGGCGCGGCGACCACGGCCACGAGCACAGGGGTCAGCGCGGGCAGGATCTCCATCCTGTGGCGCGGCAGCGCAGCGCCGACGTCGAGCACGCTCATGGGCGCAGCCCCCGGCGAAAGGCGCGCACCCTTCTCCCCTTGCGGGAGAAGGTGTCGCCGAAGGCGACGGATGAGGGGTCGCCGCCGCCGCTGTCGGTTCGAATTTTGCCGCGCCCCGATGTGGCCGGCGTTCCGATCGCGGCGCCTCGCGCCGGACCCCTCATCCGGCCCTTCGGGCCACCTTCTCCCGCAAGGGGAGAAGGGAAAGCCAAGGCTGCGCGGGGTAGACTCGGAAGGGTTAGGTGCTTCCTCATTGGTGCGAATCCAGGCTGAGGCCGAGCAGGCGATTTTGAAGCCGCTCGTCGGCGGCGAGCGCGGCCATGTCGCCGCGGTGGACGATGCGGCCGTTGTCCATCACCCGCACCGCGTCGCCGACTTCGACCGCGACACGGAAATTCTGCTCGACCAGCAGGATCGTGACGCCGGTCGCCTTGATCTCCTTCAGGCACTCGATCAGCGCGCCGACGATCGCCGGCGCAAGACCTTTGGTCGGCTCGTCGATCAGCAGCAGCGCGCGCGGCTCGACGATGGCGCGGGCGATCGACAGCATCTGCTTCTGCCCGCCCGAGAGCGAGCCGGCGCGCGACAGCCAGAATTTCTTCAGCGCGGGAAAGAAGCCGAAGATCCAGTCTAGCCGCGTGTCGTCGAGCGGCCCCTGGCGCGCGCCGAGGATCAGGTTCTCCTTCACCGTCAGGTCGGAGAAGATCGCCATCGTCTCAGGCGCGTAGCCGACGCCGAGGCGGGCGACGTCGCTCGCGGCGAGGCCGTTCAGTGCTGTGGACCCTAGCGCGATGCGCCCCTTCGAGGCGCGCCACAGGCCCATGATGGTGCGCAAAGCCGTGGTCTTGCCGGCGCCGTTGCGGCCGAGCAGCATGGTGGTCTTGCCGCCCGGCGCGTCGAAGTCGACGCCCTGCAGGATGTGGTAGCGGCCGATGTGGGTGTGGACGCCTTCGAGCGTGAGAGCGGCGCTCATGCGGCTTTCCCCGGCGCGATCCCGAGATAGGCTTCCTGCACCACGGGCGAGGCGATCACCGCCGCCGGCTCGCCGTCGGCGACGAGCTGGCCGTTGGTCAGAACGATGATCCGGTCGGCGAGCGAGCGCACCACGTCCATCTTGTGCTCGACCAGCAGGATGGTCTTGCTCGCGTCGTCCTTCAGCCGCGCGATCAGGTCGAGCACCACCGGCACCTCGTCGACGCTCATGCCGGCGGTCGGCTCGTCGAACATGTACACTTTCGGCTCAAGCGCCATCATCATCGCGACCTCGAGCTTGCGCTGGTCGCCATGGGGCAGGGCGGCGGCCTGCAGGTCCCGCTTCGCGCCGAGGCCCACCGAATCGAGCACGGCGTCGGCCTTGTCGATCAGGTCCCCTCGCGCGCGCCACGGCCGAAGCATGTCGTAGTGCACGCCGGCCTCGGCCTGCACCGCGAGCCGCACGTTCTCGGCGACGGTGAGCCTCGGAAACAGGTTCGTCAGCTGAAACGCCCGCCCGAGCCCGAGCCGCGTCCGCTGCGGCGCGGAGAGGCGGGTCACATCCTCGCCCTCGATCAGCACCGCGCCGTCGGACGCGCGCAACTGGCCGGAGATCAGGTTGAAATAGGTCGTCTTGCCGGCGCCGTTCGGACCGACGATGGCGGTCAGTTCGCCCGGCCGGAAGGCGCAGGTGACGTGATCCACCGCCACGTGGCCGCCGAAGCGGATCGTCAGATCGCGGGTTTCGAGCGACGGACTCATCGCTTGTTGCGGATCGGAACGTCCATGTCCTCGATCTTGATCTCGCGGGTGAGCTCCGGGATCGCCCAGGCGACGTTCGGATCGACCTTGATCTTGAAGGCGTACATCGACTGCAGCGCCTGATGGTCCTCCTTGCGGAAGATCATCTTGCCCTTCGGGCTGTCGAATTCCATGCCTTCCATCGCGACGATCAGCTTTTCCGAATCGGTCGACTTCGCCTTGTCGAGCGCGGTCACCAGCGCTTCGGCGGCGGCGAAGCCGCCGGCGGTGAAGAAGTCCGGCGGCGCGTTGAAGCGCTTCTTGTGCTCGGCGACCAGCCAGTCGTTGGCCGGGTTCTTCGGGATCTCGTAGTAATAATAGGCCGCGCCCTCGAGCCCGGGGAATTTCTTGTAGGCGGCGAGCACCGGCAGGATGTTGCCGGCGCCGGCGAAGCCGATGCCGTAGCGCTCGGGGCCGAGGTCGGCGAGCTTGTCGAGCGGGTTGGTGGCGCCGGCCCACACCGTCCAGATCAGTTTCTTGCCCGGCTTGTCCTTCAGCGCGTCGAACAGGCGCTGGCCGACGCCGGTGAAGTCGGTGGTGTTGGCCGGGGCGTATTCCTCGGCGACGAGGGTGGCGCCGGTCTTGGCCAGCGCGGCCTTGAAGGCGGCGACGCCGTCGCGGCCGAAGGCGTTGTCGACCCCGAGCACGGCGATGCTGACGCCCGGCGCGCCGATCGCCACCGCGTTCGAGATCGCGTCCTGCGACGAGTTGCGCCCGGTGCGGAAGATGTAGCGGTTCCACTTGTCGCCGGTGATCTGGTCGGCGACCGCCGGCTCGACGATCAGGATCTTCTTGTGCTCCTCGGCGACCGGCAGCATGGCGATGGTCGCGGGCGAGGAGGTGGTGCCGACCGCGATGTCGGCGCCGTCGTCCTCGAAGGCTTCGGTCAGCGCGCTCTTGGCGAGGTCGGGCTTGCCCTGGTCGTCCTTGGTGATGATGACGATTGTCTTGCCGTCGACCGTCATCGTGCCCTTGGTCGCGTATTCGAGGCCAAGCCGGAAGCCGGTCTCGGTCTGCTTGGCGTAGGCTTCGAGCGGACCGGTCAGGCCGCGAATCAGCGCGACCTTGACGTCGTCGGCGTGCGCCGCCCCGGCGAGGCCGGCCAACGCCGCGGCGAGGGCGACGGATTTCAGGCGAATGGACATGGACGCTCCTCTCCAAAAGCGGAATCGGCCGATCGCGTCCCGGGAACCGCGCTGGCATGGATCGGCATTTCAGCGAAGCTTAGTCCCCGCCGCGGACGCCCTGCAAGGCCGATTGTCCACGCGGAAAATGATGCGTCTTGGTGGTTGCGCGCGACGGGCGGCGCCCCTATAAGGCCGGTCTGCGCCGCCCTATGGGCGGTCTGTCGGAGTGTAGCGCAGTCTGGTAGCGCACCTCGTTCGGGACGAGGGGGTCGTAGGTTCGAATCCTATCACTCCGACCATTTTTTCCGCCATAAGGAACTCGCCGGCTACGAAGCTCGCTTGTCTGACCTGGGGTCCGACTTGCGCGTCCTCAACGGGATGATCGGCGGTATCTATGGGCTCGGCGCTCCGGCGCTGTGGCTGCTGCTGCGAATCGCCTCCAAGACAGGCGCATTGGGGTAGGGCCTGGCGGCTTCAAAGCGCCTCGAGCGCCCCAGTCACTCCCCCGCCATTCGCTGTTCCGCTCTTCCCGTCCATCGCCGCCACCTGCCGATCGGGCATGGCGAGGCGCGGGTTTCGGCCGAGGCGGCCCTCGTTGCGGATCGGGACGACGCGGTCAGCGACCGCGTCTACAGTCGCGTCGCCGCCGCGTTTGTCGACGCGGTCGTCGACCGCGTCCCGGCCAGTTTGTCGACGCGGTCGTCGACCGCGTCCCGGCCAGTTTGTCGACGCGGTCGTCGACCGCGTCCCAGCCGGTTTGTCGACGCGGTCGCTGAACGCGTCCCGGCCAGTACAGCCGGTTGAAGCGACTGGCGTCGGGAGGACGGCCGTCACGCCCCGTACTGCGCCTCGGTCACCGGCTCCAGCCACTCGACCGCCTTGCCGTCCTTCGGCTCCTGGATCGCGATATGGGTCATCGCCGTCGCCGGGGCGGCGCCGTGCCAGTGCTTCTCGCCTGGAGCGAACCAGACGACGTCGCCGGGGCGGATCTCCTCGATCGGGCCGCCCTCGCGCTGAGCGCGGCCGCGTCCGGAGGTGACGATCAGCGTCTGCCCGAGCGGGTGGGTGTGCCAGGCGGTGCGCGCGCCCGGCTCGAAGGTGACGTGCGCGCCCTGGACGCGCGCCGCGTCGAACGCGTTCATCAGCGGATCGATCCGGACGGTCCCGGTGAACCAGTCGGCTGGACCTTTTGCGGAAGGACGGGCGCCGGCGCGGATGATCTCCATGTCGCTCTCCTCGATCAATTCAAAGTGATCGGATTGCAAAGGCGTTGTGGGTGACGGCGTGTCCGGGAATGATGCTCACGGGCGCGGCGGGGCGCAAGCCGGCGAGACCGATTTCTGCGGATTGCGCCGCTTCGCCCCGGCGTTAAGCTGGCGTTGTTGCGGTCGGCGCCGAGAGCGCGGAGCGCCGAGTCGTCGCGCAAAGGACAGGCAAGAACGCATGCACGTTTCAGGACTCGCTTTTCTCCTTGTCGCCGCGACCTGGGCGGCGCCCGCGTTCGCCGGCGGGAACCTGGTCCAGAACGGCGACTTCACCGATCTGACCGACGGCGTCGGCCAGATCACCGACGGGTACAACATCACCACCGCGGTCAACTGGTACACCAACGGCTACAACAAGGTGATGAACAACGCCAATGTCGCGGTCCGCACCCAGCACGAAGGACCGCCCGGCGACCCCGATCAATACGCGGCCAATTTTCTCCTCTGGGCTCAGGCCAACGGCGGCGCCAACACCTGGGACGGTTACGCGCCGAACGGCGCGGCCGAAAACTTCCTGGCGTTGAACTCCACCTACAACTTCGACCGCGTTTACCAGACGATCGGCAATCTCGCCGTCGGCGAAGCCTACACCCTGTCCTTCCTGTACGCCTTCAGCCAGCAGAAGTATTTCTACGGTCCCGGCTATGACGGCGATACGTTGCAAACGCTTGGCGCCTACGTTTTCGAGGACGCGACCACCTGGGATCCGGCTGCGCCGATCTGGACGGTTGGACCCCAGGACCTCCCGTCGCACGGCTTTTCCGGCTGGAAGCTCGCCAAGACCTCGTTCACCGCGACGGCGACCAGCGAAGTCCTGTCGTTTTTCGCCGTCGGTACGCCGTTCGTGCCGCCGTATGCGCTGATCACCGACGTCTCGCTGGTCGAGGGCGCGATCCCCGAGCCGTCCAGCTGGGTGATGATGCTCGCGGGCTTCGCGGGCCTCGGCGTCGCGGGTTGGCGTAACCGGCGACGGAGTTCCGGCGCGCGCGCCGGTCGGGTCGACGACCCCGCCGCGTTTGACCCGCGCCGGGAGGCGGGCGCACCCTCGACCTCATGATCGCGCTCTTCACCGATTTCGGCCTCGCCGGACCCTACACAGGCCAGATGAAGGCGGTGCTGCATCGGGATGCGCCGGGCGTTCCGGTGGTCGACCTGTTCGCCGACGCGCCGACGGGCGATCCGAAGGCCTCGGCCTATCTGCTCGCCGCCTATGCGGCGTGGTTTCCGCTAGGCACGGTGTTTCTCTGCGTCGTGGATCCGGGCGTCGGCGGCGAACGGCCGCCGGTCGTGGTCGAAGCGGACGGGCGCGCCTTCGTCGGCCCGGGCAACGGCCTCTTCGAACTCGTCGAGCGCCGCGCCAAAGCCACGCGATGCGACGAGATCGCCTGGCGGCCGGACAGCCTCTCGGCCAGCTTCCACGGCCGGGACCTGTTCGCGCCCATCGCGGCCATGCTCGCCCGCGGCGCGGCGCCGCCGCCGCGCCCGATCGACGCGCGCCGCGTCCGCCGTCCGGACTGGCCGGACGACCTCGCCGAGATCGTCTACGTCGATGGCTACGGCAACGCGATGACCGGTCTGCGCGCCGCGCGCCTGCCGCAAGGCGCGACGCTCGTCGTCGCCGGCCGGCCGCTCGACCGGGCGCGGACCTTCTCCGACCGGCCGCCGGGCGAAGCCTTCTGGTACGAAAATTCCAATGGCCTCGCCGAGATCGCGGTGAACCGCGGTCGCGCCGATCGTGCGCTCGGCCTCGCGGTCGGGACGCCGGTCGCCGTGACCTGAAGTCGACGCCGACCTCAGATCGGGCTTTCCGCCTTCGCCGCCGCCCCCTATAGTGCCGCCATGCTGCTGATCGCCGGAACCGTTCGCGTCCCTGTCGAAAATCTCGCCGCCGCGCGTGACGCGGCCGCCGCCATGATCCTCGCGACCCGCGCCGAGGATGGGTGCCTGCAATACGCCTTCGCCGAGGACCTGCTCGATCCTGGCGTCATCCACATCAGCGAGGTCTGGCGCGACAAGGGCGCGCTCGAAGGCCATGGCAAGTCGGCGCATATGGCGGTGTGGCGGACGGCGGTTCGCGAACTCGGCGTTCGCGAGCGCAACCTGAAGATCTACGAGGTCGGCGAAGGCCAGCCGCTTTAGGGGCGAGCCTTGTCCAAGGTCACGCGCGCCACCCGGGCGCTGGAGCAGGCCGGCGTCGCCTTCACCGTCCACGCCTACGACTATGATCCCGACGCCGACAAGATCGGCATCCAGGCCGCCGAGGCGCTCGGGGAACCGCCCGAGCGCGTGCTGAAGACGCTGATGGCGCTGGTCGACGGCAAGCCGGCCTGCGTCATCGTCCCGTCGGATCGCGAAGTGTCGATGAAGAAGCTCGCCGCGGCCCTCGGCGGCAAGTCGGCGCAGATGATGAAGCCGGCCGACGCCGAGCGGGCGACGGGCTACAAGGTCGGGGGGATCAGCCCCTTCGGCCAGACGAAGGCGATCCGCGCCGTGATCGAGGCGCAGGCGCTCGCGCATGACCTCGTCTTCATCAACGGCGGCCAGCGCGGGCTTCAAGTGCGGCTGAGCCCGCAGGACGCGGTGGATTTTCTGCACGCCGTGGCGGCGCCGGTCGTGGCCTGACCCAGACGAAAAGCGCCGCATTGCCGGGATAGGGATGCGAGCCCATGCCCGTAGCGAAATCCCACCCGTGGCCGGTCGCGACGGCGGCTCTGATTCTGGCGATAAACCCGGCCGCGGCCGGCGGCCGGGCGCTGACGGCTATGGACGTCGTGACGATCCACATCGTCGGCGCGCCCGACCTCGACACGACGACGCGGGTCGAGACCGACGGGACGATCGCCTTTCCCTATCTCGGCCGCATCCATGCGGCCGGACTGACGCAGGACGAACTCGCGCGTCGCATCGGGCGGGGGCTGGTCGAGAGGAAGATTCTCGCCGGCCCGTGACCGTCGCTTCAGAACGCGAACGCCGCCTGCCGCGGCGCCGGGGCGACGAGATCGACGCCCTCGAGCCGCAACATCCGCGCCTTGGTCTCGGCCCCGCCGGGCGCCGAGAAGCCGCCGAGCTTGCCGCCGGCGGCGAGCACGCGATGGCAGGGAATGAGCAGCGGCATGGGATTCTTCGCCATCGCCTCGCCGACGTCGCGCGCCGCCTCGCGCGGCGCGCCGATTGCGGCGGCGAGCGCGCCGTAAGTCGTGGTGCGGCCCCAACCGACCTGGCGCAGCGCTTCGTACACCCGCACGAAAAACGCGGGCTGGCCGTCGAGGTCGAGCGGAACGGCGTCGAACGCGACCGCCTCGCCGGAGAAGTAGCGGCAGGCCAGCGCCGAAGCTCCGGCGACGGCGGCCGCCGGAGCGCCGGGCGCGGCGTCGGGGAGGCGCCGCAACACGGCGCGCTCGGCGCCCGCCCGGGACGCGGTCGGCAGGACGAACCGGGTCACGCCGGCTTCGCTCCAGGCGAGGGCGGCGAACCCGGTCGCGGTCTCGAACACATGGAATTGCACGGAATTCGAGGTCATGGCGAGGCGAGATTGCGCCTCGAAAGACCGGTATCCAACCCGATTCCTGCTGCCCGGCGAAAGCGGCAGTCAAATCGCTGTCACCCTCCGGCGCTAGTTTGACGTCAGGACGACGCCGTCGGCCGCCCCTTGAATTCGCTTTCCGACGGACCATTTGTAGATGGGCGGGAAGCTAAGGGGCCGCTTTTCGACAAAAAAATGGAGACTGACATTGCACCATTCGCAGATTTCTGCGCGGGGCGGGACGCGGTTGACTCCGCCTCTCCTGATGAATGACCTTTGCGCGCAGCTTGCGCCGCTCAACCGCTATGGCATGCCGGGCTTCGGCGCGGCTGTCGTCGACGTCTTGCGCTCGCTCGCCGGCGTGTCGCGTTCGGCGGTTTGCGCCGCGGCCGGCTGCAACCGCGCCTGATCCTCAGCCGACCCGCTCGATCAGCGCGCGAGCGGCGAGCGGATTGAACGGCTTGAAACCTGAAATCACGTAAAGGAAGACGTCCCGGCCGGCCGCGTCGATATGGGCCGCGAGCCGGGGCAGATCGTCGGGCGCCGCTCCGGCGGCCCAGCCCTTCGCCCGGCTCGCCCATGTGGCGATGGCTGCGTCGGGATAGCCGGCGGCGACATCCTCCCGCGTTCCCATGATCCGCGCGTAGACGAAGGGTGCGGCGACGTCGGCGATCAAAGGAAAGTCGCTGTCGCCCGCCGTGACCACGGCGACCCCGAACGATCGCGCAAGATCGACGAACGCCGCGTCGCGAAAGCTGTCGTGACGAACCTCGACGGCGTGGCGCAGCGTGACGCCGTCGAACGCGCGTGGCAGCAACTTCAGAAAGCCGGCGAAATCGTCCGGATCGAAGCGCTTGGTCTTGGCGAACTGCCAGTTGATCGGTCCGAGCTTGTCGCCGAGCTCGGTCACGCCGGTCTGAAAGAAGCGTTCGATCGAGGGGCCGGCCTCCGCCAGGATCTTGCGGTTGGTGACGTACCGCGAGCCCTTGACCGCGAACATGAAGTCGTCCGGCGCCGCGTCGCGCCAGGCGCGAAAGATCTTCGGCGTCTTGCCGCCGTAATAGGTGCTGTCGATCTCGATCGAGGTGAGCGCGCGGCTGGCGTAGTCGAGTTGGCGGGCCTGCGCCAGGCCCTTGGGATAGAAGGTCTGGCGCCACGGCTCGAAACTCCAGCCGCCGACGCCGACCCGGATACGTCCGCCTTCGTTCGCCATGTCGGCCTCCGGGACAGGTTCTATCATCGCGCAACGGCGGCGACGGTTCCCTTGGTCAGTTCGACGAGTTCCGCCGGCGTCAGGCGGAACACCGCGTTCGGCGTTCCGGCGGCGGCCCAGATCGTGTCGAAGGCCATCAGGCGCTCGTCGATCAGGACGACCGGCGCGGTCGCGTGGCCGATCGGCGGCACGCCGCCGATGGCGAAGCCGGTCGCCTCGCGCACGAAATCGGCGTCGGCGCGGCCAATTTTTTCGCCGATGACGGCGGCGGCCTTCTTCTCGTCGACGCGGTTGACGCCCGAGGCGACGACGAGGACGCTGCGCCCGCTCGCCGAACGGAAGACCAGCGACTTGGCGATCTCGGCGACCGTGCAGCCGATCGCCGCCGCGGCCTCGTCGGCGGTGCGGGTGCTGGCGTCGAATTCCAGCACGGTGAAGCGCGGCCCGAGCGCGGCCTGGACTTTCAAGGCGGAGGGGGCGACGGCGGGCTTCATGGCGCGGACCGAAAGGGGTTGAGGATGCGCAGGCGGCCGTCGATCAGGAGACCGTGAGGCATGTCCTCGGACCAAAGGGTGTCGCAATCCGCGATCAGGGCGGCTGCGGCGATCATAGCATCATAGGTCGCAAACTTATGACGTTCCGCCAGGTTCAGCCCCAATTCGTGGGTCTGAACGGTGATCGGCTGGATCGCGACAAGCGCCTGCACGCCTCTGAGGAACGTCCTCGTTTCAGCCCTGGACATGAGAAATTTCCGGCGCGTGACGTTCGCCGCCTCGTTGAGACCCTGAACGCTGATCGAGCCCCCGGCTCTCAAGAGACGCTCAGCTCGATCCGCCTTCACGACGTCCGGGGACGTGAGGCACAGCACGACATTGGAGTCGAAGACGCTACCGGGCATTCGCTGCGTCGACGTAGATCATGATACGCAGCGGGTCAATCGAAGCCGCCACGACGGGGAAAGCATGGGTTCCGACTTCGCCGCCTCCGCCGACGCGCTTCTGCACAAGGCCGTCGCCGACGCGCCGGGCGTTCCCGGCGTCGTCGCGATGACCACCGACCGCAGCGAAACGACCTACGCGGGCGCGGCCGGCGTGAAGCGGATCGGCGAGCCGCAGCCGATGGCGCTCGACAGCGTCTTCGCTCTGTTCTCCTGCTCCAAGGCGATCACCGGCACCGCGGTGCTGCAATGCGTGGAGGAGGGGATCCTCGACCTCGACGCGCCCGCGCAGCGTTACGCGCCCGAGATCGGAGCGCTTCAGGTGCTGGAAGGCTTCGATGACGACGGCGGCCTGAAGCTGCGGCCGCCGAAGCGCGACATCACCACCCGCATGCTGATGCTGCACACCGCGGGCTTCGGCTATCCCTTCTTCAACGCGGCGCTGAAACGCCTCGCCGCCGAGCACGATCAGCCGGACCCGCGGCTCGGGACCAAACAGGGGCTGATGACGCCGCTCCTGTTCGATCCGGGCGAAGCCTGGGAATACGGCATCGGCGTCGACTGGGCCGGACAGGTGGTCGAGGCCGTGCGCGGCGAAAGGCTCGATGCGGTGCTGAAGGCGCGCATCTTCGACCCGCTCGGCATGGCGGACACGGCCTTTGTGCCGACAGCTTCGATGCGGGAGCGGCGCGCCTCGATGCATCAGCGCGGCCGCGACGGCGGGCTCGTCCCGATTGACTTTACGTTGCCCGAGACCCCGGAGGTGTGGATGGGCGGCGGCGCCCTGTTTGGCGCGGCCCCCGACTATCTGCGCTTCCTGCGCATGTGGCTGAACGACGGGGCGGGCGAGGGCGGCCGCGTGCTGCGCCCCGAGACGGTCGCGATGGCCGCGCGCGACGGCCTCGACGGCATGACGATCCGGCGCCTGCCGAGCGTCAGCCGCGGCGTCACCCATGACGCGGAGTTTTTTCCGGGAATCGATAAGACCTGGGGTCTGACCTTCATGGTCAACCAGACGGACGCGCCGACCGGCCGCCCGGCGGGTTCGATCGGCTGGGCCGGTCTCGCCAACCTCTATTACTGGATCGACCGCAAGAACGGCGTCGCCGGCTTCTGGGCGAGCCAGCTCTTCCCGTTCATGGACCCGGCGGCGCTGGAAAGCTTCCTTGCTTTCGAGACGGCGTTCTACACGGCGCTGGCAAACCGTTGATCGCGCCGTAGCGTTTCGCTTGGCGATCGTCATCTCCAGACCTACAATCCGGCGCAGGAGACAGCCATGCCTGGAATTCTCGAACGCCCTGTCGCGCCGACCCGGCATCGGCTCGACGTCGACGCCTTCTACAAGATGGCCGAAGCCGGAATCCTGACGGAGTCGCCGCGCGTCGAGCTGATCGACGGAGACATCATCGACATGACCCCGATCGGCATCGCGCACGCCGGCCGCACGAACCGGCTCATCCGCATCTTCGCGCGCGCGGCGGTTGACGGCCACGTCAGCCTCACGGTCCAGACGCCCCTGCGCCTCGACTCGTACAACGAGCCCGAGCCCGACATCATGCTCCTCAGGCCCCGGCGGGACGACTACGTCGATCGCCGCCCCACGGCGGACGACGTCCTGCTTCTCGTCGAAGTCGCGGACAGCTCGATCGACTACGATCGCGGCGTCAAGCTCGCCCTCTACGCCCGCTTCGGCGTGCCCGAGGTCTGGATCTTCGACATTCGCGGCGGCGCCGTCGAGGTCTTTCGCGAGCCCGCGGGCGGCGCGTACGCGCGCAGCGAGCGGGTCTCCACGGGCGCGCTTAAGCCGGAGCGGGTCCCGGACGTCGCCGTCGACGTCTCGTGGCTCCTTGCGTGAACGCAGGGATCGAGAGGGGGTTCTCGACCTCTTCGGACGCGCCCGACCGGCCGTCCGGCGGCTCGATAGGATCGGCGCCGCGCGCAAGGCATTTCCGGACGCACAGTGGCGCCCTTGGCGGGGACTGCCGTCCGGCCTAACGTCAGGAACGGGAGAAGCCATGGCTGGAATTCTCGAACGCGCTGCCGCGCCGCACCGGCATCGCCTGAACGTCGACGCCTTCTACAAGATGGCCGAAGCCGGAATCCTGACGGAGTCGCCCCGCGTCGAGCTGATCGATGGAGACATCATCGACATGACCCCGATCGGAAGCGCGCACGCGGGATACACGAGCTTGCTCATCGAACGTTTCGCGGCCCTCGCCGTCGAGCGCCGGGTCTGCCTGACGTCGCAAACGCCCCTCCGTCTCGACGCGTTCAACGAGCCCCAGCCCGACGTCATGTTGCTCAAGCGGCGGAAGGGCAACTACCGGATCGCCATCCCGGCGCGGACGACGTCCTGCTTCTCGTCGAAGTCGCTGACAGTTCGATCGACTACGACCGCGGCGTCAAGCTCGCCCTCTACGCCCGGTTCGGCGTGCCGGAGGTCTGGATCGTCGATATTCGCGGCGGCGCCGTCGAGGTCTGCCGAGACCCCGCGGCGGAGGCCTACGCTCGCCGCGAGCGACTCACGGGCGGCCTCGTCAGTCCCGCGCTCGTCCCCGACGTCGCGGTCGACGTCGCATCGCTTTTCGCCTGAGCGGCGGCGCGAGGTCTCGGCGTTGCAGGGAAGCCTTCACCGCGCCCGCACCGCGAGCGACTGCGTCGCCTGGCCGATGACCCCGGCCTCGTCGTAGAGCGCCGTTTCCGCGAGCCCGCAGCCGTTGCCGCCGAACAGACTCCTCGCCTCGAGGCAGATCCATTCGCCGACCGGGCGGCGGAAGAGGTTGATGGTCAGGTCGCAGTTGACGAACAGGTATCGCGAGATATCGAGCGAGGCGCTGACGCCGTTGCCGGAATCGGCCGCGACCGCGACCCGCTCGTAGGGGCTCGGCGTCTCGCCCTTGACCAGCGGATGATTCATCCGGAACCAGACCGCGCATGGGCCCTTGAACGCGACGCCCTCGGCGAGCCTGTTTTCGACCAGGTCGGCGTAGCCGAAATCGGGCGTCTGGCCTTCGAAAGCCATGGTGACGGGCGTGCTGTCGCGCCAGGGCTTTGGCGCATGCGGCGGCGGATGGCCGGGCGTTCCGACCGGCACGGGGAGCGTCTCCTCGCGCTGCGCCAGCGCGGTGAAGCGGGCGATATCCTTGCCGCGGGCGATCAGGCGCCCGGAATAATGGCCGGCGCTGCGGCCGAGATAGTCCTGCGACACCTCGATGCGGCATTCTCCGACGGGGGCTGGGCGGAGCAGGTTGACCGTCAGGCGCCCGATATGGGCGAGCCCCTCGGGCGCCGCCGCGCGCTCGACCGCCCGGCAGATCAGCGCCAACGGCGGGCCGGCATGCTGGTGTTCGGGATGCCAGGGTCCGCGGGTGAGCGGGCTCGCCAGAAACGCGCCCTCCGAGGTCTCGACATAGGCGGCGTCCAAGGCATGCCCTCCCGCTGGTGACGGGACCGCCCGCCGTGGTCTAGGTCTGTGCCATCATGCCCGAGCCAAAGCCCACGATCGAGTCCGTTTTCCAGGCCGTGGACCGCGCCGGCCTCGCGCCGCGCGGCGCGTTTCGCCTCGGCCCCGACGAACGCGTCGGCGCGCTCGCGAACGTGCAGACGATCGCGCTGATCGGAATCGTGGGGCGGCGCGGCTGGGAGGCTTTCGCCGCGAGCCCCGAAGCGCGCGACGGCGGCGGCGATCCGCTCGACCGCTTCAGCCGCAGGGTGATCGACGGGCTGGCGGAAGAGCTCGGCGTGATCGCGCTCTATCCGTTCGGGGGGGCGCCCCACTGGCCGTTCCAGCGCTGGGCGCAACGGGCCGAACCGGTCCATCCGTCGCCGCTCGGGCTCATGATCCACCCGCGCTACGGGCTCTGGCACTCCTGGCGCGGCGCGCTCGCCTTCGCCGAAGCGCTGGCCTTGCCCGAGGTCGTCGCGCTTCCGAGCCCCTGCGACTCGTGCCGGGAGAAGCCGTGCCTCGCAGCCTGTCCGGTCGGCGCCTTCACCGGCGCCGGCTACGACGTCCCCGCCTGCGCCGCCCATCTCGGCGGCCCGGCCGGCGGGGACTGCATGGGCGGAGGCTGTCTCGCGCGGCGCGCCTGCCCAGTGGGCTCCGGGCATGTCCCGGAGTCCGAGCAGGCCGCCTTCGCCATGCGCGCCTTCTTGCGGGCGCGACAGGCGCCCGCCTAGGCCGGATTGCGCGCGCTCACCATCCAGACCGCCGCGCCGACCGGCGCCCGGTCGCCGACCATGCGCGGGGCGAGCGCCGCGCGCATCGACTCCGCCGCGGCTGTCCGCGCCGCCTCCGGCAGGTCGCGCAGCATGCGGCCGGTCGGCCCGTGCGTCATGGCGCCCGCGACCGCCGAATCGAGTCCCCGGCCGATAGCGAAGTCGAGTTCGAAATCCTCCGGCTGGAGATCGACGTCGACGAATCCGGCCTCGCCCAGGATCCGGCGCACCCGGCCTTGGTCGGCGAAGGCGAACGGCCCCGGATCTTCCGGCCCCGTCTCGGGGAGCGGCGGCGCGTGGCCGCGCGCCGCCCGCAGCGGCACGATCGCCCATTCGTTGGCGCGCGCCTCGCGCCAGCAGGCGAACACCACGCGGCCGCCGGGCTTCATGCCGGAGCGGACGTTGGCGAAGGCGTGCGCCGGGTCGGCGAAGAACATCACCCCGAACCGGGACACGACGAGGTCGATGTTGCCCGGCGGGAGTTCATAGACCGTCGCGTCGGCGTGGACGAAGCGGGCGGGCAGATCCTCCGGCGTGCGCTGGCGCGCCCGCCTGACCATCGGCCCCGACACGTCGACGCCGAGCGCTTCGCCCTCCGGCGCGACCCGCTGGGCGATCTCGAGCGTCGTCGCGCCGCAGCCGCAGCCGATGTCGACGACATACTCGCCGGACCGCGCGTCGGCGGCGGCGATCAGCCGCTCGGCGACCGGCTGCAGGAACGCGTCGTGCCAATCCTGATGTTCGGTCCATACCGCGCCGCCGGGGCCGTTCCAGTAGTCGGCCTGGTCGGCGTTGGAGGCGTGGAGCTTTTCCAACGACATGTTTCCCTCCCTTGATGGTCTACGCCGGCGACGCCAGCGGCTTGCCCTTCTCAACGACGTAGGTGGAGACGATGACGGTCTTGGCAGGGCCGTTTTTTCCGCCGTGCGGGGTTCCGGTCGGAACCTGGAAGCCGTCGCCCGGCTTCAGGGACAGCGCCCCGATTCCGTCGATGGCGAGGTCGGTCCCGCCCTCGACCAGGTAGCCGGATTCGACGCCCGGGTGGGTGTGCCGGGCGATCGTCGCGTCCGGCTCGATGTCGACCCGCATCTCGACGGTCACGTAGCCCTCGACCGGCCCGTCGGTCTGTTTCAGCAGGGTCCGCTTCAGCCCCGAGGTCGCGGCGGTCTCCGCCTCCGCCCCGGTCGCCAGGAACCCGCCGGCCGCGCACAGGGCGCAAGCGGCAAACAGGCGTCGCGTCAGCATGAAAAGCCCTCCGTGTTCGCGGCCGTTCCTCCGGCCCTCCGTCTATTCCGCCGCCTCCGGCGCGCGCTCCAGGTGATGGTCGTGGCCCAAAGCCAGCGTGATCAGCATCGCGACGACCGCGCAGGCGGCGATGGTCACGAGGCCCCAGGCGAAGCTGCCGGTCAGATCCTTGATCCAGCCCATCACGAACGGGCCGAAATAGCCGGACAGGTTGCCGATCGAGTTGATCGCGGCGATGCCGGGCGCCACCGCCGCGCCGGCGAGGAAGGCGGTCGGCAGGGTCCAGAAGATCGGCAGCGCGGCGAATACGCCGAGGGCGCCGAAGGTAATGGCGATCATCTTGAAGGTCGGATCGGTCAAGAAGGCCGAGCCGCCGATGCCGATCGCGGCGATCGCCAGCGCGATGACGAGGTGCTGCAGGCGCTCGCCCTGGCGGTCGGAGCGCAGGCCCCACCACACCATGCCGACGAAGCCGACGGCGTAGGGGATGGCGT
>CAMFKX010000013.1 GCA_945957375.1 uncultured Roseiarcus sp.
GCTGTCGAGCACCGCCTCGATCGTGCTGGTTCAGGAGATCGTCGACTGGTCGGAGCGCGGCAGCGTCACCGCCGCCTATCTGTTCGCCCGGTCGCTCGGCAGCGCTTTCGGCGCGACCGTGTTCGGCGCCGTGCTCAACTTCGGGCTCATGCGCACCGGCCTCGGCGCCGTCTCGTCGGAAGAGCTTCGCAAGCTGTTCGACGGCGTGGCGACGGCGGGCGACGGCGCGCTGCGGGCGGCGCTCGACGGCTCGCTCAGGGTGACGTTCGTCTCGATGTTCGTCGTGGCGCTGCTGGTGCTGGCGACCGCCGTGCTGGTGCCCAAGGTGAAGTTCGCCGCGCGGCGGTCCCCTGCAGGGTAAAGCCGCAAGGGCGTACCGCTGATCGAGGGCTCGTTGCATTGCCTCCGATAGCGTCACAGCGATTGCGCCTTTACATCCGCTCGATCTCGCCCCAACATTTCCGTCCGGCGGACGATACGCAGACCCAAGCCGGCTCAAGAGTTCGTCTTCAACATTCAAAGTTGTCTTCTGGTCCGCCGATTCCACACCCTGGAGGGACCGATGGCGAAACTTGCCGTGACCTCGGCGCTTTCCTCAGCGCTGCTCCTGTGCTCCATTCCCGCTGACGCCGCGACGTCGTTCTTTTTCAGCACTGGCGACCCGGACGGAAAAATGGCGTCCGCGACCCGCCGCCCCGCCGCGAGCGGCGCGCTCGAGATCGAGTCCGCCGACGATTTCGTCCTGCCGACGAGCGTCAGCCTCACCAGCGCCAGCTTCACCGGGCTTTTGACCGGCGGCGCGAGCGCTTCGAACGTCAGCGCGGTCGTGGTGGAGATTTACCGCGTATTTCCAGAGGATTCCGATCTCGGACGCACTCCCGATGTCCCGACCCGGGTCAATTCTCCGTCGGACGTCGCGCTGACTTCGCGCGACAGCGGGGCTGGGCAACTGACCTTCACGGTTTCGGCGGCCGGGTCCTTCACGGCGTCGAACTCGGTGCTGCCGGGCGGCATCCATCCGATACCCGGCCAGACGACGGGGGGCGGCGGTTCAGCCAGCGGCGAAGAAGTCACGTTCGACGTCAGCTTCTCACCGTTTGCGCTCGAAGCGGGTCACTATTTCTTCGTGCCCCAGGTCGGGTTGACGGACCCGGCCGACCTCTTCCTCTGGCTGTCGGCGCCGAAGCCGGTGGTTGTGCCCGGGACGCCCTTCGCGCCCGATCTGCAGAGCTGGACCCGGGACGCGGCGCTCGATCCCGACTGGTTGCGGATCGGGACGGACATCGTCGGCGCGCCCCCGACGCCGGCGCCCACCTTCAACGCCGTCTTCTCGCTGTCGGGAACCGTCGTGCCCGAGCCCGCCACGACGACGCTTCTGGCGATGGGACTGGGCGGCGCCCTGCTCCGCCGGCGGAGAACGGGTTGATTCTGGGACATGGATCGGCTCGTCGCCCGTCACGTCCGCTCGTCGAGGGTGACGACGCAGGCGCCGCCGAACCCCAGATTGTGCTGGAGCGCGTGGCGCGCGCCCTCGACCTGCGTCGGGCCGGCGGCGCCGCCCGCGTAGCTGCCTTGTCAGCTCGTAGCACAGGGCGAGCCCGGTCGCGCCGAGCGGATGGCCCTTGATCAGGAGCGGCTTGCGCCGGGCTTGGCGAACGGAACCATGCCGACCCCGCAACGATCGCCCGCGACGCCATGTCTCTCCCGCCGGGTTTTGCCGGATCGCGATTATGCTGGCATAGGTAGCGCGCCGGCCGCGGGCGGCGACAGCTCCGGGCGCGGCGGGAGGAGCACGATGGCCGCGCTCGACATCGACCGGGCGGACTTCCTGAAGGATGACGACATCGTCATCTTCGCGAAGTCGGTGGAGAGGTTCTTCGACGATCACGCGCCGCCGGAGCGGGTCGAATCCTGGCGCCGCGACGGGATCGTCGAGCGCGCCTTCTGGCGCGAAGCGGGCGAGGCCGGGCTCCTCTGCCTCGCCGTGCCCGAGGCCTACGGCGGCGCCGGCGGCGACTTCCGCCACGAGGTCGTGCTGATGGAGGCGGTCGCGCGGCGCCAGGTCAGCGGCTTCGCCGGCCCGCTGCACAACGCCATCGTCGTCCCCTACATCCTTCACTACGGCTCCGAGGAGCAGAAGCGGCGCTGGCTGCCCAAGATGGCCTCGGGCGAATGCGTCGGCGCGATCGCCATGACCGAGCCCGGCGCCGGCTCCGATCTGCAGGGGATCCGGACCACCGCCCGGCTCGACGGCAACAGCTACGTCGTCAACGGCCAGAAGACCTTCATCAGCAACGGCCAGCTCGCCGACCTCGTGATCGTCGTCGCCAAGACCGACCCGTCCAAGGGGGCCAAGGGGACGTCGCTCGTCGTCGTCGAGACGGCCGACGCGCCCGGCTTCTCGCGCGGGCGCAACCTCGACAAGATCGGCATGGAGGCGCAGGACACGTCGGAATTGTTCTTCGACCACGTGCGGGTTCCGACCGCGAACCTGCTCGGGCGCGAGGCGGGCCTCGGCTTCGTGCAGCTCATGCAGCAACTGCCGCAGGAGCGGCTGACCATCGGCGTCGGCGGCGTGGCGGTGATCGAACGGGCGCTCGAGGACACGATCGCCTACGTCAAGGAGCGCAAGGCGTTCGGTCAGCGGCTGATCGACTTCCAGAACACCCAGTTCAAGCTCGCCGAGTGCAAGACCGAGGCGACGGTGGCGCGGGCGTTCGTCGACCGGCTGATCGGACTCCATCTCGACGGAAAGCTCGACGCGGCGACCGCCTCGATGGCGAAATACTGGGTGTCGGAACTGGAGAACAAGATCGTCGATACTTGCCTTCAGCTCTTCGGCGGCTATGGCTACATGAACGAATATCCGATCGCCCGGATGTTCCGCGACAGCCGCGTCCAGCGCATTTACGGGGGCGCGAACGAGATCATGAAGGTGCTGATCGCCCGCACGCTCTAGCCAAACAGGGACGAAAAAAAGCGATGACCATGGTGTTTTCCGAGCGGCGCGGCGCGATCGCGCTGCTCACCCTCAACAACCCCGAGACCCTCAACGCGCTCTCAGGGACCATGCTTTCCGACCTGACGACCGCGTTCGACACGGTCGAGGCCGATCCGGAGGCGCGCGTCGTCGTGCTGACCGGGGCGGGCAAGGGCTTTTGCAGCGGCGCGCAGCTCGGCACGGCGACGTTCGAGGCCGGGGCGCAGGTGGGCGACTGGATGCGCGCCTCGATCAACCCGCTAATCGCGCGGGTGCGCGCCTCGCGCCTGCCGGTGGTGACGGCGGTCAACGGCCCGGCCGCCGGCGCCGGGGTGGGGTTGGCGCTGATGGGCGACATCGTCGTCGCCGCCCGCTCGGCCCGGTTCGTGCTGAGCTTCGCCAAGGTCGGCGCGGCGCTCGACGGCGGCGCGACCGCCTTCGTCCAGCGGGCGATCGGCGCGGCGCGGGCGCGCGCGCTGGCGCTGCTCGGCGAGCCGCTGTCCGCCGACGCCGCGGCCCAGTGGGGCCTGGTGTGGAAGACGGTCGACGACCACCTGCTGATGGCCGAGGCGCTCGACCTCGCCGACCGGCTCGCGGCTGGTCCGCCGGTGGCGCTCCGGCTGATCAAGGCGCAGCTCGAGGCGGCGTGGCCGCTCGACCTCGCCGAAGCGCTCGAGGGCGAGGCGACCGCGCAGTCGGCGGCCTTTTCGACCGAGGATCTGCGCGAGGGCGCGGCGGCGTTCATGGAGAAGCGGAAGCCGAAGTTTACCGGGCGCTGAGGGCGGCGCTTGGTCGCCCCAGGGCGCGCTCGGAAGCCAGTTGCGCCCGGCGATCGACCTGTCTCCGATGGGGGGCGAGGGAGTCCTTGCGACCTCGCGAGTAACCTGCTTGGGTGGGGGCGCCGGCGGCAGAAACCGGACCTCGAGCCCGCCGGAGTCCGAAATGCATCAGCCCACGATGCGCCCCCTGTTCGCCTGGAGCGTGCTGCTCGGGCTTTCGGCGACGCAGGCCCACGCAAACCCGACCTACAGCAATACGGCGACGGTGACGATCCCGGTTTCCGACGTCGCCGGCGGCCAGTTTCAGGGATCTCCGCTGATCGACGTCACCTTCGACAACGGCGGGACGAACCTCTTCACCGTCGACACCGGATCGACAGGGGTCATCGTCGATCAGACGACCTGGGCGCCCTCCGGCTCCGACTCCTATCGGGGCCCGGGAAGCATGTATTATTCCAGCAGCAATCTGCTGTACCAGGGCGATTGGTACACCACCACCTTCCAGGTCGGCAGCGGCGCCACGACGGCGACGATCACCGTGCCGGTGCTGTCTGCAGCCACGCAATCGTATTGCCCCAATGGGCCCTCGAGCGGTTGCCAGGATCAGACCTCCGCTTTCACGATCCGCTACTTCGGCGTCGGCTTTGCGCGCGAGGCGGATTCGCAGGCCGTCAACTGGGACGGCGGAGTGGGCTCGATCCCGGGCAACAATCCGCTCCTGCACGTCACCGCGGTCAATGGCGCGGGCGTCACGGCGTCGGCGCCGTTCCAGCCGGGCTCCACCGGCGTAAACGGAAATTACAGCACCGGCTACATCCTCACGCCGCAGGGACTGACTTTGGGACTGACCGCGGCCAACACCGCCGGGTTCGCATTCGCCAATCCGCTGAGCTGGAATTACGACGCCAATCAGGTCGGGGCGTCCGACTGGAACAAGGTCCCGGTCACGGTCACCGTCATCCCGAAGTCCGGATCCGGCATCCCCACCGAAACCGGGACCGGAACCATACTGACCGACACCGGAATACGGTACATGTTCCTGGCGCCGCCGCAGGGCGCGGCGCTGAAATCGAGTTGCAGCACCGGAAACTGCATCGCCGAAGGGACGACGATCACGGTCGAGATCACTCCCGCCGTGTCCTACACGTTCGTCGTCGGCGCCGACGGCATGCCCGTAGCGGGCTCGCCGCCGGTCGCCCCGGACTGGGTGCAGTTCGACGACGGCAAGACGCCTTTCGTCAACACCGGCTTCCACTTCTTCAATCAGTACGACTATCTGTACGACTGGGCCAACGGATACGTCGCCTACAACGACTTCGACACGCCGGAGTCGTCCACCTGGGCGATGATGCTGCTCGGACTGGGCGGAGCCGGTCTCGCCGGCCGGCGGGTCCGCGCTGCAAGGATCGCCCCAGCCGCCTGACCGCGGCCGATCTCGCCTCACCCGGCTTCGAACCTCGCCCCGAGCCGCTCCATCGCCGGCCGGAAGGTCGGGAAGCTGGTCGCGATCATCGCGGTGTCGTCCACCGTCATCGGCGCCCGGCTCGCGAGCCCCATGACCAGGAAGCTCATGGCGATGCGGTGATCGAGCCAGGTCGCGACGCGGCCGCCGCCCGGAGGGGCCGAGCCGGCGCCCTCGACGATCAGGTCGTCACCCTCGATGGCGTGCGCGACGCCGGCCGCGGCGAGGCCCGCGGCCACTGCGGCGAGCCGGTCGCTCTCCTTGACCCTCAGTTCGTGCAGGCCGCGCATCCGCGTCGACCCCGACGCGAACGCGGCGGCGACCGCCAGGATCGGATATTCGTCGATCATCGAGGGGGCGCGCGCCGCCGGCACGTCGACCCCGTTCAGCGCGCTCGCCCGGACCCTGAGGTCGGCCACCTCTTCACCCCCCTCGACGCGCCGGTCGAGGATGGCGATGTCGGCCCCCATCTCGATCAGCGTCGTCAGCAGGCCAGAGCGCAGCGGGTTGGTCATCACCCCCTCGACCACGACCTCGGAGCCCGGCACGATCAGCGCCGCGACGATCGGAAACGCCGCCGACGACGGATCGGCCGGCACCACCACCGCGTTCGGGCGAAGATCGGGCCGCCCGACGAGATCGATGCGCCGGCCCTCGCCCTCGGGCGTCACCGTGACCTCGGCGCCGAAATGGGCGAGCATCTTTTCGGTGTGGTCGCGCGAGGCCTCGGCCTCGATCACGGTGGTCACGCCGCGGGCGTTGAGACCGGCGAGCAGCACCGCCGACTTGATCTGCGCCGAGGGGACCGGCGTGCGGTAGAGGATCGGCGACGGATCGCGCGCGCCCTTGAGCGTGATCGGGCAGCGGCCGCCTTCGCCCGCCGAAAGCACCTGCGCCCCCATCCGCTTCAACGGATCGAGGATGCGGTTCATCGGCCGCTTGCGCAGGGACGCGTCGCCGTCGAAGGTCGCGGTGATCCCGTGTCCGCCGACCACGCCCATCATCAGGCGCGAGCCGGTGCCGGCGTTGCCGAAGTCGAGCGTGTCGCGCGGCGGAAGCAGCGCGCCGAGTCCCGGTCCGCGCACGCGCCAACGACCGGGCGCGAGCCGCTCGATCGCGGCGCCGAGCGCCTCGCACGCCTTGCCGGTGCGCAGCACGTCGTCGCCTTCGAGCAGGCCCTCGATCGCGGTCTCGCCGCAGGTCAGCAGGCCGAACAGAAAGGCGCGATGCGAAATGGATTTGTCGCCCGGCGGACGGAACCGGCCCGAGAGCGCCGGCGACCGGACGGCGCGCAGGGGCGCGGCTTCGCCGGCATGGGAGGAATGAGACACGCTCGTGGACCAGTTCTGGTGACGGGAGAGCGGCTCGTAACATCGGCTTGGGGCGCTGTCGACGGCGGCAGGAATCGCATTGACAGGGTCCGTCGACCTGTCTAACCCGGCGCTTCCCAAATCCCCCCAACCACAGGAAGCGAACGCCGTGGCGAAACCCGAGCTCGGAGCCAAGCGCCAGTGCCAGGCGTGCGGCGCGAAATTCTTCGATCTCAACAAGGATCCGATCGTCTGCCCGAAGTGCGGCACGGTCTTTCAGGGCGCGATGCGCCCGCGCGTGGCGACCAAGGAGGACGACGAGGACCTCGACGCCGGAGCGCCGGCGGGCGTGGACATGGTGTCGCTGGACGAGGTCGAGGCCGGCGAGGAGAAAGCCGTCGAGACCGCGGTCGAGGACATCGACGTCGAGGACGACGCCGCCGCTGAGGACGATTCTTTCCTCGAAGAGGAGGAAACCGACGAGGACGACGTCAGCAACCTGATCGACGGCGACATCGCGCCCGACGAGGAGGGCTGATTTTTCCCGTCGTTCGGGGCCGTTCGCGGTCCCGGACGACGGAAATGCGACGAGGCTCGCTTTTTTGCACAACGGGCCTTGTGGCGGAGGAAGCTTTGCGGTTATACCGCCGCCCGCGCAAGACTTTCGGCGCTTCGTCCCAATCGAAGCCGCCGTTGCGCAACGGGAAACATGGGGCCATAGCTCAGTTGGGAGAGCGCTTCAATGGCATTGAAGAGGTCGTCGGTTCGATTCCGTCTGGCTCCACCATCCCGGTTTCCCGCTTCACCCTGACCGTCGAGACTTCCGTTCAACGTTGCGCCGGGCTCGGCAAGTCCGGGCGCGCGGAAGCGCAGAGCGCCGCGCCGGCTGCGGCCTGGATCGCGCGAACCGCATCCGGGATTCGGACGACGGCCCCGGCCTCTGCCGGAAACACGTAGCCGAAAAGCTCCGCCGGATTGTCGTCGGGCGGAAGCCGCTGCGGCGAGACCGACGACGCGGCGGGCGCGACGAGCGCCAGAACCGCCGCCACCGTCAACCAGCGCGCCCGAGCCATCGTTCGACCTCATCGCCAAGAGTTGCGCTTGGAAACAGAGTTCCGCTCAGGAAAACGCGAATTCCTGCCGCAAAGTTCCACAGGTCGCGAACGGCGCGGAACCGCGGAGGACGGCGGGCGGTTGTCTGAAGCGGGCGCTTCGCCGGCCCGCCACAAGGAGGTCGGCATGATCACGCCCGGAACCCCCGCCCTGCCCCAGCTCTTCGCGCTCAGGCCCGCCGACGACGGCTGGGAGATCGTCGACCTGGCGCGCCCGCAAAGTCCGATGTTATGGCGAAGTCGCCGTCCGAGGACATCGCCGCGGCGCTGGCCGCCTTCCTGGGCGGCGACGTCCCGCACGCTTCCGCCTTGTGGCGCGCGGCGCTCGAACGACACAACGCGCTCCTGATGACGTGAGTCTCAATGCGCCGGCTTGCGTCGGGCCGGGCCCTCCGCTTCGGCTTGCGCCGTCTCGCCGCGCCGCTCCTTCGCCTTCGTCCGGCGCAGCCGGCGCTCGTTCTCGGCCGGGGTCTGCTCGTTCGAAGCCCCGGCCTCGCTCAGCGCGATCGCCACCGCCTGCTTCGGGTTGGCCACCTTCTTGCCGCCGCCCGAGCGAAGCTCGCCGTGCTTGAACTCGTGCATGACGCGCCCGACCGTCTCCTTCTGCGCCTTCGATTCGTGCGACGCCATGGTCGTCTCCTTTCGAACGGCGCGGGGGTCGCGCCGAGAGGCGCGAAACGCGCGGGACGGCGGCCTGTTCCGTCGGAAAATTACCCGGCCGCGCCGGGGCGCGCCGGAACGATCGGCGGGTCTGCCGCGTCTAGCGGCGAACCGGCGGCGCCCGCGAGGCGCGCCGACGCGAACCGGAGCCTCGTCATGAGCCATTCAGAACGCGGAGACCTGTCTCGCCGCACAGTCGTCGGCGGAGGCGTGAGCCTCGCCGCTGCGGCGACCGGTCCGGCTTTCGCCTACAACGCCGGCGCGTCCGGCGCCGGCGCGAGCCGCGACTCGGCGATCCAGGCGGTCGACCCGAAAGAGAAATACCCGAAGCCGCCCTTCGAGCGTCAGTCGCAGCCCTGGCCGGGGCTCGCGAGCCGGATGAATCCGGCGCCCGACCACGGCGAAAAGAGCTATCGCGGCTCCGGCCGGCTCGCCGGGCGCAAGGCCCTGATCACCGGCGGCGATTCCGGCATGGGCCGCGCCGCGGCGATCGCCTTCGCCCGAGAAGGCGCCGACGTCGCGATCAACCACTTGCCCGAGGAGGAGCCGGACGCGCGCCAGGTGCTCGACCTCATCCGGCAGGAGGGTCGCGTCGGCCTGTCGATTCCGGGCGACCTGCGCAGCGAGGAGTTTTGCCGCCGGCTGGTGGACGAGAGCCTGCGCGGGCTCGGCGGCCTCGACATCCTGGTGATGAACGCGGCGCGTCAGCAGACGCGGCCCTCGATCCTCGACGTCACCAGCGAGGACTTCGACGCCACCATGAAGACCAACGTCTACGCGCCGTTCTGGATCATCCGCGCCGCGCTGCCGCATCTCAAGCCCGGCTCGACCATCGTCGCGACCACGTCCGAACAGGCCTACGACCCGTCGCCCGACCTGTACGACTACGCCCAGACCAAGGCGGCGACGATGAATTACGTGAAGTCGCTGGCGAAGCAGCTCGCGAGCCGCGGCATCCGGGTGAACGGCGTCGCGCCGGGCCCGATCTGGACGCCGCTTCAGGTCAGCGGCGGCGCCACCATGGAGAAGCTCGAGAGGTTCGGCAGCCAGTCGGCGCTCGGCCGTCCGGGGCAGCCGGTCGAACTCGCCTCGATCTACGTCCAGCTCGCCGCCGACGACGCCAGCTACGCGACCGGGAACGTGTACGGCGCGGGCGGCGGCAACGGGCAACCCTAGGGAGGATTAGCCATGGCGAGCGTCGCCTACAGGATCAAGCGTGACGGCGACCAGTGGTCGGTCGCGCGCGACGGCCAGCCCGGCATGACCTACGTGACCCAGGAGGCGGCGTTCGAGGTCGCGGTCGGCGAAGCCGGCGGCGACCTGCGCGCCGGCCATGACGTGGTGATCGAGGTGTCCGCCGCCACCGACCCGGCCGGCGCCGCAGACCGCGGCGGAACCCCGGTCGAGAGCGACGGGTTTCATAGCTGATTGGGCGAGACGCCAGGCCGGCGTCTCGCCGCAGATCAGAAGCAGAGGGAAATCCATGCCGACGACGCCGCAGCCCGACGACCCGCCCCCGGCGCCCGATGTCATCCGGCCGCCGACGCCGCCGGAGCAGCCGCCGCACGAACTGCCGCCGGAGATTCCTGCGCCGGGCCCGGAAGTGATCACCCCGCCGGCGCCGCCGGAGAGCCCGCCGAGCGGCCCGCCGGAGGCCCCTCCCGGACCCTTCTAGCGTTCCCCGCAAAGGAAACGCCGCCGGCGCACGAAAGCGACGGCGGCGTTTTTCACCGGCAATCGGGCCGCTCACGCGGCCGCGCGGGCCTTGCGCTCGAAGAACAGCGCCTGGCTCACCGCCGCGCGCACCGAGTCGGGGCTGAACGGCTTCGACAACAGGAACGCCGGCTCGGGACGGTTTTCCGTCGAGGCGAGATAGAGGCTCGGATGCCCGGTCACGAACACCACAGGCTTGCTGCTCCGGCCGACGATCTCGTTGACCGCCTCGATGCCGGAACTGCCGTCGGCGAGCTGGATATCGGCGAGGATCAACTCCGGCTGCCGCTCCGCCGCGAGGGCGACGGCCTGGCGACGGGTGCGCACCACGCCGACCACCTCGTGTCCGAGGTCCTCGACGATGTTTTCCAGGTCCATCGCGATGATCGGCTCGTCCTCGATGATCATCACCCGGGCGACCAGCTCCTTCGCGAGATCGCCCGCGCCGCGCGCCAGCAGGCGGCTGACGCGGCCGCGGTCGAACCCCATGATCGCCGAGGTGTCGGCGACCGAGAAGCCTTCCACGGTGTGCAGCAGGAACGCGAGGCGCGTCTGCGGCGACAGGGCCGCCAGCTTGCGGTCGACGGCGGAAGCCTCGGAAGAGTCTCGACCGGCGGCGCCAAGCCGCGCGCCCGACCATACCGTAAGATACATCTGATAGAGCGCCATCTTCGCCGGAACGTCGCGCGGGAAGGCGAGCGGGTCGGAAACCAGCCGTTGCAGCGTGGCCTCGATATAAGCGTCGCCGATGGCGAGGCTGCCGTTGAGGGCGCGGGAAAAGCGCCGGAGGCAGGGAAGTGCGGAACGGATATCGGTGGAGATTGGCATCTTGGGCTTCCATCCTTCTCGACGGGCGGGCCACGCTCGAGCGACGCCCTGCCTGTTTCGCCGCATACGCCTAATTTGGCCCTCGACCCGGTTCCCGCAATTGTGGAAAATACCTATTTAACAAGGCCTGCCTGCGGAGCGACGATGGCCTGGCGTCTTTTTGTTCGCGCCCGTGAAACGCTTCGCTCTCGGGCCGCGTTCTGCCTGTGGAGGGCGTCGCGGGCCGCCGAAGCCCCGAAGGGGATCATATGACAAAGTCCAGCGCGCCGAAGGACAGCAACGCTCGCGAGACCACGCTCGACGGGAAACCCCTGGATGCGCTCGGACGCGCGCTCCGCTCGCATTACGACGATCTCCTGCGCCAGCCGCTGCCGGCGCGTTTCGAGGCGCTGCTTGCCGAACTCGACGCCGAGGAAAAGGCGGCGCGCAGGCGGACCGAGCGCGACCGCGACTGACGCCGCCCGGATCTCGCCGATCCGGAACCGGCCTGTCGGACGCGCGTTGACCCCGATCATTTCGCTCGGGGATCGCCATGGCGCTGCACGCCTTCTGGAAGGGCTACCTGAAGCTGTCGCTGGTGACCTGCCCGGTGGCGCTGATCCCGGCGACCAGCGACCGGGAGAAGATTCGTTTTCACACCCTCAACCGCAAGACCGGGAACCGGGTCGTCAGCCGTTATGTCGACGAGGAGACCGGGCGCGCCGCCGACGAAGGCGAGGAAGCGAAAGGCTACGCGCGCGGCGAGAACGACTATCTCGTCCTGGAGGACGAGGAGCTCGAATCCGTCCGGCTGGAAAGCGCGCGCACGATCGACATCGAAGGCTTCGCGCCGGCGGAGTCGATCGACTGGATCTGGTACGATACGCCGTTCTACCTGGTCCCCGACGACCCGGTCGGCGAAGAGGCCTATTGCGTCATTCGCGACGCGATGGCCGCCAAGCGGACGCTCGGCGTGTCGAGGCTGGTGCTGCACCGGCGCGAGCGGGCGGTGGTGCTGAGCCCGCGCGACCGGGGCGTTGTGCTGTGGACCCTGCGGTACGGCGAGGAGGTGCGGGACCCGAGCGCGATGTTCTCGGGCGTACGGGCGAGCGGCTTCGATCCTGAATTGCTCAACTTGATCGAAAAGCTGATCGAGGAACGCAAGGCGTCGTGGAGCCCGGACATGGTTCGCGATCCGGTGCAGGAGCGGCTGGCCGACATCATCGCGGAAAAGAAGAAGGGGGCGCCGCGCGCGGCGGCCCGGCCGCGCGAGGGCGAACGCGCGCCGAACAACGTGGTCAACATCATGGACGCGCTGCGGCGGAGCGTGAAGGAGGAAGGGAAGACCCGCAAGCCGCCGAAGCGGTGATCCGATTCACTCCGCGCGCCGGCGGCCCTTCGCCGGCTCGATCGGCGCCGCGGCCTCGCGAAACCCCGCCCAGGGATCGGCGCTCAGCGCCGCCAGCCGCGCCGGCGCGTTGAGGACGGTGAACGACGCCGGCCCGAGACCCGCCTCGAGCTCGTCCCAGCCGACCGGCATCGAAACCGCCGCGCCCGGCCGGGCCCGGGTCGAGTAGGCGCAGACGGCGGTCGCGCCGCGCTGGTTGCGCAGATAGTCGACCAGGATCTTGCCGCGCCGCTTCGCCTTGGCGATGGTGGCGACGTAGCGGTCCGGGCTGTCCGCCGCCATCGAGTCGGCGATCGCCTTGGTGAACGCCTTGACCGCCGGCCAGGCGGCCTTCGGCTTCACCGGCGAAACGACATGCACGCCCTTTCCGCCCGAGGTCTTGACGAAGGCCGCGAGGCCCGCGCGCTCGAGCCGGTCCCGCACCTCGTTCGCCGCCTCGACCACCGCCGCCCAGGCGACGTCGTCGCCGGGGTCGAGATCCATCACGATCGTATCCGGCCGCTCCCAGTCCGCGAGCGTGGACCCCCACGGGTGGATCTCGAGCGCAGCCGCCTGGACGAGGCCGACGAGGCCGTCGAAGTCGCGGATCGCAATCAGCGGCTCACCCGGCTCCTGGGGATCGGCCGCGAGCGCGATCGCCCCGCTCAGCCCCTTCCAGGCGTGCTTCTGGAAGAACGTCTGCCCATGGATGCCGTCGGGGCAGCGCACCAGCGCCAGCGGGCGCTCGACGACGAAGGGGGCCATCCGGCTCCACACCTCGGCGTAGTAGTCGGCGAGCCCTTCCTTGGTCACGCCGTCCTCGGGCCAGTACACGCGGTCGGGATGGGTCAGCGTCACGGTTCTCGGCTCCGGCTGATGCGCCGACTCGGACGGCTCCGCCTCCCGCACGATCTCGCGCGCGGGCTTGTCTTCCCTCAGCCCGCGGAACGAGGCGTGTCGCAGGAGGCCGTCCGAAGTCCAGGCGCGGAAATTGACCTCCGCCACCAGCTCCGGCTGGACGAAGCGCACTTGCCGGCTCTGGTCGGGCGCCAGGCGGTCGGCGAACGGGCTCTTCTCCAAGCGCTGCTTTTCCAGACGGCTGAACAGATCCCTCGCGACCGTCGCGCTGAAGCCGGTGCCGACGCGCCCGACATAGCGCAAAGCCTCGCCCTCGTAGACGCCGAGGACGAGCGAGCCGATCGCCTTCGCCGAAGCCGACGAGGGGACGTAGCCGCAGACGACGAACTCCTGCCGCGCCGAGCACTTGCACTTGATCCAGCTGCGGCTCCGCCCCGAGCGGTAGAGGGAATTCCGCTCCTTGGAGACGATCCCCTCGAGCCCGAGCCGGCAGGCGTGGTGCAGCACGATCTCGCCGCTCTCGTCGAAATGGCCGTTGACGCGCACGACGGCTCCCGCTTCGCCGACGATCGCCTGCAACGCCTCCTTGCGCCGTTCGAGCGGGGTCCCGGTCAGGTCCCAGCCGTCGAGCTGCATGAGGTCGAAGACGTAGTAGACGAAGCCGTCGGAGCGGCCCTCGCTCAGCGCGAGTTGCAGCGCCGAGAAGTCGGAGGCGCCGTTGACCTCGACGACGAGTTCGCCGTCGATCAGCGCGTCCCGCGCGGCGACGCCCGCGACCGCCTCCGCGACCGGCCGGAGCTTGTCCGTCCAGTCGAGCCCCGAGCGGGTCATCAGCCGGACGCGGCCGTCCGCGATCCGCGCCTCGATGCGGTAGCCGTCGAGCTTGACCTCGTGCAGCCACCCGTCCCCCTTCGGCGGGACATTCGCAAGCGTCGCCAGCATCGGCTCCAGAAAGGCCGGCGCCCGGCGCTTGCGCGCGCCGGGCAGCGCTCCCGCGTCGAACGGCGCGCCGCGGACCGGCGCGGGATCGTTTTGGATCGGGCCGTCCTTCGACCAGCCCGGCGGATCGCGCGCCACCTCGTCGATCGCTCGTCCCGTCGCCGCCGACAGCGGCTGCTCTTCGAGGATGTCCGGTTCGCCCTCGTCGCGCGCGAATTCGTCGTGACCCTTGATCAGCAGCCAGTTCTCATGCTTGTCGCGCGGCTTGCCGCGCATCCGCACCAGATTCCACCGGCCGTTCAGCTTTTCGCCGCGAAGGTCGAATTCGAGGTGGCCTTTCGCCAATCCCTTGTGCGGGTCGCCAACCGGCGTCCACGAGCCGCGGTCCCAGATCAGCACGGCGCCGCCGCCATATTCCCCCTTCGGGATCGTACCTTCGAAGCCGCCGTACTCCAGCGGGTGGTCCTCGACGGCGACCGCGAGCCGCTTCTCGCCCGGGACGAGACTGGGGCCGCGGGTGACCGCCCAGCTTTTGAGCACGCCGTCGAGCTCCAGCCGGAAATCATAGTGCAGACGCCGCGCGTCGTGCTTCTGGACCACGAAGCCGAGGCCCGCGTTGCGATCGGGCGAGACCGGCGCGGCGGGCTCCGGCTCCGGCGTGACGGCGAAATTCCGCTTGGCGCGGTAACGCTCCAGCGCCATGTCAGCTCGCCTTCTTGCGCGGTGCGGCTTTCGCCGACTCCTTCCGCGGACGGCGCTTGACCTCCGCCGCGCCGGTCAGACCCGCGCTCTCACGCAGCGCCGCGAGCAGGTCGGCGGGCGGTTTGGGCCGGGCGCGCGGCGGCGCCGGCAGAGCGCGCCCGTCGAGCTTGGCCTTGACCAGTTCGGCGAGCGCGGCTTCGTAGCGGTCGTGGAAAGCGCCGGGATCGAACGCGGCGCGCTTGGTTTCGATGATGTGGCCGGCGAGGTCGAGCATCTCGCCCTTGATCGTCATGTCCGGCACTTCGGCGAAGGCTTCGCGGGCGCTGCGGACCTCGTAGTCGAAGTGCAGGGTGTTCGCCGCCAGGCCGCCCTCGAACGCCCGCACGAGCACGGTGCGCGCGCGGCGGAACAGGACGGCTTCGGCGATCGCCGCTGTCCTCGTCGCCCGCAGGCCCTCGCGGATCAGGGCGAACGCCTCGCCGGCGCTGCGGTCGGACCCGACGAGGTAATAGGGCCGATCGAAATACACGTCGTCGACGTCCGAAAGACCGACGAACGCCTTGACCAGGAGCGTCTTGTCGTTCGCCGGAACCGTCGATTCCACCTCTTCCGGCTCAAGCGTCACATATTGGTCCCGGTCGATCGCGTAGCCCTTGACCTGATCGTCGCGGTCGACGGCGTCGCCGGTCATGGAATCGACGAATTGGCGGCGGAGCCGGTGACCCGTCTCGCGGTGAACCGTATGCAGGGCGATCCGCTCCGAGGACGACGCCGCGGCGATCAGCGCGACCGGGCAGGTGAGTTCAGCGATCTTGAGGTAGCCCTTCCAGTTCGCTCTCGGCTGCGCCGTCATGATTGCGTTCCTTCGACTTGTCTAACGGCGGTTACGCTGCAATGTTCCTGTTGCGGAAAGTTGCACGCCCCAGCGCGGGCCAAGTTGCGTGTACGATTGTAAACTTATAGCTTATGCAATCGTTTCCGTACGGCTTACACAATAGCTTCAGCTTCCTACATGACTTGGTAAACGTCCAGACGTCGGGCGCCCCCCGTTCAAAACCATCGTCGGAAAGCTTGACTATGAGCAACATGGAACAAGAGCGCTTTCCCCCGCGGTTGCGGCCGGAGCGGGACGACGCGGCGCAGCGGAAACGCGCGGGCGCCGGCGATCGTGTCCTCGCCGCGCTGCATTACGCCGCGATCGTGGAAGGGTCCGACGACGCGATCCTGTCCAAGGACCTGAACGGCGTGATCCTGAGCTGGAACGATGGCGCGGCGCGGCTGTTCGGCTATTCCGCCGACGAAGCCGTCGGCCAGCCGGTGACGCTGATCATCCCCGAAGAACGGGTCGACGAAGAGCCGGCGATCCTGGACAAGATCCGACGCGGCGAGGCGGTGCGTCACTTCGAGACGGTGCGCCAGCGCAAGAACGGCAGCCTGATCGACATTTCGCTGACGATTTCGCCGATCAAGGACGAACAGGGCCGGATCGTCGGCGCCTCCAAGATCGCGCGCGACATCACCGAACTCTCCAAGGCGCGCGAACGCCAGCAATTGCTGCTGCGGGAGATGAGCCACCGGGTGAAGAACCTGTTCGCCCTGTCGAGCAGCATCGTCGGCCTGAGCGCGCGCTCCGCCCGTTCGGTCGGCGAACTGGCGGAATCGGCGCGCGAACGGCTCGCCGCGCTCGCGCGCGCGCACTCGCTCACCTTCTCGCACGGCGTCGTCGATCCGACGGGGCAGCCGGCGACCCTCCACTCCCTGATCCAGACGATCGTCGCTCCGTTCGACAGCCCGACCGAACATGGCCGCTCGCGCATCTCGATTTCCGGCGAGGACGTTCCGGTCGAGGGCTCGGCCGTCGCGAGCGTCGCCCTGCTGGTGCACGAATGGGCGACCAACGCCGCCAAATACGGCGCGTTGTCGACCGACGAGGGCACGATCGACGTCGTCTCCTCCGTCGAGGGCGACAGCGTCGCGCTGTCCTGGACGGAGCGCGGCGGGCCGGCCGTCTCCCCGCCCGCGGGCCCGGAAGGCTTCGGCGGGGTGCTCTCGCGCATCGCCGTGAACATGCAGCTCGCCGGCGAGATCAAGCGCGACTGGGAGATGAAGGGCCTGTCGATTCGTCTTGTCGTTCCCCGCGCGCGGCTGGAGGGCAAGGCGGGCTGACCGGTCGATCCGAGCCGATTGCGGGAACTGGACGCCTCACTCAGCCGTTACCGATCGGGGCGGTTGGAGAAAGCCGATGAGGCACGTTTTCGCCGCGACGCTGGTCCTCGCTCTGAGCGTCGCGGGCGTCCATCTCTGCGCGGCGCAGGGGCAGCCGGGCCGAGGCGACGACGCCGCGACCGGCGGCGCCAATGGTCCAGTCGACGCCGGCCGGGTGCGCGCGGCCGGGTCGTCGACCCTGTCCGCGAGCGCCGCCGCTGAGATCGCGACTGCGCTGCTCGCCACGGCGCCGCGTCACGCCGATCCGATCGAGGCGACGGTGGGCGCGCCTCTGCCCGGCGACGTCAACGTGCAGGCCCTGCCCGCCAGCGTCGCCGATCTCGTTCCGGAATATCGCGGTTATCATTACGCCGCGGCCAACGGCGAGGTGGCGATCGTCGAGCCCGCCACCCGGCGCGTGGTCGAGGTGATCCGCGTCGAGGCGTCGCCGCGCTGACCGCCGGGGTCAATGCGAGGCAGGGTCGGAACCAATCGGCGGCGAGGCGGTTACCCCGACTTCGCCCGCCATGGGGCGCCAGCCGATGCATCCAATGACTGAACGCGACCGCCGTTTCGCCCTGCTCGTCTTCCTGATGGCGCCGGGACGTCTCGCGCGCTCGCCAACGGAGGCGATCATGAATCCCGAAGAACAGCCGGTCGTGACCGAGCGGAGCAGCGTGCGGGTGCGGGCCGGGGTGACCGGCCACAATGTCCGCTACGTCCTGCTGGCGAGCCTCGCGCTGGCGATCGTGCTCGTCGGCGCCGTCGCGCTGCTGATGGGTCGGTAGCGCGCTCGATCCGCTCGCCGCCGCTCAAGCCTGCGGCGAGCTTTCGAGTTCGGGGGATTGACGGGCGCCTCTCGGCGCGCTTGTCTCGGCCTTCGTCGAGCCGCGAGTCTGGCGATTGGCGCGGGCTTGCTCTCGAGACGATGGATCCCCGATGACTGAACCGCGCGCTGACGTAACCGCGATGATTGCGGAGGGCCGCACCTCGCTGGGCATCGAACTCGGCTCCACCAACATCAAGGCGTGCCTCGTCGGCCCGAACCACGAGGTTCTCGCCACCGGCGGCCACGGCTGGGAGAACCAGTTCGTCGACCGGCTGTGGACCTATTCCGAGGAGGCGATCTGGGCCGGCCTCTCCGCCGCTTTCGCCAGTCTCGCGGCGAATGTCGAACGGCGATACGGCGTGCGGCTCGCGCGCGTCGGGGCGCTGGGCGTCTCGGCGATGATGCACGGCTATCTGGCGTTCGACGCGGACGGCAGGCTGCTCGTCCCGTTCCGCACCTGGCGCAACACCAACACCGAGCGCGCCGCCGCCGAACTGACCCGGACGATCGGCTTCAACTTTCCGCTGCGCTGGTCGGCCTCGCACCTCTACCAGGCGGCTCTCGACGACGAGCCCCATGTCGCCGACGTCGCCTACATCACCACGCTCGCCGGCTTCGTCCACTGGCGCCTCACCGGCCGCAAGGCGCTCGGCGTCGGCGACGCCTCGGGCATGTTCCCGATCGACCCGGCGACGCATGATTACGACGCGGCGATGCTGGCGCGGTTCGGCGCCATGGTCGCCGCGCGCCGGCCCGGCCTCGACGCGGCGAAGCTGTTCCCCAAGGTGCTGGTCGCCGGCGAGGACGCCGGGACGCTCACCGCGGAAGGGGCCCGCCTGCTCGATCCGACCGGGACGCTCGAGCCGGGCGCGCCGCTGTGCCCGCCCGAGGGCGACGCCGGCACCGGCATGGTCGCCACCAACGCCGTCGCGCCGCGCACCGGCAACACCAGCGCGGGGACGTCGATCTTCACCATGGTGGTGCTCGAAAAGCCGCTGACCGCGGTTCACGAGGAGCTCGACATCGTCACCACCCCGGCGGGCGACCTGGTGGCGATGGTTCATTGCAACAACGGCGCGAGCGAGCTCGGCGCCTGGGCGGGCGTGTTTTCCCAGTTCGCCGCCGCGATCGGCTCCGCGGCCGACCAGAACGCCGTGTTCGGCGCGCTGTTCGCCGCAGCCCTCGAGGGCGAGGCCGACGGCGGCGGGCTGATCGCCTACAATTACCTCGCCGGCGAGCCGATCACCGGCCTCGCCGAGGGACGGCCGCTGGTGGTGCGCACCCCCGGCAGCCGGCTGACCCTCGCCAATTTCATGCGCACCCAGCTCTACGCCGTCTTCGGCACGCTGAGCCTCGGCATGGAGGTGCTGCGCAGCGAGGGCGTGAAGCTGGACTCGATGTTCGCGCACGGCGGCATGTTCCGCACCGCCGGCGTCGCGCAGCGCTTCCTCGCGGCGGCGATCGGCGCCCCGGTGACGGTGGGCGAGACCGCGAGCGAGGGCGGCGCCTGGGGCATCGCGGTGCTCGCCGAATACCTGCGGACCGGCGCGCGTGAGAGCCTCGGCCGCTATCTCGCCGACCGCGTATTCGCCCACGCCGACCTCGACGTGGCCGAACCCGACCCCGCCGACGTCGAGGGCTACGCGAAATGGCTCCGGCAATACGCGGCGGGTCTGGCGATCGAAAGGGCGGCGGCGGAGTCGATCCGGTAGGGTCTTCCGACAGAGCGCATTTCCGAGCAAGACCACCGGCGAAAGCGACGGGAGGAACGCTGCGCGCCAAAGCACATTGGCGCTCGAGGATTGCGCTCGCCGGCAAGGATCGCACGCCTGGGCTCGGCCGCCGCGCCGGTTGCGGCGGGCGCCGCCGTATTGACGCCCTCATCATTAAGCTTCATCTAAACCCTTGGCGAACGCGAACGCTCTGCTTCGGGATCTGTCTCCGCCGGCTGCTGAGCGGCGGGCAAATCTGTCGGTCCCGGTGTGCGGGCGCTCACAGACGCTTGGCGCGGGAGGCGCCACTGTCGTTGAAGAGGAAGCGGACGAGCGGCCCGCTCGGACAAGCGAGGACAGCCATGCCCTCTGACGACGTCGTCGTTTTCATATCCTACGCCCACGACGATGATCTCGTTCTGCTGGGCGACCCGAACGGAAAGGGCTTCGTCACCGTCCTCGACAATGCTCTGCGTGAAAAGCTGAAGGATCTCGGCGCGCGCAACGTCAGCGTCTGGCGCGACCGGCGACGCATCGATCAGGCCGACCAGTTCCGCGACTTCATCGACGACGGCCTGAAGGCGGCGGAGTTCCTGATCGTCGTCATGTCGTCGAACTGGCTCCAGCGCCCCTATTGCCGCAAGGAGTTCGACACGTTTCTCAACCTGCGCAAGGCGGCCGGCGTCGCGAATCCGGCGAGCCGGATGCTGCTCGTCGGCAAAGGCTACGTCGACTGGAAGGCGCGGCCGCAGGAGGTGCAGGGGCAGAACGGCTACCTGTTCTACTCGAGGGACGACCAGGACGACGTCAACGCGGTGACGCCCTACTTCAACCGCGGCAAGTGCTCCGATCCGTTCTTCACCGAGGTCGACGAACTTGCCTGCGACCTTCAGAAGCGCGCTTCGAGGCTCGCCGTCGGCGACCCGGCCTCGCCCGCGCCCCGGCCGGTCGCCCCGATCGTCGTCCCGAACGGCAGAACGGTGTTTCTGTCAAAGCCCGCAAGCGACATGAAGGCGGCCTACGCCCGTCTCGTCAACGAGTTGCAGGGCAAGGGCTTCATCGTCGCGCCAGACCCCGATCAGGATCCGCCGGACGACGCCAGCGCCCGGGCGTTTTTCGCTGATGCGATCGACAAGGCGGAAGCCTTCGTCCACCTGATCGGCGACAGACCAGGCTTCGCGCCCGAGGGGCTCGATCCGATCGTCAAGCTCCAGGCCGCGCTCACCCGCGAGAAGGCGGCGCAGGCGGAAGGGGCGCCCGGCGAGCGACTCAGGCGGCGCATCATCTGGGCGCCGAAGATTCTCGACGAGGGCGGCGGAGCGTCTGGGGCGCCCGCCGTCGAGCGCGACTGGCTGCAGGCGCTCGAGCGCTTCGACAGGCAGATTCCGACCGACAAGATCGACAGCGACATCTTGAGCAAGTTCGTCGAGTACCTGTTCCAGTATCTGACCGAGACCGCGCCGAGGCCCGCCGCGGTCGCGCCGGCGGGCGCAAAGTTCGACGTCTATCTCTCCTATCATCCCGCCGACGAGGACTATGTCGGCGTGATCGCGAAAGCGCTGAAGGACGCCTCGGTCAAGCCGCGCATTCCCGTGCCCGACAACGACGCGGATTCGCGCCGCTACAACGGCGACCTGCTCGCCAAATGCGACGCCGTCACGCTCTGCTGGGGCGCGGCTTCGGAAGTCTGGGTTCGCTCGGAGGCGGACCGCCTGTCGGACTGGCAGTCCCTCGGGCGCAAGCAGCAGTTCGTCTTCCGCGGCCTGATCGCGGGGCCGCCGCCGGCCGCGCACAAGAGCAAGGACAAGCTCCAGCTCATCTTTTCCGACGGCCAGTTCGACAAGATGGTGGACCTCGCCGACCTGGGCCAGCCGACGCTGGCGCTGCTGGCGGATTTCGCCGCGTCTGACGGAAAGCCATGAGCGAGACCGCGGCAGCCGTCGCCGAAGCGGAAGGCGGGAAGACGCCGTCGCCGCCGGACGATGGAACGACGCTTTCCGCGCAACGGCCGTTTCCCGGACTGCGCCCCTTCGTGTTCGCCGACCGCGGCTTCTTCTTCGGTCGCGAGCGCCAAAGCTTCGCGCTCTACCGTCTGGTCGAAGGCGGGCGCTTCATTGCGGTCATCGGCAGCTCCGGCAGCGGCAAGTCGTCGCTCGTGCTCGCAGGCCTCCAGCGCCTGCTCGCCGAAGAGACCGCCGAGACCAGCGGCCCGAGCTGGGCGTTCCTTGACATGCGCCCCGGCGCGGCGCCGATCGCCCGGCTCGCGCGCGCCCTTGGCAGACTCTCCGAGGGCGAAAGCCCCGACGCCGCGGCGCGCCGGCGCGACCGGATCGAATGGACCCTGCGCCAGTCGAGTTTCAGCTTCGAGCAGGCGCTCGAAGCGGCCGGCGGCCTCAACGGCCGCTCGCTGCTGCTCGTCGTCGACCAGTTCGAGGAATTGTTCCGCTTCGGCCTCGCGGGTCTGGCGATGCGCCGGACCAGCCTCGCAGACGTGCGCGCAAGGGACGAGGCGACCCAGTTCGTCCAGATCCTGCTCGACGCCGACCGCCGCCGCCTCAAGGACGTGCACGTTCTGATCACGATGCGCTCCGACTTCGTCGGCGACTGCTCCTATTTTCACGGGCTGTCGGAAGCGGTCAGCGCGACGCAATACCTCGTTCCGAACCTCATCCGCAGCCAGCTCGAGGACGTCATCCGGAAGCCGGTGGAGAAGGCGGGCGCCTCGATCGAGCCCGAACTCGTCGAGCGCCTCATCAACGATTGCGGCGACGAGCTGGACCAGCTTCCGGTCCTCCAGCATTGCCTGATGCGGCTTTGGGACCGCGCGGGCGTCCTCAGCGGCGGCGGATCGCGCGCGCTCACGCGCCAGACCTACGACGACATCGGGCGCATCGCGGAGGCGCTGTCGCGCCACGCCGACGAAACGCTGCAAAAGTGCATGGGCCGGGAAATCGCCGCCGAGCAGGCTTTTCGCGCGCTGTCGGAACTCGACCGTGAGGGCCGCGCGATCCGCCGCGGCCGACGCTTCAAGACGCTTCTCGCCGAGGCGGGCGTTTCGGAGGCCGACCTGCGCGCGGTGCTCGATACGTTCCGCGCGCCTTCGTGCTCGTTTCTCGTTCCGCCGCTCGCGACGCCAGTCGCGGAGGACGACGTTGTCGACATCGGGCACGAAGCCCTGCTGCGGCGGTGGAAAGTGCTGGCCGGCGGCGGCGCCGCCAGATCCGCCGCGGACATGGCGGGTCGCTCGGGTTGGCTTGCCGAGGAGCGCGCGGACGGCGACCGTTACCGCACGCTCCTGTCCTTTCTTGACGGCGAAAAGGCGAGCCTGACCGCCCCGCAGGAGACGAAGGCCTGGTGGGACCGCCGGCCGCGGACGCCGGCCTGGGCCGAGCGCTACGGCGGCAAGTTCGATGAGGTGAAGGCGCTGATCGAGGAGAGCATCGAGGCGCAGCGATCTGCGCTCGAGCAGTCGCGGCGGTCGAGACTCTATCGCTGGATCACGGGCCTGGTCGCGGCTGCGGCCGTCGTGGCTGCGGTCGTCGCGCCGTGGATCATGCACGTGCAGGAGCAGAACCGCGAGGCCGCACGATTGGTGGCGGAGCAGCAGCGCGAGGCCGCTCAGCAGCGGCAGCGGCAGGAGGAGATCGACAAGAGCGCGATGACCTCCGCCAAGACGCTGGTCGAAAAGGTGCTTCAGGCCTTTGACGACAAGAGCCTCGATCCTGCCGGGGCCGAGAGTCTCGGGAATATCTCGGGGCAGTTCCTCAACGACATTCGAGCGGCGGTGAAGACCCCAGCCGCCGACCTTGTCTGGACCCAGGCGCTCAACGCTCAGGCCGACCTTCAGGCGAAACTGAGACACAACAAGGAGTCCCTTGCCCTCGCGCTACAGGCGAAGGCGGCGGCGATCGAACTCGGTCAATCGAACCCGACTTCCCGCGAGCAACTGCGGGCGCTCTACGACGCGACGATCCGCGCCGGCAATATCCTCGCTCTCAAGCCCGCCCAGCAGCAAGACGCGCTCCGGGAGTACAGGCAAGCGCTCGAGATCGGCGAGAGGCTCGCCGCCCTCGACGGCGGAGAAGCGAGCGCCCACGCCGCCGTCGACGCGCGCCTCAAGATCGGCGATGTCGATTCGCAAACCAGTACGGTCGACGCCGAGACGGACTACGCCGCCGCCCTGCTGACGTGCGACGCCGCCCTGGTCAAGAGCCCCCGCAGCCCGGCCCTTTTGCGGGACCGGGCGAATGGATATGTCCGCATCGCGCAAGTGGCGGGGAAGCAACAGAACTTCGAGAAGGCGGGAATCCTCTATGCGCAGGCGATCGAGATTTTGCAGTCTCTCGTCGAGCGCAACGCGCAGGCTGCGGCTTCGGGGTCAGAGCCGCTTGATCTGACGCTCAAATCGAACCTCGCCGCCTCCTACAGGCATTGGGGACTTTTGAAACGGGACGCAGGCGAACTGTCCGAGGCGCTCGCTCTCCTGAAGAAGAGCGTCGCGCTCGACGAGGGGCTCCTTGCGGCGCAGCCGGGAAGTCTTCAGTGGGGAGACTTCGTCTCTTCGAAGTACCGCACCACCGCCGAAATTCTCGATCGCATGAACCGGAGTGAGGAAGCGCTCGACTATTATCGCAAATATTTCGAAGCTCAGCGAGCGCTCGCCTACCGAGGATTGGGGCCGCCCGACTCGCAGAAGGATTTCGCGAACGCGGCGAGACTGTTCGGCGATCGCGCCAGCGGCCTTGACCAGATCGACGCCTATCGCGCGGCGGTGCGGATGTGGGGCCGCCTCGTCGACGATCCCAAATTCGCGGATTACGCCGGCGGACAATACGAAGCCGCTCTCTCCATGGCCCAGGTCTTCGACCTCAACCAGGACTGGCCGGACGCGCGGGCCGCCTACCGCGTCGCCGCCAAGATGGCCACGCTCAACCTCGTCAAGGACCCGTCGAACGCGTCCTGGCGCGAGAAGGCGGCGCGCGCCGAACAGGCGTCGGTGGAAGCGGAAATCAAAGGCAAGGCGGCGAACGTCTCGCCTCCCTGACGACGCCTCCGCTCGCGGAGTCGCCTGCCCCTGCGCGGGCGCGCGACGCCATCTCAGGATTTCAGGACACTGACGGTGTCCGGGTCTCGGCCAGCATCGCGAAGAATGTCGTCAGCGGCCTTCTCGGCGATCATGTAGATCGCGCAGACGATGAAGAATCCCGGGATTCGCGGAAATACGCTGGCGTCGACGATTCTCAGCCCCTGCGTCCCGTGTACGCGAAAGTCGCTCGACAGAACGCCGCCGCGTTCCCGCGGCCCGATCGGGCAGGAGCAGGAAGCGTGATGGCCCCATGCGTTGCGGCGGACGAAGTCCCTGAGCCGGGAGGGGTCGTCGCAGTCGGCGCCCGGCGTGTCCTCCGGCGCGAGAACGCCCCGGATCTTGTGGGTCATCCCGCGCACGCGCTCGATCCCCTCGACGACCGCATCGAGGTCCTCGCCGCCTGAGTCCGTCCCTTCCTCGAAACCGCGGAAATCGATCGCCGGGGGATCGCGGGGATCGGCCGAATAGAGGCGCACGCGGCCGCCGCGGTTGTTCGTATGCGCCTTGAGCAGGGCGAATGTGAGGTCGTTGCGGCTCTTGCGGATGATGTCGGAATAGCCGGTGAAATAGCCGAAGAAGCGGGTAACGAGCCCCATCACGAACAGGTCCGGCGCCGCCCCCCGCGCGAGCGCCGCCCTGGAGCGCAGGGAAAAGGCGACCGCGGCGCCATTCGATCGATACATGCCGCGTCCGCGCTTCCACGCCTGATAGGCCGGGTCGCCGACTTCGAACGCGACGCCGTCGAGACACCTCCAGGGCTTTCGGGTCGACTGGACGATACCGACTTCGTAGCGGTCCTGGAGATTGCGCCCGACGCCCTCGAGCGCGACCCGCACGCCGACGCCATGTTTCGCCAGTTCGTCGGGTGGGCCGACGCCCGACAGCATGAGGAGTTGCGGCGTGTTGAAGGCGCCGGCGGCGAGGATCACCTCGCGCCTCGCCAGGACGCGTCGCAAGGCTCCTGGCTCCGGGCTCGGGTCGGCGCAGGCGCGGTAGAGGCTGCGACCCTTGCGATATTCGACGCCGATCGCCCGAAGGCGCTCGTCGAACAGCACGCGGGTCGCGAGGGTGTCGAACTCGACCCGCAAGCCGTGCGACGCCACCGCCTCCGCCGCGCGTTCCCGCGCGCCGCGCCGGCGCCCGCGAGAGGTGGAGAGCGGCGCGACCGTCAAGCCTTCGGCGAGTCGGCCTTGCAGACGCTGGTCGTTTGGATCGTCATGGCCGATCAGGAAGCGACGATCTCGGTCGAACAGCCGCGCGATCGCCCGGGCGAAGCGAACGATTCCGGATCGCATGTCGACGTCCAGGTCGGAGGCGACGGCGCCGAGAAGCGTCCTGACCAGCGAGCGGTCGCCGAACGCCTCGACAGGCTTGGGAACTTCAACGTCGAGCCATCCGTCCCAGCCGTGTCCCGTCGGGTTCACGCGCCCGCCGGTCAGGCGCGAGACGAAGCGCCAGACCGGCCGATAGCGGCAGTTGTCGAGACGCTGGAAATAGCGCTGCATCGCCTCCGCGCGCCACGACGGGTCGCCGGTCAGCTCGGCGAGCTCGTTCCAGTCCGACTCGTGCGGAGCCATCAGGATCATCGCGTGATGGGCCGTGCAGCCGCCCAAGGTCGAGGCCCGGGGATAGAGGACGCCGCGCCGGCCGCTGGCGTCGACGCCGGGTCGGCGCTGCTCGTCGTCGCCAAAGTCATGAACGCGGTAGTTCCAGGCCATCGCCTTGTTTTCCGTGGCGAACGGATGGAAGGCGGGAACGTCGTAGTCGTCCGGCAGGCCCTCGGCCTGAAGGCTCGCCGGATCGGCGCCGGCTTCGAGGACGAGCACGCTCATGCCCGCCTCGGCGAGGCGGGCGGCCACCACCCCGCCTCCGGCCCCAGAGCCGACGACGACGTAGTCGACCGTTACGTCCTCGTCCGGCATGGGTCAGAGCGTCTTGAGGTAGGCGATCAGCGCCCGCTTGTCGTCGTCGCTCAGCGCCGGCTCCCGGCCGAAGGCCTTCTCGTCGTCGCTGAGGCCCTCGGCGTTGAAAGCGTCCGTGCCGAAGTAATGGCCGCGGTTGACCACGAAGTCCGGGCACTTGAGCAGCGTTCGCAGCGGCTTCCCGAGCTTCCCGAACCAGTCGAGCATCGCGGCGTCGTCGCTCGCGTCGAGAGCTGGCCAGTTGCGCGCGGCGTCGTACACGAGCTGCACGAGGGCCTGGTCGTGCGCCTTGCGTTGTCCAAACGGGATGTCGAACCGGGACCGGAAGTTGGCGGCGACGTTGATCGGGAACCCCTTCGGGATCGGACCAACGCTGAAGTTCCCGTCCTTGTCGAAGGCCTTTTGATACGGTTTGGCCGGCAGCCACTCGACCAGATTCTGGAGTTCGACCGGGACGCTGCGCTTCGGGATCAGAACCGCGCTCCGCTCGGTCGTGCGCGCGATGGTGCCGTCGAAGCCGGGGTCGCGCGGCCGTCTCTCCGGCCACAGGAGTTGTTCAATCGAGGCGTCGAAGACCGTCATCCGGCTCTCGACCGAAGGGTCCCCGGAATACGGACCGAGGCGATTGTTGACGAAGAACGGCGCGGTCGACCAGATGCTCACCAGCGACGGGACCCGCGTGAAGCCGAGCCCTCCGCCCGGCATGACGTATCGCCATTTCTCCGCGGTGAAGGGGTCCTGCACCGTGACCGCGCCGACCGAGGGAAGGCTCTTGTAGGTCTCCGACGAGAAGTTGTCCCAGATGTTGCCGCGGATGGCGTTGGTGCCGAGCGGGCTGCACGCATTGGTGCGCAAGAGCGTCACGGGAATGCGCGCGTCCGTCGAGAGGTAATTGTCGGTGAGGAAGTCCGGGGCCGCGACGATCGCGCGCATCCTGGCTTTGAAGTCGTCGGTCTGCGTGTAGGCCCAATAGCGCTTGAAGCAGGCGAGGTAGCCGGGGCCCGAGCAGCCGCCCGGATCGAGCATGGCGCGCGCCTCGTCAGGCAGCTTGCTCGAATGGCAGCGCGCGCAGGTCTCGGCGAAGACGGTCTTGCCGCGCCCGAGCGTCGCGGAGTCCGCGGTCAGGTAACGATCGCCGCCCGGGGCGTCGGCAAGCCGGTCCGGCTGCCCGCCCTTGAGCAGGTACTGGGCCATGAACGGCGTTCCCGCTTCCGTCGCCCGCCAGTAGGCCGAGTTGGCCTCGGCGGCGGCGATCGGAATGGCGTCGATCCTCTTGCCGCCGAAGAACGGATTGAAGTGGCGCATCCACTCTTCGCTGAAGAGGCCGATGTTGATGTAGACGCGGTTGAGCGCGCCGAGCACCCCGACCGAATCCGAGCCGTCCTTCAGGACGCGCGGCGACCACGACGTATGGGGCGCGTCGAAAAAGCCGGGCAACTGTTTGTTGCCGAGTTGCGGTCCCTCGAGGGTCTCCTTGCCCCAGAGTTTTGCCTGCGCGAGTCTCGGCCCGAGCAGATAGACCGCGTTCATGGTGCGGGGGTTGTTGATGTAGTCGGTCGAGACGAGCGACGTGTCCATCGTGCCCGGCGGGTAGGAATGCATGAGCTGGTAGAGGAAGTTCTTGCGATCGGCGCCCCAGACGAACACGCGGTCCATCCAGAGATATTGCGCGCCGACCGTCGCATTGAGTTCACCCCACTTGGGATGCGCGGGATCGGCGGGAGGATGGATCGGGCTCGGCCCGACATGGCAGAAGCTGCAGGCCATGCCGACCCGATAGGGCCGGACCAGCTTGGGATCGTTATAGTAATTCGGGTCGGTGTAGTAGCGCTCCGGGTCCCAGTTGTCCTTCGCCGCCTGATCGAAGTCCGGGTTGGGGAACAGGCGCAGTCCGACGACGCCGCTCGCGTAGCCGAAATACGAGCCGACCGGCAGCGTCGATCCGTCCTTGAACTGCGTTCCACGAGCGCCGATGGCGACCCCAGGATACTTCGTCTCGCTTTCGAACGGATCGGGCGCGCATCCGGGTCCGCGCGCGTCGAGCCATAGTCCGAAGCGCTTCGGATCCGGGCCGGTCGGCGTCTCGAAGCAGGGTTCGTTGACGGCCCCGAGCCAGCGCCAGCGGGAATCCCGGTCACAGCGCCGCCCGTCGCAGTAGGTCTGGCTGGGATGCGAGGTCACGATCTTGAGAAGGTCGAAGGTGGCGAGACTGCTTCGGGTCACCTGATCCCAGAACCGGTCGTCGCCGCCGGTCCAGACGAGCCACATGTTGCGGCCCTTGACCTCGTCCGTCGTCAGCTGGACGCCGTTGTCCATGTCGTGAAAGAAGTCTTCGTCCGCCTGGGGGAAGGACGCGGCGTCGAATAGCCCTGCAAGCAATGTGCTTCTCACCCGCGCCCATTCGAGCATGCCCGCCTCCCAATACGCGGCGGCCGTTGCGCCGCAGCAAGTGCATGGCGCTGACTGACCGCGACCAGTGTCGCGCCACTCCCGAAGCGGCGCAACCTTGCAGGGATACATCTGGCGCACAAGGACTGCGTTCGCCGTGCGCAGCGTCACATCGCAGTGAGGCGCGGAATCGTATAGTCAATCGACGACGCTTCCATTCCGTCGATCGGCCCGTGGCCGCGTATATGCGGCGCGGGCGATTTCGGACGCTGCGGAGGAGTGGTTTCGGCCAAAGGGGAGACGTCCGGTGATCCTCCGGTTGCTTCATCGTCTGCTGGAAATCTTCCTCCATCTCGAACGGAGGCTCGAGCAGCCGTATCTGCGCCCAGCGTTCAACGCGGTCTTCCGGACGCCGCTCGCGCTCGCGGCGACCTGGCTCATCAACGTCCGCCGCAGCCGTGAGCCGCTGGCCCTCGCCGAAGAGACGCCGCTTCCCGGAGAAGAGGAGGCCGCGCAGACGATGATCGACGAGATGCGCCGACACCTGGCGCGCGATTTTCCCCGCGGCGGGTTCGAGCGGGCGGGCAACACCAAGACGCATGGGCTTGTTCGCGGCGAACTCCAGATTCACGAAGGACTGCCCGACGCCCTGCGCCGCGGGCTGTTCGAAACGCCCGCGACCTATCGCTGCTGGGTTCGCTTCTCCGGACCCGGTCCGCATATCGAGCCCGACATCAACGACGTCGGCTTCGGCAGCATCAGCGTGAAGGTCATGGGCGTGCCGGGGGAAAAACTCTGGGACGACGAGAAGCGCACGCAGGACTTCACCGCGGTCTGCACGCCGACCTTCGTCACGCCGGACGTCAAGGCCAACGCCCGGCTGCAATATTGGAGCCGCCGGCATCTGCCCGTCTTCTATTTCCTCGACCCGCGCGAGCCGCACCTGCTCGACTTCGTCATGCAGGGCCTCTGGAACGAGACTCAGACCAATCCCCTCGGTCAGACCTATTATTCCTGCGTGCCCTATCTCATGGGGCCGGGACAGGCGATGCAATACAGCTTCTGGCCGATGACCAAGGTCTCGAAGTGGATCCCCGGCCTGCCGTTTCATCCGGCGGATAATTACTTGCGCGACAACATGGTTCGGACTCTCGACCGCACGGACGTCGAGTTCGAGCTACGCGTCCAGTTGCAGGCCGATCCGTTCCTGATGCCGATCGAGAACAACGCCGTGCTCTGGCCGACCCGGCTCTCGCCGCGGGTTCCGGTCGCGACGCTGCGCATCCCGAGGCAATCGTTCGACCACCCGGATCAGTTCGCCTTCACCCGCAATCTGCGCTTCAACCCCTGGCACTGCCTGCCCGACCATCGGCCGCTCGGCAACCAGAGCCGGGCGCGCAAGCGCATGTACGACGAGCTTGCGGCCTTCCGCCAGAAGATGAACGGCGTCGGGCACGTCGAGCCGACCGGCGACGAGGTTTTCGGGGCGAACACGGACGAGACGCGGACGAGCGACCCGGTGGCGTAGGGGTCAGAGATTGGTAACCCATCGCAGCGCCGCGAGTCCGGGCAGGAAGAAATAGGCCCCGCCCTTCACAGTGACGAACCGGGGCAAGCCGGTCGCGCGGCGGCAGGCGGGATCCGCGGAAGGACGCGTGAACCCGTCGGTGGGCTGGGGCGCCGCGCTGACGGGCGGGACCGGAAACGGCTGGCGGTTCCCGAGCAGCGGATCCTGCTCTCCGGTCAGCCCCGCGAATTTGCCGTTGGCGAGCCAGGCGCCTTGCACGAACTCGAACTGGCGCGCGATGTTGGCGTTGAGACAGATGAACTGGAGCCCGGCCTCGGGGTCCGGCGTGGACGGGTCGAGCGCGGCGGCGCGGTCGATCTTGCGCCCGTATGCGCGGCCGCGGCGCAGGATCCGATGGAAGCGGGCCGAAGCGATCGCGTCGTCCTCCTGGCGCAGATGCGGCCACACGGTCGTGTTCCGCTCCCAGGGCAGGGTGGACGCGGTCTGCGCGCCCTGCCGACGGGCGGTCAGACCGAGCGTGGCGAGCAGGTTGTCGATCGGGGCCTCGAAGCCCGGAGGCGCGTCGCCCGTGCGTGGGTTGGCGCGGCGCACATGGGCGCCGATCGGACACAAGAGCCCATCGGGGTCCGCCTCGAACAGGAAGCCGTTGACGTCGCGATCCGAAGGCTCCACCCCCGGGATCGCGAGCCCGGTCTCAAGATCGGCGAGCGCCGCCCCGTTCATCCGGCGCCCGACCATGGCCTCGGCCAACGTGATCGGGTCGGCGCCTGCGCGGCGCGCCTCGGCGTCGACCCAGAGCCAGAAGCCGCGCACGTCCTGGGCGAGCTGGCGGAAGACGAGATAGGAGCCGTTTCGCCCCAGGTCTCCAACGCCGCCTGCCCGCCCGACTTGGTCCAGGTCGGGATCGCCGGCCCGAAGTTTCGGCGACTCCGCCGGAAATCCGTACTCGTTTCCGTAGCCGAGCAGGATTTCGCCGAGCGCGATCCGGTTGGTGAACACGCGGTCTGCGCGCGTCCCGGGCGTGCGCGTGGCGTCCCAGTCGAACGCCGGCTGCGAGAGTCCATCGGCGAACCCGAACGGCTCGCCTTCGCCCAATTCCGACGTCTGGAGCGTTTCGATGCACGCGAGGCCGCTTCGTTCTGCGGCCTGGCGGGTCGCGTGCTCGAATTCGCCAATGCGGTCGGGACCCGCGAACAGAGCGATCAGCAGGTGAGGTTCGCGCTCGCCGAGGCCCCATCCCCACGTGTCCGGCGCGTTGGCGCCGATGTCGCCGAGACGGCGCGAACGGTTCGGGTTCCCCGCCATGCCCTCGACGAACTCGGGATTGAACCGCTGCAGGACGGAGTCGGGCGCGCCGAGCGCCCTGAGACCGGCGGCGGTCACCGCGCATTGCGCCGCCTCCGGAAGCCGGTCCCGCTCGATGTCCGCCACCGAGGCGATCGCGAGGCCGCCGAGGAAGCGGCGCGCCGCGGGCGGATCGACGACACGGAACAGCAGGTAGGACGCGCCCCGGAGGGAACCAAAGCCCGTGTAGGCCAGCGCCTGGATGTCGGAGCGGTCGATGTCGCGGCGGAAAACGGCCATGTCAGATCTCCGCCAGCCAACGCCGGATCGCGTCGTCGCTCATCGCGGGCTGCTTGAAGCCGTTGCGGATGCGCGCGTTGCGGGCGAGATCGCGGGCGGTCAGACCCGGATAGGCCTTGTACCAGACATCGGTCGGGATCTGGTGTCGGCGCTGGAAGCGCTTGAAGTCCATCTCGCGCCAGGCGCCTTTCCGGATCAGCCAGTCGGTCTGGGGATAGGCGATGGCGCTCGAGAAGGAGAGATTAAGTCCAAAACCCGCCTTGTTGATGAAGTCGTCCATGTAGGCCTCGTGGCCGCCGTCGTAGTTGCTGCAGAAGAAGGCGCGTCGCCGCCCGTCGATGAGCACCCAGTGGGCGAAATGAATAGTGCCGATGCGCCCGAGCTGGCCGCGCGTGGCGACATGCCGCGCGGCCCAGTCGATGGCGGCGAGGATCACGAGTTCGAGGCCGAGGAGGAAGCGGCCGGGCTTGATCGAGCCTATGGCGGTGTACTGGTTGGTGACGTCGTGGTCCTCGCCGAGACGGAGCTTCGCCACCCATTCGGGATCGTAGGGATTCTCGACAATCGGATCGGTCAGCTCCCGCCGTCTCAGCGCGACCAGGACCGCGACCAGCGCGATGGCCGAGACGAGGATCGTCGCGACCGGGAAGACGATGAGCAAAAGGGCCGCGACGACGATCGGCGCGAGCAGATGAACAAGATTGGCGGCGCGCCACCCGGGCGGGGTCGGCTGCGGCTGCGTCAAGGCGATCTGCGGGCCGACGGCGGCGCGCAACGCCTGAAGCATCTGTGCGGGCTCACGCGCGCCGACCTGACGCAAAGCCTCGCGCAGAAGGTCTCGCAGGCGCGCCTCCTCGCGCGCCTGCGCCACCGTGCGTCCGACCCAGTTCACGTACGAGGCGGCCGACCTGACGCGATGGGCCGCCATCCAGCGCGCGAGATCCTCGCCCTCGCCGAAGTCCGCGCAGAAGGCGAGAACCTTCCTCAGTCCGGGACATTCTCTCGCGATCCGCCGCATGAGCGCCGTGGCGTCGCCGTCGCAGTCGATCAGGAGGCACAGGTAGGTCGGCTCGGTCTTCGGAAGGCCGGGATAGACCTCACGGTCGCCGAGCGTGTTGTCTTCCAGCACCACGAGGCGGGCGAAGTGAATCGTCTCGAACGCTCCGAACGGGAAAAGCGGATTGGCGGGATCGGCGACGCCGGGGAAGCCGGGCAGGTTCATGGTCGCCAGCAGCGCGCGCAGGCCCGCTATGCGCGGGTCGGGCACAGCCGCGACGATGATGAGACGGTCCTGCGGCGTCATCTCCCGACCATCCTCCCGGGCTCCCCGTTGGGGTTCACGCGCTCGAAACGCGCCTCACGCTGCGGCGGTCTTGCGGAAATCGAGCGAGAAATCGATCAGGCGCTTCGAGTCCCAATAGACCTTGCCAAGGTAGAGGTCCGTGTCCACGAGACGGATCTCGTCGCGGATATGCGAGGCCACGAGCGAAGTCTCCGAATAGTCGAGCACGATGCATTCCTTGCCGTCGAGCCAGCTCGGCGCCTTGTAGACCCGCGCCACGATAGCCTTGAGGCCGAACGGCAGGATCTCGTTGCGCAGAAATCCCGCCTTGCCGTCGAAGATCTTGCCCTTCCAGGCGAAAATGTTGATCGCGGCTGCAATTTCCGGGCTGAAGATCGTTCCGGGCGCGATGATCGCTGCGCCGATCGCCTCGCCGTCCGGGATCGGGCCGGCCTCGTGGGCGGAAAAGAGCGCGTCGAGGTCCGGCTGCGACATGCCGAGCAGATCATGTGCGTCGAGATCCATCGTCTTCTCCTCCTCGTGCGTCCAGGAGCCTTTCGGCGCGGCACGCTCCACGACCATACTTCACGGTCGGCTGTTTCCTCTCGCCGGAAACCACCGCGCCAATTGTGAATCGGCTGAATCGCAGCGTCCGACTTACTGTTCCTTCGCAGGCGCCGACTATTCAAGCTTTGGATCAACGCGTCAAACAAATGTACGACGAGTCTTCGCGGCCGACAGTGACGGGCGTCACAACTGGCAGGGGGTCGGGTCGTCGCAACGGCCGCGCCACGATCGAATTTTCGTGACAACCGGGCCAGTTTTTTTACATTTGTGACCTCGGTCACTGAGAAAATCCGGGCAAGTTGCTAGGCGTACAACTGCGCGCTAGTCTTTGAACACATTCACGCGGCGAGAAATCGCCGACGCCGACGGGGAGGGTTTCATGTCGATCATGTTTGTCGTCGCGACCTCCGATGCGCTCCGACCGGATCCGGACGAAGCCTCGAGCCCGGTCGCGACGCTCGATCCCAGCGACCTGATCAGTGTCGAGAAGACGCTCGGCTCATGGTCGAAGGTCACGCTCAACAGGGCGGGCAAGTCGATCTCGGGGTGGCTCAATACCGCCGACCTCGTTCCCGTCGAGCAAGCGACGGTCAAGCTTTACGACGAGCCGCTCGGCGCCCTGCTGCAGACCCTGACCGGCCATGTCGAGGTCGTCGTCCGGGTCGCGACCTGGGCCAAGGTCAAGGTCACCCTGCCCGACGGATCGCCGCCCTCGATCGGCTGGACCGAAGACGCCGGCCCCGCGCCCCCGCCGCCGCAGGCCGGCCCGGCCGATCCCGCCGCCGCGAGCGAGGACGCTTCGAGCGACGACGATCTGATCCTTGGAGCGAACGAGCGCTATCGCGCCGCGCTTCTCCAGGCCGAATCGATCACCAAGATCGACGCCGCCGCTCTGGCTGCCCTGATTGACGCCGAGGCCGCCAAGATCAACGGCGGCGCGGACGCCGGCGTCTGGGACGCCGCGTGCAGCAACGACGCCAGCGGCGCTGTTGGACTCACGCAGTTCCTGGAAGGCACGTGGTGCGACATGGCCTGCCGCCCGGGGACGTTCCTCAACAAGGCCGCGCGCAAGGCCAAGATGGTGAGCTCGGAAAACCAGATCGTCCCCGGCCTGAAAAGCCGGCTGCTCGCCCTTCGGTCGCAGCCGGACATGTCGATCGTGACGGCGGCGGAATATGGATTGGGCAACCTCAAGGCGCTGGTGAAGGACGGTCTGCTCAAAGACGACGTCGGCGACGACGAGCAGGCCTGGTACATCTACCTCGCCCACCACGAGGGGCTGGGAGGGGCCGAGCACTTCCTGCGCGGCGACGAAACCATTCCGTTCAGCAGGCTCGCCGCGCAGGTGGGAACCGCACGGGCCAATCAGCTCGCCGTCGCCGCAGGCGGCGACGTCACCATCGCCTACCGCAAGTGGCTCACCGGCTATATGGACCAGAAGATCCAGCCGTCGCGCTTCCGGGCGGCGAAGGCTCCGGCGGTCAAGCCGGCGGCGCAAGCCGCGCGCGCGCTCGGCACATTCGACGGGCCGCCGATCGCCCTCGATTCGCTCCCCGGCGCGCGGCTGGACGTCGTTCTGGAAGTCCAGCAAGCGCTGTCCAACCTCGGCTATCTCGATCCGCCGCCCGACGGATTCATGGGGCCGACGACGAAATGGGCGCTCGCGCAGTTCTGCGCGCTGAACGACCTTTCGCTGGCCGACGGCTTCACCAGGGACATCGCGGCCGCACTCCTGAAACCGAGCAAGCTCCTGCCGGACATCCGGCCCAGCGGCGCATGGATCGACCGCGTCATCGCCTACATGATCGGCAAGAACCATTTCATCTGTCGCCACCCCGACTGCAAGAACATCCTCTATGTCGAGGGGATCGACCCGGACGGAACGCTCAACCCGCAGACGCCGAACGTTTTCGAGGATCTGAGGGTGGTCCTGTCGATCGGGAAAGACGGCCTCCCGCTGGTCCAGAGCTGGGTGGCCACGACCAGGCCGGGCCGGGAATACACCATGGACCCGATGAATCCGAAAGGCGCCGCGCAAATTGCGCCGGGCCAATACAAGGCCTGGCACGTCGGGACGCATGTCGGCGCCTCGGGCTTCGATCCGCACGAGGCCCTGGTCCAGGCGGCCCCGATCGACATATATCGAGACACGAACCGGGACTTCAGACGCGAGGGTCCGATCTTCACCGGCATGTTCGGGATTGATCAGCACTGGGGCTATGACCAGCAGACGGACGACATCGGGAGGGCGAGCGCGGGTTGCCTTGTCGGCGTGAAGCGCGACGGTCACCGCGCTTTCATGGCGGTGATCAAGTCCGACCCCCGATACCTCGCCAACAACGGCTACAAGTTCGTGACCGCCGTTGTTCCTGGGCGCGAAGCGCTGGCCGCCTGAGCTTCGCGCGCAAACCGGGCCGGCCCCCGCTGACGAAGCGCTATCCCTGCGCCGCCTGCGGAGTCGGAGGCGGACGCTGGGTCGCAATCATCTGAGGCAGCCACGCCTTGTGCTCGCTCTCCAGGAGGTCCTCGGTCGCGGCGACGAGGTCAGGCAGGCTTGCGGGCTCGACGGTGTCGAGCGCGAGGATCGACTCCAGGCTGCGCTGCATCGCCGCGTAACTCGCGATCAACGCCTTTCGCCGCTCGCCGAGACCATAGGCCGCGACCGCCGCGCCGACTGTCGTCATGGCGCCGATGAAGGGGGCGAATCGCGCCGCGACGGCGGCGCCGAGCGCGCCGAATGCGAAGGCCGCAAGGCCTGACACGATCGCGATCCAGCGCAGACCCCTGGCCGCGCGCTCGTTCTTCTCCTGGGCGGCGCGATACCAGGCGATCTGCTCGTTGATCCGGTTCGTTACGTACCAGTCCTTGGACATGCCGGTCGGAGGCGTGCGCCTGTCGCCGTCCGCCGGCGACGGATCGTCGGCGCGAACAAGCTGCCGGTCGACGGCGCTCTTTTCGAGCTCGTCGAGTCGGCGCCTCAGGGCCTCGGCGGCTGCGGCGCCTCCGCCTGCATAAGGCCCCGCCATTGCGGCGTAGCGGAAACATTCCGACTTGATCCCTTCCGCAACGGCGCGCGCGTAGATCCAGCCGGGCTCCACGCCTTGCCCGACCGCCTCGCGGCCGAGATAGGCGCCGATCGCCGAAAGGACTGCGGCGGCTCCAGCGAATCGGCTCGCCCACACGCTCCAGGGATCAGGGGGCGCCGGAACGAGCGCCGCAAAGGCGCCGAACGCCGCCGCAGCCGCGACGCACAGGAGCGCCGTCAGGTTCCAGCGCCCCACCTCCGCCTGCAAGACGCGCGCCCGCTTCGCCCACCCGCGATAAGCGTCCCAAGCCAGCTTCAGCATCTCGCCTCACTCGCCCTGCTACGCCTGCGCGCCCGTCACGTCGAAGACCGCGGGAAGATGCTCGGGCCTGACCTGTTTCGCCGCCGCAAGCCGGCCCAGGTCGGCCAGTTGCGACAGGTTCGACGGGTCATCCATCCTGCGGAGCTGCTCGACCTCGCCGACGTCGAGTTCGAGGCCCAGTTCGCTCTTCAGCCAGTCTGCGTGCAGGAGCACATTGTAGCGGACATAGGTCGCCAGTTGCGGTCCCGCCGCGCTGTCGCGGGTCATGTCTCCGACCGCCTTGTCGATGACCCAGGGCGTCAGGCAATGCGTCAGCCATTGCAGCATGGTCCGGTTCGCGCGTTCGCAGTCGTCCATCAGCGACTGCAGGGCGACGATGCCCTGCACGGCCGCCGGGTCGGCCATGATCGCAGCCGCCGGGCGCGGGTCCCGGTAAGTCCCGGTCCCGACCGACACGATCAGCAGCCGGTCCCTTCCGGTCGGCCAGCAGAAGCCGTGACCCTGCAGCGTCGCCAGCGTCAGGAGCTGCAGGGCCGGATCATTGTGGGGCGAAACCCCGCCGTCGACGAAGGCCCCGTCGACGGCGGCGCCGGCGCGAGAATGAATGACGATCTTCTCGGGCGCGAAGTAGGTCGGCGCGGCCGTGCTCGCCCGCACGACCTGGGTCAGATGGAGAGCGCCGTCCTGCGCCGCATATTTGCCCCGCCCCCCGTTGTTCAACGGCCACGGGCTGCCCGTATCCAGGCGCTTGGCGATGATCGCGAGACCGGTGCGGATCCTGTCGCTGTCGAGAGTGGTGTCCGCGCCGAGCTGCCTGTCGAGTTCGCGTTGCAGCGGCCCAGCGGGGAACTTGGGCGCGAGCTTCCCCTGAATCGCCTCCGGAAGGAACCTCGCGAGGCCGCCCGGCTGGAAGACGCTCGAGCCGATGGTCAGGTAGAGCGTCTCCAACGCAGCGACCGTCATGCCGCAAGCGAGGCCCGCGGCGACGATCGACCCCGTCGACGTGCCGCCGATGAGATCGAAGTAGTCGCAGAGCAGCGCATCGGCGCCCAGGCGCTGCTTGACCGCGCCCTCGATGGCCTTGAGATATTGGATGGTGAGGATTCCGCGAATGCCGCCTCCGTCGAGGGCGAGAATGCGCTTGGGACCCTTGGCGGGGTCGAGATGGTCCCGTTTGGAAAGGCCCACTCCCGTTCTCCTGAAGACGCCTCAAGTCCCTATTCACAGCCTCGCCGACGAAAGTTTCACCGTCAAGTCGCCCTCCGTCGCCTGTCGCCAGCAGCGGCGCGCCGCAATTGGCGGCAGCGCTCCATAGGATGTGGCGTTACGCGAAGGATCCGTTCAACAAGCGGAAATTCGAAATCGATCGATGGTCGACGCCGCCCTCATTGGTCCGACGCCCTCGACGCGCACACGCAGAAGGGCTGTCGGCCGGGACGATTGTTTGGGCCGGGCAACGCCGAGGTCGACTGACTGCGCGAGCGGCCGGACGAGATCGACACAGACCGACAGCCGCTTCGCGGTCGATAATCGAGGTGTCGTCGAGTTTCTCCCGCCTGAGAGGGATGAGGTGTTCGAAGCCTCGCTGGGAGATTTTCAGATGGCCGCGATCGGCCTTGCTGCGCTTCTTCTACCGGATGACACCTGGCGAGAAGATGATCCCGGAGTAGACGCCTGATCCCTCGAGCCGCGCGAGCTGTGTGATCAGTACGGCCCGTCAATGCAGCCCTTGTTTCAGTCCGACCTCTTGCGGCTCAGCCCGTCCTCGTCGCCCTGATTCTCGTGATCGGTTCCGGGGCCGGCGCAACCTGAGCCGTGGCTGTGCTCGGAACCGTGGACTCTGAATGCGTCTTTTCTGCATGACGGCATCGACTCCAGGTCGCCGAAGACAATTCTGCCCGACGGATCGAACAAGGCGACGTAGTCGAGGCGGCGAATGTCGCGCGTCAGGCCGCGAGGGCGCGCCGCAGACGCTTTTCGCTGTCGGCGGCGCTCTTCTCGGCTTCGTCGACCAGGACCGCGCCGACCCGCAACGAATCTGCGCGGGATATTTCGAAGTAGACGAACGCGAACGCTGGCGAGCGCCGCCTAAACCTTGGTGGATATGTAAGGGATGGCGGAGGGGGCGGGATTCGAACCCGCGATACGGTTTCCCGCATACACACTTTCCAGGCGTGCGCCTTCAGCCGCTCGGCCACCCCTCCGCATGCGCCGGGCGGACCCGGCGCGAACGAGGCGCATAGCACCGGCTGCGCCGGCGACGCAAGGCCGGCGCGCGCGCCGGGCGCGCCGAAGCCGGCGCGGGCGCCCCCTCCTTTGGCGCCGTTGCGAAACAGCGTCGGTTCGGGGATCGTCGCCCATGGCCCGCTTCCTCATCGTTGACGACCATCCGCTGTTTCGCGAGGCGCTTTCGAGCGCGCTGCGGCTCGTCGAGGGCGAGGCCGACGTCTACGAGGCGACCTCGATCGAGGGCGCGCTCGACGTGCTCGACGCCCACGAAGACTTCGAACTCGCGCTGCTCGACCTGTCGCTGCCGGGCACCACGGGCTTTTCCGGC
>CAMFKX010000014.1 GCA_945957375.1 uncultured Roseiarcus sp.
GGACATAGGCGACGATCGCCCGGAGGTCGCCCGGCGCATCGAGCCGGCGCGCGGTCAGGCCGAGATCGAGCCCTTCCGACGGCGGTCCGAGCGTCGCCAGGCCTTCGATCGCGAGGCGGGCGGCGACCCCCACGACCGGCTCGCCGAGCGAGAGCTCGTCGATCGCGAATTGCCGGACGACGACCTTGAGCGGGAGCTGCGGCAGGATCGGCTGCGGCTCCCCGTTCTCCGGCGGCGGCGTGTCCGAGGGCAGGGGCCGGCGCAGCACCTGAATGTGGCCGATGGTCAGGCGGTCCACGTCGAGCCGGCGGCTGAGCAGGGCGAGCCGGCTCCAGATCAGCCGGGCCCTGTCGATCTTGAGCCACGGTCCGTCGCGGTCGGAGATCACGATGTCGTTGATGGTCGAATCGGACGACAGCGCGCCCTGGACCGAGCCGATCGAGACCGTCATCGAGGGCGAGGAGAGCGCGCTCGCGATCAGGTTGGCGACCACGCCCCTGTCGGCGTCGTCCGCGCGCGCCGGGGCGGCGAGGAGGAGGAGGGCGACGAGGGCGAGGAGGAGGGCGGCGAACGGATTCCTGCCTCGGACGCCGACGCGGCTCAGTGCGCTCGCCTGCCGTGCCACCTCCGCCCCCCTCGTGGGGGAGGATCGAGGAGGGGGGTCGCGCCGAACTTCAGGAATTTGGGGACCGTCCACCGTCGGAAAGATCCGCGCGACCCCCCACCCTGTCCCGCCCCCACCAGGGGGGCGGGGACGCACGGCGACGCCGTCGTCGCCCGCGTCTTCGACGCCAAATGGTTTCGAGTGTCCCATCAGAAGGCCTGCCCGATGCTGACGTAGACAGAGACCGGGCCGCTGCCGGGGACGTGCTGGAACGGAAAGGCGACGTCGAGGCGGATCGGGCCGATCGCGGTATAGTAGCGCAAGCCGACGCCCGCCGCGGCGTAGAGCGGCATGCTGAAGTTCGGGAAGTTGGCGACGAAGGCGTTGCCGGCGTCGACGAACGGCACGACGCCGATCGTGTCGGTGATCTTGATCCGCAATTCGCCCGAGGCGACGAACAGGCTGCGGCCGCCGATCACGCCGTAGATGTTGCGCGGCCCCAGGCTGTTGTAGGCGTAGCCGCGCACCGAGCCTCCCCCGCCGGCGTAGAAGCGCCAGTTGGCGGGAATCTGGTCGAGCGCAGCCCCGGCCTCGCCGCCGACCCCAACTCTGCCGGCCAGGACGAAGCGGGAATCCGCGTCCACCGAATAATAGGCCGAGCCGAAGGCGCGGACCTGCGCGAGATTGACGGTCGATCCGAGTGCCTCGGGGAAGCCGTAGGCGGTTGCGTTGAGCCGCACCCCGCGCGTCGGGTCGAGTTTGCTGTCGGTGGTGTCGTAGTTGGCCGAGACCGGAACGCCGACGAGCGTGTAGTTCACCCGCCCGAGCGAATCGGTCGCGACGCCGGTCTGCCCTTCGATCCCCGCCTGCAGCCAGAAATTCTGGCCGAAGCGATGGCGGATGGCGGCGGTCGCGTCGGCGTCCTCGACCTCGTAGCCGACGAAGCCGACGCCGCTGGTCGAGACCTTCTCCCCGAGCACGTCGAGCAGGAAGTCGTTGCGCGAACCCCACAGCGCGGGCTTGAGGAAGCTCGCCGACAGGCGCCCGCCGAGGTCGTTGATCGAAAAATCCTTGACGCTGGTCGAGGTTATATACCAGGGCGGGGCGTAGAAGAGATCGGCCTGCAGCCGCAGCCGCTCGGCCCCGCCGAACACGTTACGGTCTTCCCAATAGGCCTGTCCGGCCGGGCCGTTGGTGCTCGAGTACTTGGCCGAGGCGCCGACGGCGTAGGGCAGGCGGTCCTCGATCGCGACGGTATAGGGCAGGCGCCCGAATTGGTCGAGGGTCGGGCTCTCGGTGATCCGCACCGAGCCGACCGCCGGGATCTCGCGCAACGATTCGCGGGCGTCGGCGATCGCCCGGGGCGTGTAGGCGTCGCCGGGCTCGATATAGAGGAACGAGCGGGCGATCGCCGGGCTGAAGCCCTTGGGTCCGACCAGCGTCGCCTCGCCGAACGGCGCGACCGGGCCGGGCGCGGCGAGGAACGTCACGTCCATCGTGCGCGTCGCGTGGTTCACCACCGGCGCGATCGACAGCACCTTGGCGAGCGGCCGCCCCTGATTGCGGAAGGCGTCGACGATGCGCGCCTCGGCCGCGCGCAAGTCGACCGCTCTCGCCGGGTCGCCTGGCTTCAGGCCGATGGCGCGCGCGGGCAGGGTCGAATCCGGGAATTCCTGGCCGGCGCCGTCGACGACGCGGATCGAGCCGAGCTTGAACAGCGGACCCGGGTCGACCGTGATCGTGACCGGCGCGACCGCGCGGTTGCGGTAGCTGTCGGCGGCGTGGGCGAAGGCGGCGGCGTTGGGCGAAAGGATTGTCATCGCGGCGCCGTCGACCGCGATCCGGACGGTCGCGTCGTAGTAGCCGAGGCCCCACAGGGCGTCCAGGATCGTCCCGAAATCGGCGTTGGCGCGCCGCGCCAGCGAATCGCCGTCCGGCGGCGGGTCCTTGCGCAGCCGGTAGAGCGACGACGCGTCGGTCACCGCGCTGCGGATGTCTCCGCCGCCGCCGGCGACGTCGACGGTCACCGCATAGGCGATGGCGGTCTTGGAGACGGCGGGCGGGGCGTCGTCGGAGCCCCACAGGCCGAAGAAATTGAAGGCGCGCGCAGGCTCCGCTTCGGCGAACGGCGCAAGGACCGCCGCGAGCGCGACGACGAGCGTCAAGCCGCTGCAATCCGGTCGGGTTGGCCAACCGCGGTTCGTCAACGCGAACGCCTCTCCTGACGCATCCGGCTGGACCGGTCCGGCCGGGCTTATGAAGCAGACGACACCGGCCGTCAAAGCTAGGGCTGCCGGCCGCGGCGACGGCCCCCGGGCGATCTCGGTCCGCAGGAGCAGAACGCGCCGGAGGACGAGGCCGCGGCGAGTTTCGCCAATTCCGGTTACCGCGGCGTTACTTCCGGGCCGCTCGGGGAGGTCGCGGCAAAGCCGGCCGCGCGGCGGCCAGCGAGCGTCGCTGCAAAGGCTTTTCGGAAATAGAAAATACGATATGGTTATCTTTAGAATTAGCGCCGTCGCGAGCGGCTTTCACGCCGGGTCGCCGCGCGCGAGAGATGAAGAAATTACGTTAATGCTATGAAATCATGCTAGAAATATAGAGGCCGAGGGCGCAGAAAAATGAACCGGCGCTTGGGAGGACTACAGTTGCGTGACTCCCAAGGCGTGGTCGCGCGACGACCTCGTCCTGAGGAGCGCCGCCGCAGGCGGCGCGTCTCGAAGGACGGTCCAGAGCGCGCCTGAACCGTCGGCGCTGACGGGAACGTCCTTCGAGACGCCCGCTTCGCGGGTTCCTCAGGGCGAGGGCGCAGCAAAGGGTCCGCCGCTTGGGAGGACCAGAGTTGCAGAAAAGAGGTCCTATGTCCTTGAAATCGCCCGCTCGGAGACATTTGTGTGCGGCGCGGCCCGCGGTCAGGGCAGGCGCACCGTCGCCGCCGCGAGGCAGGCGATTCCCTCGCCTCGCCCGGTGAAGCCGAGCCGTTCGGTCGTCGTCGCCTTGACCGACACCCGCGCGAGCTCCACGCCGGCGATGTCGGCCACCCGGGCGCGCATCGCCTCGCGGTGCGGTCCGACCTTCGGCGCCTCGCAGACCAGGGTCGCGTCCAGATGAACCAGGACTCCGCCGCGCGCCCGCACCCGCTCCGCCGCATGGGCGAGGAAGATCCGCGATTCCGCGCCGCGCCACTGCGGGTCGCTCGGCGGAAAATGGGCGCCGATGTCGCCCTCTCCGAGCGCTCCGTAGATCGCGTCGGCGAGCGCGTGCAGCGCGACGTCGGCGTCGGAATGGCCGCTGAGCGCGTGGCTGTGGGGCACCCGCACGCCGCAGAGCCACACGTGGTCGCCGGGCGCGAAGGCGTGGACGTCAAATCCCTGACCGACGCGGGTCTCGCCCGCCGAGCCGGCGATGCGCGCTTGCGCCCTGTCGAGGTCGGCCATTGTCGTCACCTTGAAGTTGTCCGGGTCGCCCTCGAACACGTGGGCCGGAAGGCCTGCCCATTCGGCCGCCGCCACGTCGTCGGTGAGGTCGGCGACGCCGGCGGCGGCCGCGCGCCGGTGGGCGTCGAGGATCAGGGGGAAACGGAACGCCTGGGGCGTCTGGACGGCGCGCAGCGCCGCGCGCGGCGGGGCGCCGACGATCCGGCCTGCGGCGTCGACCTGCTTGATCGTGTCGCTGACGCCGATCCCGGGCGCGGCGGCGCCGTAGGCGTCCGCCGCCGCGACCGCGCGCCCCACCAGCGCGCCGGATGGGAAGGGGCGGGCGGCGTCGTGAACCAGCACGAGGTCGGGCTTCGCGGCGGCCAGCGCCTCGAGGCCGGCGCGCACGCTCTCCTGCCGCGTCGCGCCCCCGATGGAGGGCGCGCCGATCCCGGCGAAAATCGCCGCCGGCAGCGCCGCGAGCGCGGCCCGATAGAGGTCGAGGTCGTCGGGATGGATGACCACGGTCGTCGCGCAAAACGAGCCCGCCGACAGCAGCGCCTCGAGCGTCCAGGCCAGCAGAGGGCGGCCGGCGCAAGCAAGGAATTGCTTTGGAAGGGCGCCGCCCACCCGAGCGCCTCGGCCCGCCGCAACGACGATCAGGGCGACGGAGGGTGTGGACAAGGGCGAGGCGCTCCCGACAAGGCGCGCGCTGTTTGGAGCGTGTCGGTCGCGCCGTCAATACGGGTTGACTCGCCATTCCCGGCCGCCGATCAATCGCGCTCCCAAGCGCTGGATTCTGTCGATGCCGTTGAAGCTCGTGATCGCAAACAAGGCCTATTCGTCGTGGTCGTTGCGGCCGTGGATCCTCCTCGCCCATTTCAAAATTCCGTTCGAAGAGGTGGTGATCCCGATGGGCCGTCCGGAGACGCGCGCCATGATGCTGGAATTCGCCCCGACCGGAAAATGCCCGTCGCTGCACGACGGCGCGATCTCCGTGTGGGAGTCGCTCGCGATCATGGAGTATGTCGCGGAAATCTATCCGGAGAAGGCGATCTGGCCGAAGGGCAAGGCGGCGCGCGCCCATGCCCGCTCGCTCGCCAACGAGATGCACGCCGGTTTCGGGGCGCTGCGCGAGGCCTGTCCGACCAACTTCCGCCGCGCCCCCAAGGCGATTCCGCTCAGCGACGCCGTCAAGGCGGACGTCGCTCGGATCGAGGCGGCCTGGGCGCAGGCGCGGGAGCGCTTCGGCAAGTCGGGCCTCTTCCTCTGCGGCCGCTTCTCCGCCGTCGACGCGATGTTCGCGCCGGTCGTCAATCGTTTCCACGCCTACGACATTCCGGTCTCGGCGGCGACGCGCGCCTATATGGATGCGATGATGGCCTTGCCGGCGTGGAAGGCGTGGATCGCCGACGCCGAGGCGGAGCCGTGGCGGATCGACAAGTACGAAGCCTTCTGAGGGAAATGCGGCGACGCCGGCTGGAGCCGTCGCGCGGGCGAGCGCCGGTCTCGACGATTCGAAGTCGACCTGTCGCAGCGCGCGGCGGAATCCCGGCAATCGTGAAATTCCGCTGGGTAAGTTTAGCGCTTTCTCAATGGAACATTATACATTTAGAAATGGGTATAGGTTCAGATGAGCGCCGCGGGAGACGGTTCAGGCTCCGTCTTCCCCGGGAACTTACGGAACCTTGCACCCGGAAAGGCGAGCGGGGATGACACGGCTCAAGAGCTCGATCGGCGCGCCGAGCGAAGACGACGAGGCGAACGCCGCGGGATGGCGGGGCCTGATCGACGAGCTCAAGACGCGCCGCGGCGCGGCTGCGGAGGGCGGCTCGGTCAAGGCGCGCGACCGCCACGTCGGCCGGGGCAAGCTGCTGGCGCGTGAGCGGGTGGCGCGGCTCGTCGACCCCGGCTCGCCGTTTCTCGAGGTCGGGGCGCTCGCCGCCTTCGGCATGTACGAGGGCGACGTTCATGGCGCCGGGCTGATCGCGGGCGTCGGACTGGTGAATGGCCGCGAGGCGATGATCATCGCCAACGATCCGACGATCAAGGGCGGCGCCTACTACCCGATGACCGTCAAGAAGCACCTGCGCGCCCAGGAGATCGCTGCGGAAAACCACCTGCCTTGCGTCTATCTGGTGGATTCGGGCGGCGCCAACCTGCCGCACCAGGCCGAGGTCTTCCCCGATCGCGAGCATTTCGGCCGCATCTTCTACAACCAGGCGCGCATGTCCGCCGCCGGAATCGCCCAGATCGCGGTGGTCATGGGGTCGTGCACCGCGGGCGGCGCCTACGTTCCGGCGATGTCCGACGAAACGATCATCGTCGAGAAGCAGGGCACCATCTTTCTCGCTGGCCCGCCGCTGGTGAAGGCGGCGACCGGCGAGACGGTGAGCGCCGAGGACCTCGGCGGCGGCGACCTTCATACCCGGGTTTCCGGCGTCGCCGACACGCTGGCGCGCGACGACGCGCACGCGCTCGCGCTTGCGCGCCGGGCGATCGGCAATCTCAACCGCGCCCCCAAGCGCGCGATCGACTGGGCGACGCCGGTCGAGCCGCACTATCCCGCCGAGGATCTGCTGCGGATCGCGCCGCTGGACCTGCGCCGACAGGTCGACTCCCACGAGATCATCGCCCGGCTCGTCGACGGTTCGGAGTTCGACGCCTTCAAGCCCCGCTACGGGACGACCCTGGTCGCCGGCTTCGCCAGGCTCTCGGGCATGCTGATCGGCATCCTGGCCAACAACGGCGTCCTGTTCTCCGACAGCGCGCTGAAAGGGGCCCATTTCATCGAACTGTGCGCGCAGCGCGGGATCCCGCTGCTGTTTCTGCAGAACATTTCCGGCTTCATGGTCGGGCAACGCTACGAGGCCGGCGGAATCGCCAAGGACGGCGCCAAGCTCGTCACCGCGGTGGCCTGCGCCAATGTGCCGAAGATCACGTTGATCGTCGGCGGCTCGTTCGGGGCGGGAAACTACGGGATGGCGGGACGCGCCTACGGCCCGCGGTTCCTCTTCATGTGGCCGAACGCGCGGATCAGCGTGATGGGCGGCGAACAGGCGGCGAGCGTTCTGGCGACGCTTCGTCGCGACGGAATGGAAGCGGAGGGGCGTGAATGGTCGAAGGAGCAGGAAGAGACGTTCAAGGCGCCGATCCGTGCGAAGTACGAAACCGAGGGATCGCCCTATTACGCGACGGCCCGGCTGTGGGACGATGGAATCGTGACGCCGTTGGAGACGCGGCGGGTGCTTTCGCTGGCCTTCTCCGCAACGCTGAACGCGCCGGCCGAGCCGACCCGGTTCGGCGTGTTCCGCATGTAAAGCCGTCGTGCGGCCGGAGCCTGCCCAACTTCCAGTTTCTCATGCTGCCTGTGCTGGAGGCTCTCGCGCGCCGCTACGAAGAAACCAGCGTTCCGGCGCTCGAAGACGAGGTCTTCAAGGCGCTGCGCCTTCCGCCCGCCGAGCGGACGCGCCGGTCGCCGAGCGGCAATCATGCGATCTTCTCCAATCGGCTCAACTGGGCCCGCACCTATCTCGCCAAGGCCGGCCTGATCGAAGGCCATCGCCGCGGCTATTTCCGGGCGACCGACCTCGGGCGGGCGCTGTTGGCGGAGGGCGTGAGCGCCATCGACATCGCGCTGCTCGAACGATACCCGGATTTCGCCGCATGGCGGGGATCGCGCGAGCCGGAGGGCGCCGCGCCCGCCGAAGTCTCCCCGGACAACCCGGAGGAGTCGATCGCCTCGAGCGTCGAGGTTCTGAACGCCGATCTCGCCCGCGAAATCGTCGCCCGGGTCTATTCGTTCTCGCCGGCCTTTCTCGAGCGTCTGATCGTCGATCTGCTGGCGAAGATGGGCTACGGCGGCGGCCGCCTCGAGTCCTGCCGGACGCTCGGCCGCACCGGCGACGGCGGCGTGGACGGCGTCATTTATCAGGACGCCCTTGGCCTCGACGTCGTCTACGTCCAGGCCAAGCGCCTCCACCCCGAAAACGGCGTGCTGATCCGCGAGGTGCGCGACTTTGTCGGAGGACTCGAAGCCAATCGCGCGACCAAGGGGGTGTTCGTCACCACCTCATACTTTCCCTCGACGGCCTACGACCTGATCACCCGGGTATCCAAGCGGGTGGTCCTAGTCGACGGCGTCGCCCTGGCGGGCCTGATGATCCGCCATCAGGTCGGCGTCAGGACCAAGGGCACCTACGTGCTCAAGCGGATCGACGAGGATTATTTCGTTGAGTGAGCGCTCTGGTGCGCCGCGATCACCGGCGGGCGCCGCCCCGGGCCGACAGCAGCAACACCACGCCGGCCACGGCCGCGGTCACGATCAATTGCTTCGGGGCGAGACTCGACGTCGACTTCGACATCAACGTGACGAACTGGGGCAAGAGCGGTTCGACGGGCTGCGGCGGCGGCTTCCGCGGTCCCAACACAAGCGGGATGGCCGCAAGGGCGGCGAGAACCAGCGCCACGGCCGTGCAGATCAGCGAGGCGGCGAGCGGGCCGTGCTCCGGCTCGACCCAGAAGAACAGGGCGGCGAACAGGCCAGCGATGGCGAACAGCGTGAAAAGAGCGGCGACGACGGCGAAGGCCGCCGGACCGGCCGCCCGACGAACCGCCGCCGCGACCTGCTGGCGGAGAAGATTGACGATGTCGCTGATCATGGAGCTATCCGCGCGTGATCAGGGCGAGCAGGAGACCGGCGGTGAACGCCACCCCAATCGCGGCGAGCGGGTTCTTGCGAATCGAGTCGCGCAGGTCTTCCGTGGCTTTGGTCAATTCGGGGTTGCTGGAGATGAACTCGCGCCCATCCTTGTACAGGGACGTGGCGGCGTCGGACGCCTGGCGACGCAAATGGTCGAGGTCCGCGCCGGCCACCGCGCTCTTCGCGCTTTCGAAAGCCTGGCTGGCGCGTTGCGCCAGATCGGGGCGCTGGTCGGTGGCCGGTTCCCGGTCGGAATTGCCGCTCGCGCTCATGTTTACCCCTTTGCTCGTCAAGGACGGGCGTGGCACGGCCCGTCCGCTCGACAATTTTCCCACGACCGGGCGGTCGGCAAGCCCGGTCCGGTCGCTGAGCCTGAGCGCGAGATCGCGCCGATCAATTCGCCGGCGGCGGAAGCAGGGTCACCGTGGTGACGCCGGCGGCGATGTTCAGACCGACCTGGCCTTCGACGGAAAGCGGCTGCAGGGAGAAGGCGCGCCCGGTCCCGCCGACGAGCACGTTTGCGCCGACGCCGGCGCCGGCCGTCGCTTCCGCGCCGACGCCGACGTAAGTCCCGGTCAAGGCGCCGTGAGGCAGGACGCCCGAGGCGGGCGCGACCACGCCCCAAAGCAGGTGACCCTGCTGAACCGCTCCGAGCGCGATGCCGAATTCATCGATTCGACCGAAATACGGCTCAGGAACGCCGCCCCCGACCGGGGTGAACAGGCAGCGCATGGTCTGCTTCTGCGTGAGGAAGAAGCCCACTCCGGCCGAAACGTCGCACGCGAGCTTCCCGACCTGGGTCGTCTCGGCCGACGCCGGGGACCCGGCCAGCAAGGCGAGCGCGGCAGCCGTCAAGGAGATCAATGGCAGAGTCTTCATGTCCCAAACCTCTTCATTGCGCGCCGAAGCGCCAGGGAAAAAATCAACTCGTCCGGTTGGGGCTGTAGCGGATCGCCCCGAGCGGCGTCAAATGCCGCTTTTCCGGCGCGCGGGCGAAGGGCGGGCGGACGACGATTCGATTGCGCTCGCGGCGAGGCGCGCAGCCCCCGCGGGAACGCATGCCGTCGCGCTCGCCATTTCCTCGCGCCTTCGATAGATCCGGAGTCCGGGAGGCCAAAATGTTCAGCAACGTCCTGATCGCCAATCGCGGCGAGATCGCATGCCGGATCATCCGGACGGCGCGAACGATGGGGATCCGAACGCTGGCGGTGCACACCCCGGTGGACCGCGGCGCGCTGTTTACCCGTCTCGCGGACGACGCCTTCGAGATCGGCGACGGGGCGAAAGGGTACTTGGACGGAGCGGCGATCCTTGAGCTTGCGCGCAAGATTGGCGCCGAATGCCTTCATCCCGGCTACGGTTTCCTTTCGGAGAACGCGGATTTTGCCGAAGCCTGCGCGCGCGCCGGCGTCGCCTTCGTGGGGCCGCCCCCCGCCGCGATGCGCGCGATGGGCCTCAAGAACTCCGCCAAGGCGCTGATGCAAAAGGCCGGCGTTCCGGTGGTGCCGGGATATCACGGCGACAACCAGAGCCCGAAATTTCTCAAGGAGAAGGCCTACGAGATCGGCTATCCGGTGATCATCAAGGCGATCGCCGGCGGCGGCGGGCGGGGCATGCGCAGGGTCGACGCGCACGTCGATTTCGAGGCGGCGCTCGAGAGCGCAAGCCGCGAGGCGCAGGCCGCTTTCGGCGACGGGCTCGTGCTGATCGAGAAGTACGTGGCCTCGCCGCGCCACATTGAAATGCAGGTCTTCGCCGATCGCCACGGAAACTGCGTCCATCTTTTCGAAAGGGATTGCTCGCTGCAACGCCGGCATCAGAAGGTCGTCGAGGAATCGCCCTCGCCCGGCTTGCCGGAGGAGACGCGCATGGCGATGGCGCGCGCGGCCACCGGCGCCGCGCTCGCTGCCGGCTACCAGGGCGCCGGCACCGTCGAATTCATCGCCGACACCTCGCGCGGGCTGACGGCGAACGACTTCTTTTTCCTCGAGATGAACACGCGCCTGCAGGTCGAGCATCCGGTCACCGAGGCGGTGACCGGCCTCGATCTCGTCGAGTGGCAGTTCCGCATCGCCGCCGGCGAGCCTCTGCCGTTGCGCCAGGACGAGATTGTCCAGCGCGGCGCGGCGATCGAAGCCAGAATTTATGCTGAAGATCCGGAGCACAATTTCCTGCCGTCACCCGGTCGTATCCTCGAATTGAAGCTGGATGACGGCAAGGCCGGCGTTCGTGTCGACACCGGAGTGGCCGCGGGCGACGTCGTCTCGCCCTTCTACGACGCCATGATCGCGAAGCTGATCATCCATGCGCCGACGCGGGCGGAGGCGCTCCATGCGCTCGGCGGCGCGCTCGACGACGCTGTCGTCATCGGCCCGAAGACCAACATCGCCTTTCTTCGAGCCTTGCTTCGAAGCCCGGAGGTCGCCGCGGGCGCGTTCGACACCGGCTTTATCGATGCGAACCTTTCGCAACTGGGCGCGTCGCCTCATCCCGCCGACCGAAACGCCCTGCTTTCGGCCGCGCGCGTTCTGCTCGACCGGCGGGACAAGAGCCGTCGGGCGTGGCTCTCGTCCAGCGACCCTTGGTCGGTCGCCGATTCCTTCGAACTGATCGGCGCGCGAAGGCTTGGGCTCGATCTGCTCGTTGATGGCGCGCCCCAACGTCTTCACGTGATTGAGGAGGCGGATCACGCGCTTCAGTCTTCAGGTCAAGCGCCGCCTTCGGGCGCCGCTCCGATCCTGTGCGAAACCCAGGAAGGGGTGTACGCCTTCGCCGGCGGTCGCCAATGCTACGTCGAACTGATTGATCCGCTGGAACGTCCGGCCGGCGGCCTTGGGGAAAGCGACGGCGGCGTGCGCGCGCCGATGAACGGGCGGGTCGCGGCGCTTTTCGTGTCCGAGGGAGACGTCGTGGAGGCCGGACAGAGGCTGGCCGTCGTCGAAGCGATGAAGATGGAGCATGCCCTCGTCGCGTCATTCGCGGGCGTCATTCGCGATCTCGTCTCGGACGTCGGCGATCAAGTCGAGATGGGAGAGCGAATCATGCTTGTCGAAGCGCAATCCGAGGAAGCGGAAGGCGCGGGCCTCGGCCTCACGGGGCGGGACTGATCGAATCGTGAAACCAGCGGCCAAGCGACAGCACGCCCGGCGAGAGCTCCTCATCCTTCAGATCGGGGGGCGCCATCGTCGCGTTTCCGTCAGGGTCGCGGCCCAGAACCTTCCGGAAATCGGCGACCGCAGCGCGCGCGGTCCGCATGTCGGGCCAGGTGACCAAGGCGCGAGAATGGGCGAGGGCCGCATTCCAGTGGTCCCCCAGATGCCGGGCCAGCTCCGCCTCGGCGATGTCGATTCGCGCCGACGCCTGCCGCAGAGCGCGTCTGACGCGCCGCTCTCTCCGGACGGCGTAAGGCTCGATGATGTTGCGCATGGCGTCGATGCGGGACGTCATGTTTTCCGGGGCGGCGATTGGCCGAATGCGATAGCTGGTCGTGGTTTCGGGGGTGTAGGCGACCAGGCATTCGGCGGCCAGCCGCAACCAAAGCCGCCAGTCGTGCGCGGAGCGCGACGCTGTGGAGAAACCATTGGCTCGGTGCAGGGCGCTGCGGGATGCGACCACGGTCGAGGTCCCGACGACGTTGACCGCCAGGAGCTTGATCTCGGGTTCCGGAAGCAGCTTGAACCCCCGCGCGCGTTTGTCGACGTAGGACGCTCGCCAATATTCGAAACAGGTTCCTCGTTCCTGTCCGTCGGTGTCGACGTGCAGATAGTCGGTGAAGCTGAACGCGACCGCCGGATTGGCTTCGTGGAACGCGAGCGCGGGGGCGAGCTTGCCTGGCCACCAGAGGTCGTCCGCCTCGAGGAAGGCGACGATCGGCGCGCGGGCCTGGGAAAGCGCAAGATTGCTCGCGAAACTCGGACCCCTGCGCTCGGTGCGAAGCGGAATGATTCGCGGGTCTCGGGCAGCTTCCTTGGAAAGCCACTCGCGGGTCCCGTCTGTCGACGAATCGTCTATGATCAGGATCTCGATATCGTCCACGCCCTGCGTGCGTACGCTTGCGATGGCGTAGGGCAACAGATCGGCGCGATTGAACGTCGGGATGATGACCGAACATCTGGGACTTCTGGTCACCTTGTTCCTACACGACCCTAGAGGATGACGATGTCAACTTATTGTCGAGCCTCATGGTAGGAAAATGACAAAGCCGTGTGCCACCCATCGCGCCAGTGCCTTCGAATGCGTCCGCAGGTATCGTGGCTAGCGCCACCGGATGCAAGAGGCACACGCCTTCTTAGCGTGAATCAGCGTTGCAATGGTCATTCATCTGGTCAAGCTTTGTGTCGGAGCGGACTCCCTCGACGACCTCCGCCGATGGACGGCCGGGCGGAGGCGGGAGGCTGGAAAGGACGACGCTCCGTTCCGATACCCGCATATCACACGTATGACGCCGAAGCGGACCACCGATCTGCTTGATGGCGGGTCGCTCTATTGGGTCATCCGGGGGCAGGTCGCGGCTCGGCAAACGATCGTCGGGGTCGATACGTTTGTGGACAGCGACGGCGTCGGGCGTTGCAAGGTCTGGCTGGACGGAAAAGTGATCGCGGTCTCGCCGCGTCCGATGCGCGCTTTTCAAGGTTGGCGCTACTACGATCCGAAAGATGCGCCGCCGGACCTCGATGAGCAGCGGTCGGGCATCGCCGAGATGCCGGAGGCCTTGCGGCGGGAACTGGCGAGTTTAGGCTTGTTGTGATCCGGATGGGCGGCTTCGAATGGTTTTCTTCGAATTTCCGTCTTGCCGAATTCCGCACGGAGCCCGATGTGATGGGGAACCGTTTCCGTAGAAATTCCCGATGAACAAGCCTCCGACCGCTCCCGTCCCCAAAGGCGCAAGCTCTGCCGAAGTGGCCGCCTTTGTCGAGGCGGCGCGGCGGACGCCGGCGCTCGCCGCGTCCGGCCGCGGACGTCTGATTTTTGCGCTCGACGCGACGATGAGCCGACAGCCGACCTGGGATATCGCACAGCGCCTGCAGATGCGCATGTTCCAGGTTGCTGCGAAATCTGGCGGTCTCGAAGTTCAACTCGTGTTCTACCGCGGCCTGAGCGAGTGCCGGGCGTCCGCATTCGTGTCCGACGGCCGGGGCCTTGCCGAGTTGATGAGTCGAATCTCGGTAAAGGGCGGCGAAACGCAGATACGGCGCGTTCTCGCCCATGCGCGCGACCAGGCCGGGCATGCAAAGGTGGGCGCGCTGGTGTTCGTCGGCGACGCCGTGGAGGAGAACCCGGACACGCTGGCAGGGCTTGCCGGCGAGCTCGCGCTCAAGGGCGTGAAAGCGTTCATGTTCCAGGAAGGCAATGATCCCGCGGCCCGACGCGTCTTCGCCGAAATCGCGCGGCTGACGGGCGGCGCGTACGATGCTTTCGACGCGGGCGCGTCGGAGCGGCTCGAGTCCCTGCTGAGAGGCGCGGCGGCCTATGCAGCCGGAGGACGCGCCGCTCTCGAGCGGGAAGCGGTCGCCGACTCAAGCGCGCGCTTTCTGCTGTCGCAGATGCGAGGATCCTGAAACTCGCTTACCGCTTCCGCCGTTGCGCGCTGGCCATTCTTGCAGCGGGGGCGTGAGATCGCGGACATGAGGCGCTGACACGATGAATTTTCTGATCGGATTGGTTCTGCTTCTCCTTCTTCTGTCGGCGATCAAGCAGTTCGCCCGCATGGATGCGGCTGCGGTGGCGCGAGCGGTTCGGACGGGAAGCGGCGTGCTGGGCCTGGTTGTCGCCGGATTGCTGCTGCTGCGCGGCCGTCTCGCGCTCGCGGCGGTTCTGGCCGGGATGTCCGCGAGTTTCGCCGGATGGCGGACTTTCGGCCTGAGCGGAATGGGTTTCGGCTTCCCCAAGACCGGCGGAACGCCGGGCGGCAAGCGAATGTCCAGCGCTCGATCGGCGATGCTGGAGGTCTATCTCGATCACGACTCCGGCGCGATTACGGGCAAGGTGCTTGCCGGCGCGTTCGAAGGCCGGCAACTGGAGACGTTGTCGCGTCCCGACGCGATGCGTGTGTATCAGGAGATCAGCCGGGACGATCCGGATGGCATTCCCCTGCTAGAGACTTATCTGGACCGCCGGTTTTCCGGTTGGCGTGAGGCAGAGGAGGGTGAGGCTCAGGCGGGGCGAAACGCCGCCGGAGCGGGCGCGATGTCGCGGCGCGAGGCCTACCAGACCTTGGGGCTCGAAGACGGGGCCAGCACCGAGGACATCGTCCGAGCCCATCGGGCGCTGATGAAGAAGTTTCATCCAGATCGTGGCGGCTCGACGGGTCTTGCCGCGAGGGTCAATCAAGCCAAGGATGTTCTGTTGCAGCGACACGGCTGAAGCGCTCCGGCGTCGGGTCTTGGGGGCGAGTTCTAGGGACATGGGCGTCAGTCTCGGGTTGGAAAACATGAAAAACCGCTCCGCTTGAGAGACCGGCATGCGGATTCCGCCGATTCGGAGTCGAGCCCGGCGAATTGCGCGCGGTAGTAGGCGACATCGCCCTTGCGGATCTTTTCGGTAATCGGCTTGGCGGCGGACAGCAGCGGGCGATCGTGTTTGCGAGCCTTGTCGAGCAAAGCCGCCGCCTTCGCTGCGTCTTCCGTCGCCCCGATCTGGATCTTCCAGCCTTTCTCGCCTCGAACCGGGTCGCCGATCGACGCGTTGGCGGACCGGGAGGCTACCGTGGTTTCGAGCGGCGCCTTGGCCTCCGGGCGCACTCGGGCGTCAAACTTCGGCCTTGACGGCGGCGCGACGGCGGCGAGTCCGACGCTTTTTTGGCGGTCCGCCGGTACGGCCTTTGAAGACGCCGCTCCGACGATCGGCTTGATGGCGACGGGGTCTTCGGCAATCGTCCTCGGCGGGGTTGGAGCGACTTCGACAGATGGCGGCTGGGCGCCCGCCTGCAGAGCCATCACGCGCAGCGTCGGCTGCTCGTCGTCGCCAGCCCGATCGCCTTCGCCGTCCAGCGCCGGCGCCGGACGCGCCGCGGGCAACCGCGGGACGCTGGCCGCGACCACGACGGGTTGCGGACGAGCGACGACTTGCGGGGCGGACGCGGACCTTTCCTCTGATGCGTCTGCGATTCGCGTCGCAGTTCGGACCGTCGAACCTTGCGCGATGTGGTCCTCGATCAGATTCGCCATCACCTGGTCTCGCGAGGCCGCGGTCCGCCCGCCCATCACAACGGCGAGAATGGATCGTCCATCGCGATGGACAGAGGTGAGAAGGTTGAATCCGGATGCGCGGGTGTATCCCGTCTTGATTCCGTCGACTCCGTCGATCCGGCCGAGCAGGTGGTTGTGGTTGCCGATGGTTTCGCCGTCGTAGTCGAACTCTTCCGTAGCAAAGTACTTGAAATATCTAGGAAAGCGATCCTCGAGAGAGCGCGCGAGGACGGTCAGGTCACGCGCGGTCGTGATCTGGCGATCGTTGGGAAGACCCGAAGCGTTCCGATAGGTCGTATTGGCCATGCCGAGAGCGCGAGCTTTCCTCGTCATCAACTCGGCGAAGGTGTTTTCGTCGTGTCCGATCGCTTCCGCGATGGCGACCGCAATGTCGTTGGCGGAGCGGGTCACGACGGCCTTGATCGCGTCGTCGACGCTGATCGTATCGCCTGGCTCGAGGCCAAGCTTAGAAGGTTCTTGCGCAGCCGCGTGTTCCGAGATCGGCAGGCGGGACTGGAGGGTCATTGCGCCTTTGTCGAGTTGCTCGAACAGGAGATAGAGCGTCATCACTTTTGTGATTGAGGCGGGGTGCCGCAGCCCGTTCGGGTCGACGGCGTAAAGTGTCCGGCCGCTGTTGGCGTCGATGACCAGCGCAGAGAAAGTCGGGGTGGACGGAACGAACGCGCTTTGCTTTCCGGAATGGTCGATGCGGCGGTGATGTTGATGCCGGGCGAACGCGGGCTCGTCCGCCAGGATCAAGACCGAAGTCATCAGAACCGCGCCCATGGCCGCGCGGGCGACAGCACTGACAAGCCGTTCCGATTTACGCCACGCCATCTACGCGCCCCGATTTTACACAGGCATCAGCCGGATGCTTCTCCGGCAACACGCAAGAACGTTATGGCGACGCGGTTACGGCGCGGTTAACGCGTTCCGGAACGACGGCGTTGAGCGGGCGGAAATTGGCGGAGGAGGACCGAGGCAGGGGAGCCGTTTATTGTGGCGCCGTGATCGACCGCGAGTAGCGTCGAGGCCGTTATAAAGGTCCAAACGAATCACACGGAACAAGCGTACACAAACTTGGACGCACGAGCGGATACTTGCTCGGAGCCTTCACCGAGCTCGCGCAGGAGGCGGTCTCCCGAGTCCACGCAAACCTTCAGGTCAAAGTCAGTCGCAGCCCCAACGCGAATATTCACAGCGACGTGCGACAGCTGCGGGCGACCGGTTCTCCGGGCGACTTTTTCGTTCATCCTCCCGCAACCGGTCGCCCGATTCGGGCCTTTGAAATGTCGTCGCATTGGACGCAGTCTTTCGCCCTTGCGCGTGACGTCCAAATTCGCAATTCTTTTGCATCTGGCGCACTGGCGGTACGTTGGTTTCGTGCCCAGATATCGTCGGGTTCCCATGCGCTATTGCGTGGAGCGGAACAAAGGCCAGGGAACGGAGTCATACGTTGGCAGGCGCCCAGAACCCCTTGGTTGTTCGATTGAGAGCGGGTGTGGCGCGCCTCGCCAGGTGGTTTGCGCCGGGTTTGAGCGCCGGGTCGAGCCCGGTCCGCGCAGCGGGTCCGCGTGAGCCGAAGCGTGTCGGAGACAATCCGGGTGCTGGGGCGGCGGTCATCACCCGCACCCGAACTCAGACGAAACGCCCGAGCATGTATCGAGTCTTGCTGCTCAACGACGATTACACCCCGATGGAGTTTGTGATCTCGATACTACAGGCGTTTTTCAACAAGGATACGCAAGAAGCGACCCAGATCATGCTGCAGGTTCATCACAATGGAGTTGGAGAGTGCGGCGTCTTCACCTACGAGGTGGCGGAAACCAAGGTCTCGCAAGTCATGGACCATGCACGTAAGAACCAGCATCCGCTACAATGCATAATGGAAAAGAAGTGAAAGGCGCAGAATGCCGATTTTCTCCCGAACGCTAGAGAAAACTCTTCGTAAAGCCCTGTCGCTCGCCAATGAGCGTCATCATGAATACGCTACGCTGGAACACCTGCTGCTCGCGCTTTTGGACGATACCGATGCTGCGGCCGTGATGCGGGCATGCAGCGTCGACCTTGAGGTCTTGCGGAAGACGGTTGTTAATTACCTCGACACGGAACTCGAAAACCTTGTCGTCGACAGTCAGGACGAGGCCAAGGCGACCAATGGTTTTCAACGGGTCGTCCAGAGGGCGGCGTTCCACGTTCAGTCTTCGGGGCGCGAAGAGGTGACCGGCGCAAACGTTCTTGTGGCGATTTTCGCGGAGCGTGAGACGCACGCCGCGTTTTTCCTGCAGGAGCAGGACATGACCCGTTACGACGCGGTCAATTACATCAGCCATGGCATCGCCAAGCGACCCGGCCATTCGGACGCTTCGAAACTGCCGCGCGGCGCCGACGAGGAGCCGGAGCCGAGGGAGACCAAGGATTCCAAGGAAAGCGGAGAGGCGAAGAAGAAGGAAGGCGCGCTGGACGCGTACTGCGTCAACCTCAATCGCAAAGCGCGCGAGGGTCGCATTGATCCGCTGATCGGCCGGGAAGCTGAGGTTCAACGCACGATTCAGGTCCTCTGTCGACGGCAGAAGAACAATCCGCTGCTGGTGGGAGATCCGGGCGTCGGCAAGACGGCCATCGCCGAGGGCCTTGCGCGCAAGATCGTCGACTCCGACGTCCCCGAGGTGTTGGAAGGAGCCACGGTTTTCGCGCTCGATATGGGCGCCTTGCTCGCCGGCACGCGCTATCGCGGCGACTTCGAAGAGCGCCTCAAGCAGGTGATGAAAGAGATTGAGCAGCACAAGGATGCGATCCTCTTCATCGACGAGATTCACACCGTCATCGGCGCGGGAGCGACGTCAGGGGGCGCGATGGACGCGTCAAACCTTCTCAAGCCTGCGTTGGCGCAAGGCGCGCTGCGTTGCATTGGATCAACGACATACAAGGAATATCGGCAGTACTTTGAGAAGGACCGGGCGCTCGTCAGGCGATTCCAAAAGATCGACGTCAAGGAACCGAGTGTTGCGGATGCGATTGAAATCTTGAAGGGCTTGAAGCCGTATTTTGAGGAATTCCACAAGCTTCGCTATACCGGCGAAGCGGTGAAGGCCGCGGTGGAGCTGTCGTCACGCTTCATTCACGATCGAAAGCTCCCCGACAAGGCGATCGATGTGATCGACGAAACAGGCGCTTCGCAAATGCTCCTGCCGGAGGCCAAGCGCAAGAAGACGATTGGCGTCAAAGAGATCGAGGCGACCATCGCGTCGATGGCGCGCATCCCGCCGAAGTCGGTGTCCAAGGACGACACGGAAGTGCTCCAGCACCTCGAGGCGACGCTGAAGCGTGCGGTCTATGGACAAGACGAAGCGGTGAGCGCGCTCGCCGCAGCCATCAAGCTCGCGCGGGCTGGACTGCGCGATCCCGAGAAGCCCATTGGTTGCTACTTGTTCTCCGGACCCACCGGCGTCGGCAAGACCGAAGCTGCGCGGCAGCTTGCGACCAGCCTCGGATTGGAGCTGACCCGGTTCGATATGTCGGAATACATGGAGCGGCATACGGTTTCGCGCCTGATAGGAGCGCCGCCTGGCTATGTCGGATTTGACCAGGGCGGCCTTCTCACGGATGCGATCGATCAGCACCCCCACAGCGTATTGTTGCTCGATGAGATCGAGAAAGCGCACCCCGACCTGTTCAACATTCTCTTGCAGGTCATGGACCACGGCAAGCTGACCGACCACTCCGGCAAGGCGATCGACTTCCGGAATGTGATCCTGATCATGACAACGAATGCCGGCGCGCAGGACCTCGCGCGCGCCGCCTTTGGGTTCCACAAGACGACGCGCGAAGGCGACGACAAGGAGGCGATTGACCGTCTGTTTGCGCCGGAATTCCGCAACCGCCTGGACGCGGTGATTCCGTTCGCGCGACTGCCGGAAGAGGTGATCGCGCGCGTGGTGGACAAGTTTATCCTGCAACTCGAGGCGCAGCTTGCGGATCGGAATGTCGTCATTGAGTTGACCGACGAGTCTCGCGAGTGGCTGGTCAAGCACGGCTACGATGAGGCGATGGGCGCGCGGCCGATGGCCCGCGTGATCCAGACCCAGATCAAGACGCCGCTTGCGGATGAGGTGCTGTTCGGCAGGCTGAAGAACGGCGGCGTGGTGAAGGTCGTGGTGATGGGTGACGAGAGTGGAGAAAAGAGGCTCGCCTTCGTCTATCCGGAAGGACCGGCTGCGCCGCGAATGGAGCGGGATCTGCTGGTTGCGACCAAGGGGCGGGGCCGGTCCAAGAAGCGCGCGGAGCCCGCAGCAACTTCGAACGGCGACAGCGGAGCCTGAGATTTCGTCGTGGGGCGCGCGTTGGCCCTTGCCAGCGCGCGGCCCTGACGGAGTTGGAACCCGGGCGGGCTGCCTCGTAGCCGGGGCATGCTCCGCCTGCGCGAAATAGCGCCGACCTGGGGACGCCCCAAGGCAATGCCTCAACACTGTATTATAGCGAGATAAAAAAACCGGCGGAGCGCCTTGGCGTCCGCCGGTTTTCTTAGATCAGATCGAGCGTTTCGATCAGAACTTGTAGTTCGCGCCGACGCGGAAGATCGACCCTTCGTAGGTGACCTTCGAGGCGAGGAACGAGTTCGGGAACGCCGTCAAAGCAGTGCCGGTGGGCAGGCCGCTCTGATTGGTGGTGCCGAGGTTGTAGTACAGATATTCGCCCTTCAGCGTCACGTTGTTGGTGATCGCATACTCGACGCCTGCGCCGAGGGTCCAGCCGACGCGGGTCTGGCTCTTCGCCGCGGCCCAGCCCCAACCGTTGTAGGCGTCGAACACCGAGGCGTGCGCGTTGCCGCCGCCGTAGGCGAGACCGCCCGTCCCGTAGAACATCAGGCGGTTGTCCGGCGTCGCGACGAAGCCGACGCGAGCGCGGGTGGTGCCGAGCCAGTTCATGCGGGCCGAGACGTTCGTGGTGAAGTAATCGGAACCGGCAAGATAAGCGAACGTGGTTCCGACCCCGCTCTTCGACTTGCTCATGCTGGTGCCGTCGAAATCGGTCTCAATGCCGAACACCGCCGCGCCGGACTGGAAGTTGTAGCCAGCCTGACCGCCGCCGATGAACCCGCTCGCGCCGGTCCCCAGCGACCCGGTGTTGACGTTGTTCAGGACCGGGAACCCGGCGTTGTAGAACGTCGTCGTCGTGTTGCCGGTGCCCCAGACGCCGCCGGCGTTCACACCGAGGTAGAAACCGGTCCAGGAGAACGGCGGGGGAACGTACACCGGCGCCGGGGCTTCCTTCTTGGTGGGGAGGTCGGCGGCCTGGGCGGACACGGCCGCTGCGACGGTGAGCGCCGCGGCGGCGGCTCCAATCATCCATTTGGTCATTTTCAGTCTCCGTTTTGATCGGCTCCGCCTTACGCTTCAATGCGCGCCGTCGCCCGTGCAAAATCAACGCTGGCTTTATAGGGTTCCCAATCCCGGAAGTCCATCGTCTCGTCCGGGTGTTGGCGGCTTCCCCGAGGCATGTGGCAAAATAGACACGAAAACCACCCTCGTGGTTAACCAAACATTTGTAAGAACGTCAGAATCAGGGCTGGATTAACCTCTCCCGCTGCTGTCGCGACCGGTTGCGAGTTGGCCAGCCTTAGGCTGCGAGCGCGGCGATGATATTGTCGGCCCAGGGACGCAGGCGATCAGCGCTCTGGAACGGGCCGCCCGGCGGGCGGACGGCCACGCCGCTCCAGCGCGGCAGAATGTGAAAGTGCAGGTGGAAGACCTGCTGGCCGCCGGCCTCCTCGTTAAATTGCTGGATGGCGACGCCCTCGGCCTTCATGCCGGCCCGCACCGCAATCGCGACCTTCTGGACCGACGGCATGAGGCGGGCGAGCGCCTCCGGCGGAATGTCGAACAAATTCCGGGCGGCGAATTTCGGAATCACCAGCGTGTGCCCGTCGGCGCGCGGCATCACGTCGAGGAACGCGAGGGACACGTCATCCTCATACACCTTCGTGCATGGCGCTTCGCCGCGCAGGATCCGGGCGAAGATGTTGTCGGGGTCATAGGTCGGCGTCAAAGCTGTCTCCCGGCGTTTCGATCCGGCCCGCGTCGTCCCGCCGGAACGGGGCCTGCATCTCATAATAGGCGATCGTCTGCGCGACCGCTTCCCGCTCCTGCCTCAAATAGTCGCCAACCGCCCGCTCGAGACGCGGGTCGGCGAACTCATGAGCCGAGTAGGTGACGACGGGGCGATACCCGCGCGCGAGCTTGTGCTCCCCCTGCGCCCCGGCCTCCACGCGCTTCAGCTTCCGGCTGAGGGCGAAGTCGATCGCCTGATAGTAGCACACCTCGAAATGGAGAAAGGGGCGTTCCTCGATGGCGCCCCAGTTGCGTCCGTAGAGCGCGTCGTCGCCGATGAAGTTGATCGCGCCGGCGATGTAGCGGCCCTCGCGCTTCGCCATGACCAGCAGGATGCGATCGGCGAGGCTCGCGCCGACCAGGGCGAAGAACTGCCGGGTCAGGTAGGGCCGCCCCCATTTGCGCGCGCCCGTATCCATGTAGAACGTGAAGAACGCGTCCCAGTGCTCCGGCCTGAGCGCCGATCCGGTCACCCATTCGATCGTCACGCCGTCGCCGAGCGCCTCGCGGCGCTCGCGCCGGATCGCCTTGCGCTTGCGCGAGGCGAGGGCGGCGAGGAAGTCGTCGAAGGTCGAAAAGCCCTCGCACAGGAAATGGAACTGCTCGCCGTGGCGGACGAGATAGCCCATGCGCTCGAGCCGCGCCGCGTCTTCGGCGGTCGGGAAGGTGACGTGGATCGAGGAGGCCTCGATCTGGCGGCGGACTTCGCGCAGGCCCGCGAGCAGGGCCTCGCGCGCGCCCTCGGGGGCATGGGCCGCGACCAGCAGCCGCCGGCCGGTCGCCGGCGTGAACGGAACCGCGACCTGCAGCTTGGGATAGTAACGGCCGCCCGCTCGGGCGTAGGCGTCGGCCCAGGCGTGGTCGAACACGTATTCGCCCTGGCTGTGGCTCTTGAGATACGACGGCGCCGCGGCGACCATTCGCCCCGCGCCGTCCTCGACGATCACATGCGCCGGCGTCCACCCGGACCGGCCGCCGGTCGACCCGGACGCCTCCAGCGCGTGAAGAAATTCGTGGGTGACGAACGGGTTGAAGCGCTCGCCTTCCGATTCGGATTCGGAAAGCCCCGGCGGATTGGCGCAGGCGTTCCAGGCCGTCGGATCGACGGCGGCGATGGAGCTGACGAGGCGTGCGGTGAGGGCCATGGGGTCGTTTCGGGTTGTCGCCACTGTAGCATGGGTTTCGCAGGCGCGAAGAGCCCAGCCGGTCCCTTCGCCTGCTTTCACACCCCGCCCGACGGCCGGAAGGCCCGGGCGCGGAATCAACCTTTTCAAGGCTTTGCGAGCGAATTTCCGGGCGAATCGGGCGAATGGAACCGCCAAGTGCGCCTCCTGCTGCGTCATCGCGAGGAGCCCTCCGAAGGGCGACGCCGCGATCCAGGGGCGGTCGCGGACGGCGACCGGCGCCGTGCTCCGAACGATCGGCGCCCTGCGACTTCTGGAGCGCCACGTCGCTTCGCTCCTCGCGATGACGCGGACTCACTCGGCGCCGTCGAAGGGCTTAGCTTGGCGGTCACGGGCGAATGTAACAGCCAAGGCGCGCTTCTGGCCAGCTCCACCGCCAAACTAGGGCGCAGAAAACGAACCCGCGTTTGGACGTTCCATTCGCCCATTCGCCAGTCGCCGGGCGACAGTAACGGCCATCCGCTCAAGCTGATCCACGGGCAAAGATGCAAACCTCATCCTGAGCCTGTCGAAGGATGATCCAGGGGGCTCGGCCTCGCAGGCACGAAGAGCGCAGGCGGGCCTTGGTCTGCTTTCACACCCCATCCGATGGCCGGAAACCCGGGCGCGGAATCAACTTTTTCAAGGCTTTGCGCGCGACTTTTCGGGCGAATCGCAAGAATGCGGCTGCGTTCGCCCGGGCCGCCGGCACGGCCAGCCACTCGACCTGATCGGCGGGCAAGATGCGGACCTCATCCTGAGCCCGTCGACGGATGATCCAGGGTCTCGACCGTCGCCGCCATCCGGAGCGTCCTTCGACAGACTCAGGACGAGTTTCGGAGGCGGCTCTTCGGGTTACGGGCGAATCTCTCGTTGGCGGAGCGTGAGCCGGGGAGGGCGTTCCGCTGCATAGGGCGGGCCTGCCGATTTTGCCGCCGACGTCCTGACTTCAGGGCTTTCGGCCGCCAAAACCGATCAAACGCGATTGTTGCGAGGCCATTCGCCGCGAAAAAGCCACGGCCGCAGGTGGAGACGACCGGGGCGGCGCGGTCGCCGAGCGCGTGGAGTCGGGGTCTCAATTGTCAAACAGCGGAACTTAATCAATACGTAGATTGTGATAAATGTCAATGAATTTCAAACTTGTGCTAATTACCAGAAATTGGGCGCCCAGCTGGTCGCGACTCGCGCACTCGCTGTAGACCTCGCAAGATGCTCCTGCGGCGCCTTGCGGGACGCCGTGTCGCCCGACGCGGAGATGATCGCCTTACGATCTCGGCGTCGAGCGCTCCCATTCGCGACATTGGTTCGACCTTTCCGATCGTCGAATGCGAACAGAGACAGTAGTCGTCAGCGAGCATGACCCTCGACCACGGCGCCAGATTCATCAATTGCGATCGGCGTGACCGGGCGCGACGGGATATTGAGCTGATAGCGAGCATGGCGGCGCTCACCCTCACGGACCAATGCGCCTTTCGCCACCAGATCGGCGAGATCGCGGGTGGTGGTCGCCGTAGCTGCGCCCGTTATCGCGATGTAGTTGCCGGCGCTGAGGCCGCCACGAAAACCTTCCGGCCCTTCGCGTAGCATACGGAGCAACGCTTTCTTCTGACGCTCGTTGAGCTGAGCGGCGAATCGATCGAGCAGCCGAGTCTTGTCGATCAGGAAGTCCACAAGCGACATGGTGCGGAGCTGAGCCTCGATCACCATCGCCGCGAACCAAGCCAGCCAATCGGTGATCTCAACATCCTTGTTGTTGCGCTCAAGCGCATCAGAGTAAACTTTGCGCTTCGCGAGGATCGTCGCGGCAAGGGCGATCAGCGTTGGCCGACCAAGATTTTGTGCGAGCGCTTTTTCGACCAGCGCGCGCCCGATGCGGCCATTGCCATCTTCGAAAGGATGGATGGATTCAAAATACAGGTGGGCAATCCCGGCCCGCGTGACAGCAGGCAACGGGGCGCGCCGCCAGGCGCGGTGCGGTTGAACCACGCGATGCATTTCTCCATCTCGTCTGACGCGCGCGCGGACGGGGGTGCTTCAAAATGTACTTTCGGGGCATGGATCGGTCCTGAGACGACCTGCATCGGATCGTCGTGCCGACGGTAGCGACCTACATTTTTGAGATCGCGACGATCGCGCATCAGCATTTGATGCCATTCGAATAGCGTCGTCTCGGTCAGGGGCGCAGCGAAGGATTGATGCAAGTCGACCGTCATCTCGGCGATCCCCTGCTCTCCGGGCTTGGCGCTCCGATGATCGGCGGCGAGACCGAGACGCCGCCGGATCGAAGACTGCACACTCGCACGATCGAGGATTTCGCCTTCGATTTCGGACGTCGTCACCGCCTCGGTGCTCATCGACTCGACAGTGAGTTGCTCCGTGTCGTCGGCATTCAGGTGGCGCGCGGCGCCGAGAAATTCGCCGGTGAGAAACAGAAAACGTTCTTCGGCGCGCGCCAAGCGCGCCCGGCTCCAAGTAAATTCAGGCCATTTCTCGTGTTGCCAATTCCAACGCATGATCGATAGAGCACCTTCCCATCGATCAGAATAGCGCGAAAAGTGATTTATAGACGGACTTTCTATCGATCACTCAAGAAGCGCGCAGCGCCGAAATGACTTGACCGCGACCCTTCGGCTCCAGGGACGCCGAGAGGAGGCTGCTCACCGGACGTCACACCAAGCCCGGCGTCGAGCACGAGTTTGGCGCAGCCGCGACGTTGCGCTTCGTGCTTTGCCGGCTCATCAGTTTCGCGCCGGTCCCTCCGCCGCGCTGACCGGCGTCGACGACAAGGTCGTCCACCTAGAAGAATGGTCCTGCTCGCCCTGCCGTCGCCGCCGCAGTTGAAAGTCTTCAATTGAGGCGGGATGAGGCCGCAATTGCCGCATGCGCGGAAAACATGCGGCGATCTCGTCGTCGCCGACGTGCTGGATTCGTGTCTCTTCGAGCCTGCTCATGACGCGGTTGCGCTGGTGCGCGAAGGAGTCGGAGGCGGAAAACCGAGCCCGATCGCGATCCGGTTCCATTGATTGATCGTTCCGATCGCCACGGTCAGATAGACAATCTCGGCCTCCGAGAACCGGGCTTTCAAATCGGAACTCGCCGTGGTGCGGGCGTCATGGTCCCCCGTCAGGGTCAGCGCCTCGGTCCAGGCCAGGGCGGCCCTCTCTCGATCGCTGAACAGGGTCGTCTCCCGCCACACCGCCAAAAGATCGATCTTCTCCTGCGGGAGTCCGAGCTTTCTTGCGACATTGAGGTGGAGCTGGAGGCAAAACGCACAGCCGTTGATTTGGGACGCGCGAAGTTTCACGAGCTCGGTCAACGCTTTGTCCAGGCCCGATTCGTCAACGGCTTTTCCCAAGGCGCGCATGGCGTCCTGAACGGACCCCGCCGCTTTGGCGAAAGCCTCGTAGCTCATGGGAAACGGAGCGACGTTCATCTGGCCAACCTCCTCGCGACGGACTATGTTCGAACTCGAATACTATATTCGAGTTCGAATATTATGCGCAAGCCGGAAGATGCGACGTCCGCGCCTGAGGTCGGAGAGGGGAAGCGGGGCGAAGACGGCCACCTCGGCTATTTGTTGCGTCAGGCCAATGTGGCGTTTCGCCTCCGCCTCGAACGGGCTTTGGTCGACACGGGCGTCACACACCCGCAATTCGCGGTCATGACGATGGTGGACGCCTATCCGGGTTGCTCCAACGCCGATCTCGCGCGACTGTCCTTGCTGACCGCGCAAACCGTCACCGTCATCGTGTCGAATCTGAAGCGCGTCGGTTTCGTTGAGGCCGAGCCTCACCCTGTCCACGGGCGTATCCAGCAGCTTTCGCTTACCGATCAGGGTCGCCGCGTCCTTCGTGACTGCAAGGCGATCGTTCGGCGGCTTGAGCGCGATCTCTCCGTCGGCTTCTCTGCGCAAGAGGAAGCCGTCGTCAGGCGCTGGCTGGTTTGCGCGGCGGCCGGTGATCAGACGTCGAGGAAGACGGTCCGACGTTGAGCAATGATCTTCACAGCATGAGAGTCGGCCGAAACATCGCCGAGACGGATGGGCGCGGTGGCGGTTAAACACGCCGGCGCACGCCCCGCGCGCCTGCGACCCTAACGGAAGATTAACCCTAACGACCCCTAATGGACTCAAGGCCGGTTCCCGGGCGGGAATCGCCGGCGGTTCGCTTTGACGCCCATGGGGCCCCATGATATCCCACGCCATCCCGTCAACAGACCGCGCCGGCGCGCCGCAGCCTGCGAGCCTCGCTCGCGGGGCCGAGGCGGGCGTCGGCGTCGGGGGGCTTCGTGGACCGCTTCCTGTCGCACTTCACCCATCGCTTCGACGCGAAGGGCCGCATCTCGATCCCGGCCGCCTTCCGCCAGGCGCTGGCGCGGGACGGCTTCCAGGGCGTCTACGTCTATCCGGCGCTCGATGCGCCGGCGCTCGACTGCGGCGGGCTGAAGCTGCTGGCGGAGATCGACGCGCTGCTCGCGACCTTGCCGCCGTTCTCGCCGACCCGCGACGCCTTCGCCACCGCGCTGCTCGGCACGAGCGAGGTCCTGCGCATGGATTCAGAGGGACGGGTGTTGCTGGACGACCGGCTGAAGGCGGCGCTTGGGCTCGAAAACGAGGCGACCTTCGTGGGGCAGGGGCACAAGTTCCAGATTTGGGAGCCGTCGCGTTTCGCCGCGCATCTCGATGCGGCGCGGGCGAAGGTCCGGCTTCTGCGCGCTCGGCAGGGCGAGACGACGCCATGACCGAATCGCCGCGCCACGTTCCGGTCCTGCTCGCTGAAGTCCTCGAGGCGCTGAAGCCCGCGCCGGACGCCGTCATCCTCGACGCCACCTTCGGCGCCGGCGGCTATACGCGCGCCCTTCTCGACCGCGGCGCCCGTGTGATCGCCCTCGACCGCGACCCTTCGGCGATTCGCGCCGGCGCCGACCTCGTCGCGGCCGCGGGCGGACGCCTGCGGCTGGTGGAGGCGCGTTTCGCCGAACTCGCCGATGCAGCCCGCGAACTGGGCGTCACGAGCCTCGACGGCGCGGTGTTCGACATCGGCGTCTCGTCGATGCAGTTCGACGAAGCCGAACGCGGCTTCTCGTTGCGTTTCGACGCTCCGCTCGACATGCGGATGGATGGCAGGGGCCCGTCGGCCGCCGACATCCTGCGCGAGGCCGACGAAGAGACCATCGCCGCCATCCTGTTCCATTTCGGCGAGGAGCGCGCCTCGCGCCGGATCGCGCGCGCCATCATCGCCGACCGCCAGACGGCGCCCTATGACCGCACCCTCGCGCTGGCCGAAATGATCGCGCGCGTCGTCCCGGCGAAACGGGGCGAGCTGACCCACCCCGCGACCCGCGCCTTTCAGGCCCTGCGCATCGCGGTCAACGACGAACTCGGCGAACTCCTTGGCGGCCTGGTCGCCGCCGAACGGCTGCTGAAGTCGGGAGGACGGCTCGCGGTCGTGACCTTTCATTCGCTCGAGGACCGGATCGTCAAGCAGTTCCTGGCCGCGCGGTCGGGACGGGGCCGCGCCGCCTCGCGCCGCCTGCCCGGCGAACCGCCGGAGCCAGAACCCACCTTCGACGTTCCGCGCGGCCAACCGATCGAGCCGGGCGCGACCGAGACGAGGGACAATCCGCGCGCCCGCTCAGCCAAGCTTCGCTACGCCGTTCGGCTCGATGCGCCGGCGCGGGGCGCCGACGATGCGCTCGCCGCGCTGACGCGGCTGCCGGCGCGCCGGGGGAGGCACGGATGATCCTGAGACTTATGCACGCCGCGGCGATCGCCGCGCTGATCGGCTCCGCGGCCTATGTCTATGGCGTGAAGTATCGAACGATCTACGCTTCGGAGCAGTTGGTGAAGATGCGTCATCAGATCGCGAAGGAGAAGGATGCGCTCAACCTTCTCCGCGCCGAATACGCCCATCTCTCCCGGCCGGACCGCATCCAGGAAATCGCCGACGCCAAGCTCGCGATGCAGCCCCTTGCGCTCTGGCAGATCGCGGCCGTCGCTGATCTGTCCGAGGCGCAGCCGAAGGTCGATTCGATCGGGCGCACCCTCGAAGAGCTTGGCTTCAACAAGGACAACGCAACGCCCGCCGTCGTCATCGGCGGCGCGACCCCGGCGGTGAGGTGAGCATGGCCGAGACGCCCATCAGCGCGGGTGCAGGCGAGGTCCGACGACGTCGGCCGGTCGGATTCGCGGGTCGAACCGCGCTTGCGCTCCTTCATCGCTATGTGCCGCAGAACTTCGGCGTCGATCTCGACGCGGCGGAATCCGTCCGAGCGCGGGCGTCGTTTCGGGCGCTGTTCACGGTGAAAAATCTTCGCGGCTTCGCCCGGGCGCTGCTGCTGACCCGGCTCGATCGCTCCGGCGGGCGCATCCGCACGCTGGCGCTCGGCATGGCGGCCGCCTACGCCGTTCTTGGCGTCAAGCTCGTCGTGCTCGGCGTGTCGCACGACCCGCCGCAGACGCTCAAAGTCGCGGCCGACCAGGCGGTGTCCGGCGCGCGCCCGGACCTGCTCGATCGCAACGGGGAAATCCTTGCGACCGACATCAAGACCATGTCGGTGTTCGCCGAACCGAACCGGATCATCGACAAGGACGAGGCCGTCGAACTGATCACCGCGGTGCTGCCCGACGTCGACGCCAAGGAGCTGCGCGATCGCCTCGGTTCGAGGAAAGGCTTCGTCTGGGTCAAGCGTCAGATCACGCCCAAGGAGCAGGCGGAGATCTTCCACCTCGGCCTGCCCGGCGTCGGCTTCCTGCCCGAGAACAAGCGCGTCTATCCCAACGGCGCGATCGGGGCGCACGTCCTCGGCTACGTCGACAAGGACAATGTCGGCATCGCCGGCATGGAGAAGTACCTCGACCAGCAGAGCCTGACCGATCCGCACGTGCCGGGTTTCTTCGTCGATCCGGAGAGCCTGAAGCCGGTCCGCCTGTCGCTTGACCTCAGGGTCACGCACGCCCTGCGCGATGAACTGATGTCCGGCATGGAGCACTGGAAGGCCAAGGCCGCCGCCGGCGTGGTGATGGACGTCAACACCGGCGAAGTGATCGCGCTCGAATCGCTGCCCGACTACGACCCGAACCAGCCGCTCGACGCGCACGATCCGACCAAGATCAACCGCATCAACGTCGGCGTCTACGAGATGGGTTCGACCTTCAAGGCGTTGTCGATCGCGATGGCGCTCGATTCGGGCAAGGTGAACCTCGGGTCGCGAGTCGATGCCCGCGATTCGCTGCGCTACGGCCGCTTCACCATCCACGACTTCCACGCCACCCACCGCGTTCTGACCGTCCCGGAGGTGTTCACCCATTCCTCCAACATCGGCACGGCGCGCATGGCGCTGATGGTCGGCGTCGAGGGCCACAAGGCCTTCCTGAAGAAGATGGGCCAGCTCGACCGCCTGCGCACCGAACTGCCGGAGAACGCCGAGCCGCTGGTGCCCAAGCGCTGGAGCGAGCTCAACACGATGACGATCGCCTTCGGGCAGGGCCTCAATGTCGCGCCGCTTCAGGCGCTGATGGCGGTCTCGGCGCTGGTGAACGGCGGCCACATGATGGCGCCGACCTTCCTGCCGCGCTCGAAGGAGGACGCCGCCAAGGTCAGCCGCAAGGTGGTGAGCGACCAGACCTCCGAATCGATGCGCTATCTGCTGCGCTCCAACGCCACCCACGGCTCGGCGGGCTTCGCCAACATCCCCGGCTACTACGTCGGCGGCAAGACCGGCACCGCGGACAAGATCATCCACGGGCATTATTCGCAGGATCGGGTGTTCACCACCTTCATGGCGATCACGCCGGCCGACAAGCCGCAATATCTCTATCTGGCGATCTACGACGATCCCCAGGCGGCTCCCGGCGACTATGGCTATCACACCGCCGCCTGGAACGCCGGCCGCACGGCGGGCGCCCTGATTCGCCGCATCGAACCCCTGCAGGGCCTGCCCCCGCAGAAGGACGCGCCGGCAAATCCATTCCCCATCATCGCCCGCTTGGGCTATGGAGCCGACGCCGACCGGGTCGGCAAGGAGTGAGCGGGACGACATGCTTCGGCTAGGCGATATCGTGGATCTTGCGCAAGCCGACAGGGCGTCGGCCGACCGCGGCGTCGCGGGCGTTTCGTCCGACAGCCGCAAGACGCAGCCGGGCGACGTCTTTTTCGCGATCGCCGGCGCCAGAGACGACGGCCTGAAGCACGTTGCCGACGCGATCGCGCGCGGCGCCGTGGCGGTGGTCGCCGAGAGGGACGCCCGGGCCGACGGCGCCGTGGTCATCCGCGTCCCCGACGCCCGACTGGCGCTGGCGCGCGCGGCGGCGCGGCTTTACCCCCGCCAGCCCGCGACGATCGTCGCCGTCACCGGCACCAGCGGCAAGACCTCGGTCGCCGCCTTCGTGCGACAGATCTGGCTGAGGCTCGGGCGCGAATCGGCTTCGCTCGGCACCATCGGCGTCGTTTCGCGGCCGAAGACGGTGTACGGCTCGCTGACCACGCCGGACCCGCTGACCCTCCACCGCACGCTTCAGGAGCTCGCCGACGCCGGCGTCACCCATCTCGCGATGGAGGCGTCCTCCCATGGCCTCGACCAGAAGCGTCTCGACGGCGTGCGCCTCGCGGCCGGCGCCTTCACCAACCTCAGCCGCGACCACATGGACTACCATCCGACGGTCGAGCACTACCTCACCGCCAAGCTCCGCCTGTTCCGCGATCTGCTGCCGGCCGGCGCCCCGGCGATCGTCGACGCCGACGCCGAGATTGCGCCGAAGGTGATCGAAGCGGCGCGGGAGCGCGGCCTGTTGGTCTTTTCCGTCGGCGCCAAAGGGGAGACGATTCGCCTCGCCAGCGTCGCGCGGGACGGCCTCGCCGCAACGCTCGATCTCGAATTCGGCGGCCGCAAGCGCCGGGTGCGCCTGCCGCTGCCGGGCGATTTCCAAATCTCCAACGCCCTCGTCGCCGCGGGCCTGTGCATCGCGACCGGCTGCGAGGCCGACGCCGTCTTCCACGCATTGCAGTCGCTCGAAGGCGCGCCTGGGCGGCTCGAGCGGATCGGCTCGGTGCGCGGCGCCGGCGTGTTCGTCGACTACGCCCACAAGCCCGACGCGCTCGAGAAGGCGCTCGCGGCCCTGCGGCCCTATGTGAGCGGCCGGCTGATCGTCGCCCTCGGCTGCGGCGGCGACCGCGACGCGGGAAAACGGCCGATCATGGGGGAAATCGCCACGCGCGCCGCCGACGTGGTGATCGTCACCGACGATAACCCGCGCTCCGAGAATCCGGCGGCGATCCGGGCGCAAATTCTCGCCGCCGCGCCCGGCGCGCTGGAGATCGGCGACCGCGCCGAAGCGATTCGCGCCGGCGTCGCGATGCTGAGGGACGGCGACGCCCTGATGATCGCCGGCAAGGGGCACGAGGTCGGGCAGATCGTCGGCGACGTCGTGCTGCCGTTCAGCGACGCGGACGAGGCGCGCAAAGCCATTGCGGAGGCGGCATGAGCGCGCTCTGGACCGTCGACGAACTGACCCGGGCCTTCGGCGCGCGGCCGAGCGCGGCGCCGCACGGCTCGGTCGACGGCGTATCGATCGACACCCGCACCCTGCGCATGGGCGATCTCTTCTTCGCCATCAAGGGCGACACCCACGACGGCCACGACCACGTCGCGCGCGCCCTGGAAAGCGGAGCCCCGGCCGTCGTGGTCAGCGCCGATCGGGCGCTCGAGCTCGCCGCGTTCGGCCCGGCGTTCGGCGTCGACGACTCGCTGCGGGCGATGGAGCGGCTAGGCCGCGCGGCGCGGGCGCGCACGGGCGCGCGAATCGTCGCCGTGACCGGATCGGTCGGCAAGACGAGCGCCAAGGAGATGCTGCGCGCGATGCTCGGCGCATCCGGCGCGACGCACGCCTCCGCCGCCTCCTACAACAACCACTGGGGCGTGCCGCTGACGCTGGCGCGCATGCCGGCGGACACGAAATTCGGCGTGTTCGAGATCGGCATGAATCATCCGGGCGAGATCGCGGCGCTCGCGCCGATGGTGCGCCCGCACGTGGCGCTGATCACCACGATCGCGCCGGTCCACATCGAGCACCTCGGGTCGCTCGAAGCGATCGCCGACGCCAAGAGCGAGATCTTTCTGGGGCTCGAGCCCGGCGGAACCGCCGTGCTCAACCGCGACGCGCCGCAGTTCGAGCGCCTGTTCGCCGCCGCGACAGCCAAGGGCGCGCAGCTGCGCACCTTCGGCGTCAGCGAGGGCTGCGACGCGCGCCTCGAAAGTCTCGAGGCGACCGAGGCGGGTTCGCGGGTCGGCGCGCGCGTTCTCGGCCGCGCGATGCGCTTCGACCTCGGCGCGCCGGGCGCGCACATGGCCGAAAACGCGCTTGGCGCGCTGCTGGCGGCCGACGCGCTCGGCGCCGACCTCGAGGTCAGCGCGGCTGCGCTGGCCGGCTTCGCGCCGCAGAAGGGCAGGGGCGAGCGCATTCTGCTGACGACGGCCGACGGCCTCGTCACCCTGATCGACGAGAGCTACAACGCCAACCCCGCCTCGATGCGCGCCGCGCTCAAGCTCTTGGGCGCCGCAGGCCCTGGTCCGGGCGGGCGGCGGATCGCGGTGATCGGCGACATGCTGGAGCTCGGGCCGGACGGCGCCCGGATGCATGCCGAGCTTGCCGCGGACCTCGTCGCCAGCAAGGTCGATCTCCTGTTCGGCGCCGGGCCGCTGACCCAGGCCCTGTACCAGGCGGCGCCGGCCTCGCTGCGCGCCGCCTGGGCCGAGCGCTCCGACGCGCTCGCCGACGAGCTCGCCAAGACGCTGCGCGGCGGCGACGTCGTCATGGTCAAGGGCTCGAACGGCAGCCGGATGGGGCCGCTGGTCACGGCTTTGCGCCAACATTTCGCCCGCACGGGCGCCGGAGGCTAGGACACGACATGCTCACCTGGCTTTCCGACTGGTCGCATCTGCCGGGCGTCTTCAGGCTCTTCCATTGGCTGACGTTCCGCACCCTCGGGGCGGCGGGGACAGCGCTGTTCCTCGTGCTGTTCTTCGGCCCGGCGATCATCTCGTCGCTGCGCCTGAAACAGGGCAAGGGGCAGCCGATCCGGACCGACGGGCCGGCGTCGCACCTTCTGACCAAGAAGGGCACGCCGACCATGGGCGGGCTGATGATCCTGTTCGGGCTCTTCGCTTCGTCGCTGCTGTGGGCGGACCCGGACAGCCCGTATGTCTGGATCGTCCTGTTCGTCACCGCGGGCTTCGGGGCGATCGGCTTCTACGACGATTATCTCAAGGTGACGAAGCAGTCGCACAAGGGCTTCTCCGGCCGCGCCCGGCTCGGCGCGGAATTTGTGATCGCCGCGGTCGCCTGCTTCGCGATGATGCGCGTCGGCGGACCGGGCGCGAGCTCGCTCTCCTTGCCGTTCGTCAACGGATACGTGCTCGATTTCGGCTGGGGGTTCCTGCTGTTCGGCCCGTTCGTGATCGTCGCCTTCGGCAACGCGGTCAACCTGACCGACGGCCTCGACGGCCTCGCCATCGTGCCGGTGATGATCGCGGCGGCGACGCTCGGCCTCATCTCCTATCTCGCCGGCAGCGCCGTGTTCGCTCACTACCTGCTGATCAATCACGTGCCGCTCGCCGGCGACCTGATCGTCGTGTGCGGAGCGCTGATCGGCGCCGGCGCGGGTTTTCTCTGGTTCAACGCGCCGCCGGCCCAGATCTTCATGGGCGACACCGGATCGCTCGCGCTTGGCGGCCTGCTCGGCACGATGGCGGTGGCGGTCAAGCACGAGGTCGTGCTCGCGGTGATCGGCGGCCTGTTCGTGATGGAGGCGGTCTCGGTGATCGTCCAGGTCGCCTCGTTCAAGATGACCGGCAAGCGAATCTTCCGCATGGCGCCGATCCATCATCACTTCGAGCAACTCGGCTGGTCGGAGCCGCAGATCGTGATGCGCTTCTGGATCATCTCCTTCGTGCTGGCGATGGTCGGCCTCGCCTCGCTGAAGCTCCGGTAGCGCGATGACCCCGGTCGAAACCCTGCGCGGCGAAAAGGTCGCCGTCTTCGGCCTCGGCGGCTCCGGGCTCTCGACCGTGCGGGCGCTCGTCGCGAGCGGCGCGGAGGTCGCGGCGTGGGACGACGGCGAGACGGCGCGCGCCCGCGCCTCCGCCGAAGGCTTTCGCCTCGTCGATCTTTCGCAGGCCGAATGGAGCGCGTTCAGGCTTCTCGTCCTCGCCCCGGGCGTGCCGCTGACCCACCCGGAACCGCATTGGACGGTCAAGCGCGCCCGGGCCGCCGGCGTGCCGGTCGTCGGCGACATCGAGCTCTTCGCCCGCGAGCGCGCGGCGCGGGCGCCCAAGGCGCCGTTCGTCGCCATCACCGGCACCAACGGCAAGTCGACCACCACCGCGCTGATCGCTCACGTGCTGAGAGAAGCGGGCCGCGACGTCGCGCTCGGCGGCAACATCGGCGTGCCGGTGCTCGACCTGCCGCCGCCGGCGGAGGGGCGCGTGCACGTCATCGAGTGCTCGTCCTTCCAGATCGACCTCGCGCCGTCGCTCGCTCCGAGCGTCGGCCTCCTGATCAACATCACCCCCGACCACCTCGACCGCCACGGCGACCTCGCCGGCTACGCGGCGGTCAAGGAGCGGCTGGTCGCCGACGCCGACGTCGCGCTGATCGGCGTCGACGACGAGCCGAGCCGGGCGATCTGCGCGCGCCTGAAGCGCGCCGGCCGGCGCGTGGTCGCGATTTCCGCCGCGCCTTCGCCGCTCGCCGACGTGTTCGTCGAGGGCCATCGCATCGTTCAGCGCGATTCGTCCGAGGTGCCGATCGACCTCGGCGCGGTCCGCGCGCTGCGCGGCGCCCACAACGGCCAGAACGCCGCCTTCGCCTTCGCCGCCGCCGACGCCCTCGGCGTCTCGCGCGCCGACATCGCCCGCGGATTTGCGACGTTTCCCGGACTGGCGCACCGGATGGAGCAGGTCGGCCGGCGGGGCCGGGTGCTGTTCGTCAACGATTCGAAGGCGACCAACGCCGATGCGGCCGAAAAGGCGCTGCTGTCGTTCCGCGACATCCACTGGATTCTCGGCGGCAAGGCCAAGGTCGGCGGCGTCGAGCCGCTGCGCCCGCTGTTCTCGCGCGTCGCCAAGGCCTACCTGATCGGCGCCGCGGCGGACGATTTCGCCGCCACCCTCGACGGCGCCGTCCCGTTCCAGCATTGCGGGACCCTCGCGCGTGCGATCGCGGCCGCGGCTGAGGACGCGGCGCGTTCGGCGGCCGACGAGCCGGTCGTGCTGCTGTCGCCGGCTTGCGCCTCCTACGACCAGTTCGCCAATTTCGAGGCGCGCGGCGACGCGTTCCGCGCCCAAGTCCAGAATCTCTTGAACGGGGGGACCTGAGCCATGGTGTCGAGAGCCGAACGCGGACCCGTCGCCGACTGGATGCGCACCGTCGATCGCTGGTTGCTCGGCTCGTTTCTGGCGCTGATGGTGATCGGCCTCGTGATGGCGCTGGCGGCGAGCCCGGCGGTCGCCGAGCGGCTCAACCTGTCGACCTTCCACTTCGTCAACCGGCAGGCGGTGATGCTGGTCCCGACCGCGGTGCTCATGATCGCGACCTCGTTTCTCTCGCCGCGCCATGTGCGCCGCGCGGCGCTGGTCACCTTCTCCGCCGCGCTCGTGCTGATCGTACTGGCGCTGCTGTTCGGCGCGGAGGTCAAAGGCGCGCGGCGCTGGATCTTCGGCATCCAGCCATCCGAGTTCATCAAGCCGGCCTTCGTCGTGCTGGCCGCCTGGGCCTTCACCGAAGGCGGGCGCAAGACGCCGACCGCGCCGATCGCCAAGGTCCTGTCGTTCCTGATCCTGCCGATCACCATCGTGCCGCTGATCCTCGAGCCCGACTTCGGCCAGACCATGCTGGTATCGATCGTGTGGGCTTCGCTGTTCTTCATGGCCGGGCTGCACTGGTTCTGGGTGGTCGGCGTCGGCGGCCTCGGCGTGCTCGGCGCCTTCGCCGCCTACAAGCTCTCGCCGCACGTGCACGAGCGCGTGCTGCGCTTCCTCGACCCGGACAAGACGGGCGGCGTGGTCGACACCTTCCAGGTCGACACCGCGCTCCAGAGCATCCTGTCGGGGGGCTGGCTCGGGCGGGGGCCGGGCGAGGGCATGTACAAGCGCATCCTTCCCGACGCCCACACCGACTTCGTCTTCGCCGTCACCGGCGAGGAGTTCGGCATGGTCGCCTGCCTGGTCCTGATCCTGTTCTTCGGCTTCATCGTGCTGCGCGGGCTGGTCGTGTCCTCGCGCAGCCAGGACCCGTTCTGCCGCTTCGTCGCGGCGGGCATGGTGGTGATGTTCGGCGTGCAGAGCTGGATCAACATGGCGGTCAACCTGCGCGCCATGCCGGCCAAGGGCATGACCCTGCCGTTCATCTCCTACGGCGGGTCGTCGCTGCTCGCGCTCGGGCTCGGCATGGGCTTCCTGCTCGCCTGCACGCGCCGCCGCCCGGTCGCCGACCTGCCGCACGATCTGGTCGCCGCCGAATGACCGAGCCGCGCCCGATCCTGGTCGCCGCTGGCGGCACCGGCGGTCATCTCTTTCCCGCCGCCGCGCTCGCCGCGGCGATCGCGGCGCGGGGCGTGCCGGTGGAGCTCGCCACCGACGACCGCGCGATGAAATACGGGCAGGACTTTCCCGCCCGCGCCGTTCACGTCTTTCCGTCCGCGACGACCACCGGGGCAGGGGCGCTCAACAAGGCGCGCGCGGCGGCGACGCTCGGCGCCGGCGTCGTGGCGGCGCTCATGAAGCTGCGGCGCATCCGCCCGCGCGCGGTGGTCGGCTTCGGCGGCTACCCGACGGTGCCGCCGCTCCTCGCGGCCTCGTTCCTCGGCATCCCCGCGGTGCTGCACGAACAGAACGCGGTGCTCGGCCGCGCCAACCGCTTTCTCGCCTCCCGCGTCGCGCTGGTCGCCTGTGGCTTCCCCGATCTCGGCGGGGTCGACGCCGCGACCCGGGCGAAGGTCCGCTACACCGGCAATCCGGTGCGGCCCGCAGTGATCGCCGCCGCTGCGATCCCGTATCCGGCCTTCGAGAGCGGACGTCTGCGTCTTCTCGTCACCGGCGGCTCGCAGGGCGCGCGCGTCATGGCCGACGTCGTGCCCGAGGCGCTGGCGCGGCTCGCGCCGGCGGACCGCGAGCGAATACGCCTCGTCATGCAGGCGCGCGGCGAGGACAAGGCGCGGGTCGCCGCCGCTTGCGCGCGGATAAGCTTTCCGGTCGAGATCGCCGACTTCTTCCCCGACCTGCCGGCGCGGATCGCCGCGGCGCATCTCGTCGTCGGCCGGGCCGGCGCCTCGACCGTGTCCGAACTCGCCGCGATCGGCCGGCCCTCGGTGCTGGTGCCGTTCCCGCACGCGCTCGATCAGGATCAGGCCGCCAACGCGGCGGCGCTGTCGGGCTCGGGCGGAGCGGTCGTCGTGCCGCAGACCGAGTTCACCCCCGAGCGGCTGGCGACGATCCTTTCGGACGCGCTGGCTGCGCCCGAAAGGCTCGCCGCGTCCGCCAGCGCCGCGAAGACCGCCGGCGTGACCGACGCGGCCGACCGGCTCGCGGATCTGGCGCTCGGCGTGGCCGCACCCGCCTGAGATCAAACCGCCGCTTGGTCGAAGATCAGCAGGTCCGCCCCGCCGGTCGCGAACTTGGCGAGGTCGCCGGCCGCCTTCTGGCCTTCCGGGCTCGCGAGCGCGGCCTGAAGCGCTTCCATGCTGTCGAAGGTCAGTATCGCGACGAGATGAACCGTCGAGGCGCCGGCCGGACTGGCCACGGGGCCGCGGCTGATCTCGTAGCTGCGCAGGCCCGGAATGCTCCTGGCGATCGGGATATGCGTCTGCGTGTAATACCAAAGGGCTCTCCTTTTGACTCACGGGGGGATTCCCTCGGGCGTGGATT
>CAMFKX010000015.1 GCA_945957375.1 uncultured Roseiarcus sp.
GGCACGCTGAAATTCTCCGGTCGAAGCGTCGTCAGGACGTCGTCATGCGCGATCGCTTCGTTCGGGTAGAGGGAGAACCAGCGCTGCCCGCCTTTGTCCTTCGGCCGGCTGTCCCAGGCGACGCCCAGCGCCTGCAGCCGGCCGTCCGGGAACGGGATCAGATATTGCTGCAACGGATAAACGCCGAAGGTGTAGGCGATCTCGAACTGAGCGGGCTTGCCGTCCGGGCTGTCGGTCTCGACGTAGAACTTGCCGTCGCGGCGAAAGAAGCGCGACGTGACGCCGAGATGCTCGAAGGTCGCGTCGTGGAAATCGCCGAGCACGGTCGCGTCGGTCGCGTGCGCCATCGCCGCCTCGTGGTGCGATCCGGCCCACAGCTTGGTTTCGGCGGGATGGCAGGCCGCGCAGGTCTCGCTGCCGACGTAGCTCGGCGCCGCGTCGCCGGCCTGCGCCGGCACGGGGCCGGCGACGTGCGCCAAAGCGAAGCCGAGGGCCAGGATCAGATGGCGCAGGTCCAAACGGCGGTCCTTCCCCTGAACGGGAGCGCGCCCTATGGAAGCGCGCGCGAGGCTTAGGAGGCGGGCCCGGGAGCGGTCAAGGCCCGGCGCTTGCGGCCCGGCGCGACCCCGGGCAAAATTCGATCCGACGTTCGAGGCGACCGACAGGCGACGGGAATTCGATGACGAGCTTCGTGCTTCTCTGGCTCCGGCGTTTCGGCGCGGCCCTGCTCGGCGTCCTCGCCGTCTGGCTGATCGCCTTCGTCTTCCGTCTCACCGACCACGAGGCGCCGACCCTGCTCGCGCTCGCGGCGACCTACGCCCTCGGCGCCTATGTCATCCTGCCGTGGATCGTGCGCATGGGGCTCAAGCTGCTGCGCCACGGCGCGGTGCCGAGCTTCACCCTCACCGCCGACGGCTTTCCCGGCGACCCGGTCAACCTCGCGCTCGTGGGCACGTTCGCCGAGCTCGAGGCGGCCTTCGCCCGCGCTGGCTGGTTCAAGGCCGACGCGCTCGGAATCCGCAGCTCCTGGGGCATGGCGCAATCCTTCGTCCTCAACCGGCCCTATCCGACCGCGCCATTCAGCACGCTCTACCTTTTCGGCCGCAGGCAGGACGTCGGCTTCGAGAAGGCGATCGACGGCAGCCCGCGCAAGCGCCACCACATCCGTTTCTGGGGCCTGAGCCCGCAGCGCGCGCAGGAGGCGAACGCGCCGCAATTCTGGCTGAACGCCGAGCGTCCGCCGCTCGACGAGCAGGCGCTCTGGGTCGGCGCCGGCACGCGCGACACCGGACTCTCGTTCACCAAATTCACCTTCCAGTTCACCCACGCGACCGACGACGACACCAACGCCGAACGCGACTTCATCCTCGCCGAACTGAAGCGGACGGGTGCGATCGGCGAGGTGCGCTGGCATCGCGAGGGCGAGCGGCTCACCCTCGGCAAGGTCAACCACTACATCGCCGACGGCGACATCGCGGTCGGCTGGCTTGAAGGCGGCGACGCCGGACGGGGTCTCGTAGTCGCGCTTCAGCGCCGTTCGACGCCGATGGCCTCCCGAAGCGCGGGAAGCGGATCGGCCAACGCGAAGCGCAGCGCGCTCCAGCTTTCCGTTTCGATCTTCCACGGCGCCATTGCGGCGCGCAGGAGGGCTCTCGGGCGCCTCACCACCTTCGGCGGGCCGTCGAACCGCGCGGGCGCCTGGGCGCCGAAGCCGAGCGAGACGAAATTGACGCCGCCGAGCATCGACATCGCGAGCGAATAATAGAAACGCGGGTTGCACTCGAGGAAATGATGGCGGCCGGCTCGATCGCGGCGGAGGTCGAAATTGCAGACGCCTTCAAAGGCGAGCGGCCGAAGCAGGCGCCCGACGTCGGCGCGAATCCGGGGTTCTTCGCTTGTCCGGTAGGTCGCCCGCGCCGTGCGGTAGGCCACGAAGGCGCGGACGGATCCTCGTTCGCAAAGGACGCTCGCGCACAGATCCTCGCCGTCCACGAAGGCTTGAGCGAGAATGGGCGCATAGTCGATGCGCGCAACCGCCTTCCGCCAGCGCGCCTGCTCCACCAGCACGCATCCCTCGCCGCCGCTTCGGCCGAGCGGCTTCGCCACGAACGCCGGAAGGGATTCCGAGCGAAGCGCGGCTTCGAGCGCTTCCGGTCCGGAAAACAGCCGGGCCGGCGGGGTCCGCACCCCGGCCGCCGCGCAGAGTCGATGGAATTCCCATTTGTCATTCAGGCGATCGAAGGCGGCGACGTCCGGCATCGGAAAGCACGGCGCCGCCACCCGATCTCTCAGGACGATCAGACTGCGGGTCGCGGGCGCGTCTCCGGCGAGCACGAGGTCGATCGAGCGCCTCTCGACCAGCCGATTGATGTCCGCGAGCAGCGCCTCGCCGCCCGCGCCCGACACCTCAGCTTCCGTCTTCTCGAATCGGCAGAAGCGCGAGTACTTCAGTCCAGAAGACCGGTTCGGACCGAGCGCATAGACCTCGCAGCCGGCCGCAGCGACGCATCGCACGACCCGATACGCCAGATTGACGCCGGCGCACAGGATCAGCGCCCGGCGCGGCGCAGACCTGTCGCTCGTCACCACGCCGCCGGCGTTTCGGCGCGCCTCGGGTACCATTATGTTCACGCGGCGGCCGCTACCACACGCCCGTGGCGTGGGCAATCGGACGCCGCGCCGCAGGGCGGCGCTCCGCGCTACAAGGGACGGAACGCCGCCTTCGATTGGGGGAAATCATGATGGATTCGAACGCGCTCACGATCCGCCGCATGTCCGAAGCCGACCTGGACCTCGCGCTCGACTGGGCGGCCGCCGAAGGCTGGAACCCGGGCCTCGGCGACGCCGCGAGCTTCTTCGCCGCCGACCCCGAGGGCTTCCTGCTCGGCGAGTTGGCCGGCGAGCCGGTCGGCTGCATCTCGGTCGTGCGATACGGCGACGCCTTCGGCTTTCTCGGCTTCTACATCGTGCGAGCCCCGTTCCGCGGTCGCGGCCACGGCCTCGCGCTCTGGCGCGCCGGCATGGACCATCTCGCCGGGCGCAACGTCGGCCTCGACGGCGTGGTCGCCCAGCAAGCGAACTACCGGAAATCGGGGTTCCGCCTCGCTTACCGCAACATCCGCTGCGAGGGCGTCGGCGGCGGCGCAGCGCCGGACGGGCTCGCCGATCTGGCTTCCGTCCCCTTCGACGCGGTCGAAGCCTACGACCGGACGGTCTTCCCGGCGCCGCGCCCGACCTTTCTCGCCCGCTGGATCCGCCCGATGGGCGGCGTCGCGCTCGGCGCCGTTGAGGACGGGGCCCTGCGCGGCTACGGCGTCCTGCGCGCCTGTCGGCGCGGCTACAAGATCGGCCCGCTGTTCGCGGACGACGCCGACGTCGCCGAGCGCCTGTTCCGGGGTTTGTCCGCGCGCGCCCCCGGCGCGGCGCTGTTTCTCGACACGCCCGAGGTCAACCCCGGCGCCGTCGCGCTGGCGAGACGCCATGGCATGATCCCGGCATTCGAGACCGCGCGCATGTACACGGGCGCGCCGACGCCGACGCGGCTCGAGCGGTGCTTCGGCGTTACGACGTTCGAGCTCGGGTGAATCAGCAGGCGTCGAAGCCCGGCCGGCTTCGCCTGGGCGCGACTCACCGCTTTTCAAGGCCGATCGCTTCCCGAAGGGCCGGAAGCGGATCGGCCAGCGTGAAGCGCAGGGCGTTCCAGCTCTCCGCCTCGATCTTCCATGGCGTCAGGGCCGCCAACAGGAGCGCCTTCAGCGACCTCACGGTCTTCGGCGCGTCGTGAACCAGCGCTTTGGCTTCCGCGCCGAGGCCGAGCGAGACAAAATTCACCCCGCCGAGCATCGACATCGCCATTGAATAGTAGAAGCGCGGATTGCACTCGATGAAATGGAGGCGGCCCGATCGGTCGCGGCGAAGGTCGAAGTTGAAGACGCCGTCGACCGCCAGCCGGCGAAACAACCTTTCCACTTCGTCCCGAACTTCGGCGACGACGCAGGTCCGATAGGTAGCCCGGCGGACGGTGTAGCAAACGACGGCGTCGACCGATCCCTTGCGGCAGAATACGCTCGCGTCCAGATCCTCGCCGTCGATGAATTCCTGAGCGAGGATGGGCGCATAGTCGATCCGCGAGAGCGCGTCCCGCCAACGGCCCGGCTCGACCATGATGCACCCTTCGCCGCCGCTTCGGCGCAGCGGCTTCGCCATCAGGCGCGCGGGAAGGGATCCAGAACGGAGCGCGGCTTCAAACAGGGGCGGCGACGCGAACAGTCGGGTGGCCGGGGTCCGCACTCCCGCCGCCACGCACAGTCGACCGAATTCCCATTTGTTGTCCAGAAGATCGAAGGCGGCGAGGTCGGGCATCGGAAAGCAAGGCGCCGCGACGCGATCCTTCAGGACGATCAGGCTGCGGGTCGAGGGCGCATCGCCGGCGAGGACAAGGTCGATCGACCACCGCGCGACGTAACGGTTGATGTCGCGGAGCAAGGCCTCGCAGCCAGCGCCGTCGACATCCGCTTCGGTCTTTCCGAAACGGCAGAACCGCGAGAACGCCAGGCCGGAGGATCGACGCGGCCCGAGCGCATAGGCTTCGCAGCCGGCCGCGGCGACGCAGCGCACGACCCGATAGGCCAGCCGAACGCCTGCACACAGGATCAGGATTCGTCGCGGCCGCTCAGGCGCAACGCGCGCAGCCCCGCCGCCGACGCCCGAATATGCCTCCCCAATGTCCACATTGGTAAGGTATCACGGGACGTTTCGGCCGGCAAACTTCGTGCTACGGCCAACTTCGCGCGCCGACCCCGCTCGGCCCGGACCGCAAACTGCTCCGACGGGGAAACTTCGCCCGGCCCTTGAATTTGACGGCGGTTGGCGATTGAACCGGCGTCGAGCCGCGGGACCGCCGCAGCCGCAACGGAAGGGCACTCCATGGATCTTCAGCTCAAGGGCAAACGCGCGCTCGTCACCGGCAGCACGGCCGGCATCGGCTACGCCATCGCGGCGAGTCTGGCGAGAGAGGGCGCCCGCGTCGTCGTCAACGGGCGCACCCAGGAGGGCGTCGACGCCGCCATGGCGAAATTGACGGCGGAAACCGGCGTCGCGGTCGAAGGCTTCGCCGGCGATCTCGGCCAGGCGCAGGCGGCGGAAGCGCTGGTGCGCAAGCACCCCGAGATCGACATCCTGGTCAACAATCTCGGCATCTTCGAGCCGAAGCCGTTCGAGGCGATCCCTGACTCCGACTGGACGCGCTTCTTCGAGGTCAACGTGCTGAGCGGCGTCCGGCTCGCTCGCCTCTACCTGCCGGGCATGAAGCGCGCCGACTGGGGCCTCATCATCTTCATTTCCAGCGAAAGCGCGCTGCAGATCCCAGCGGAGATGATCCACTACGGCGTGACCAAGACGGCGCAGATCGCGGTCGCGCGCGGCCTCGCCGAATCGCTCGCCGGCACCGGGATCACGGTCAACTCCGTCTTGCCCGGGCCGACCCGGTCGCGCGGCGTCGTCGATTTCGTCGAGGCGCTGTCGAAGGATTCCGGCAAGGGTTTCGACGATTTCCAGACCGAGTTCTTCGCGACAGTGCGCCCGACGTCGCTGATCAAGCGCTTCGCCACGCCCGAGGAGGTTGCGGCGATGGTGACCTATGTCGCAAGCCCGCTCGCCTCAGCCACCACCGGCGCGGCGCTCCGGGTCGACGGCGGCGTCGTCAAGAGCGCGTTCTGAATCCGGACCGCACAGCATCGACGCGGCGCGCCGGCCTCACTCCCACTGACCCGGTCGGGTCTGGCGCATCGTAATCACGTCGATGCGCCCCTTCGGCGGGCCGCCGATCCAGCCGGACATGACCCAGCTCGTCAGGCTCACCACGATGGCGGCGAAGAAGGCCGGCCAGAACCCCATGACGACGAACCCCTTGAGGAACGAAGCCACGAGTTCGATCATCAGGCCGTTGATGACGAGCAGGAAGAAGCCGAGCGTGAGCAGCGTGATCGGGAAGGTGAGGATGATCAGGATCGGCCGCACGAAGGCGTTGATGATCCCAAGCAGCAGCGCAGCCGCGATCAGCGACTGAGTCGACTGGAATTCGATCCCGGCGACGATCTGGGAGGCGAGCCAGAGCCCGATCCCGACCACCACCGCGCGGATGAGAAGGCCTTCCATGATGACGCTCCGGTTTCCACGTCGAATGTAGGCGCTAAGTCGGATTTCCGCCAGTCCGAGCGGAATGAGGGGTCACAGGCATTTGAGCGCCGCCGGGGCCGCCGCAGCCCGCGCGAGGATGCTCGTGGCGCGCCGACGCTCCGCAGACGTCGGATGCGCCGGGTTGCGGGCGCGCGGGTTCGGCAGCGCCATCGCGAGCAACGCTCCTTCCCGCGGGTCGAGTTCGCGCGCGCTCTTGCCGAAATAGCGGCGCGCGGCGGCTTCGATCCCGAACGTTCCCTCGCCCCATTCGGCCACGTTCAGATAGACCTCGAGAACCCTGCGTTTCGGCCAGAGCGCGCCGAGCGCGAGCGCCATCGGGATCTCGAGGGCTTTGCGCACGACCGACCGGCCCGGCCACAGGAACAGGTTCTTGACCGTCTGCATGGTCAGCGTGGACGCGCCGCGCGCAGGGCCGCTGTCGCCCGCGGCCGCCATCACCGAACGCAGCGCGTCCCAGTCGACGCCGCCGTTGGCGCAGAAGGAGGCGTCCTCGGCGGCGATCACCATGGCGATCGCCGCTGGCGACACGTCGTCGAGCCGCACCGCGATCCGGTCGTGCGGCCGACCCTGAGCCATGCGCGCGAGCATCAGCGTCGAGACCGGGTCGACGACGGCGTAGAGCGCGACGAGGAGGAAGAAGGCCGCGGCCAGTCCGGCGAGCGCGAGCAGGACGGCGCGCGTCGCGGCGCGGATCGTCGGCGTGAGCCGCAGGGCGGTCAGCCGAACACGACCTGCGGCTCGGAGGCGAGCCGCAGGCTCCAGCGTTCGATCAATTCAGCCAGCCGTCTCCGGTCGACGGGCTTGGGCAGATAGTCGTCCATTCCGGCGGCGATGCAGGCGTCGCGGTCGCCCTCCCTCGCGTTGGCGGTCATCGCCACGATCACGACGCGCGACTTTTCGCCGTCGAGCGCCCGGATCATCCGCGTGGCGGCGTAGCCGTCGACATTGGGCATGTGGACGTCCATGAGGACGATGTCGTAGGCCCCGTCCTCGACCATCTGCGCCGCCTCTCCGCCGTCGCCGGCGACGTCCGCGCGAATTCCGAGCTTGTTCAGATAGGCGACCGCCACGAGTTGGTTCGTGGCGAGATCGTCCACCACCAGAACGCGCAGGTGGGAGGCGACCGGAGGCGGCGCGATGGGCGCGGGGGCGGGCGCGGGCGTCGCGACGACGCCGGGGAGCAACCCCACGATCCGGTCCAGCAACGCGCTCTGCCGGACCGGCTTGACCAGCGCCGCGGCGAAGCCGGCCGCGAGCGCGGCCGCGCGCAATTGCGCGGCCGGCGCCGAGGTCGCAAGGATAAGCCGAACCCGGTCGAAGCGAGGGTCCGCCTTCACGCTGCGGCCGAAGTCGAGCCCGCTCAGGCGCGGCATGTGGTGGTCGACCAGGGCGAAATCCCACGGGCCGTCAGCGCTCAACGCCCGTATCGCCGCGGGTCCGTCTTCCGCGCACACGACCTCGGCCCCCCAGGATTCGAGCTGGCGGCGGAATACGTCCCGGTTGATCGCATTGTCGTCCACGACCAGGAACCGCAGTCCGGCGAGCCGCGCCGCGTCGAGGTCGGCGGCTGGCGCGGCGAACTTGAGCGGAATCTCCGTCCAAAAGGTGCTGCCGACGCCGGGGGCGCTGCGGAAGCCGATGCGGCCGCCCATGGCGTCGACGATCCTGCGCGAAATCGCCAACCCGAGGCCGGAGCCGCCGTGACGGCGGGCGGGCGAAGAGTCCACCTGGCTGAACATCGAGAACAGGCGATCGTGCGCCTCTTCCGGAATGCCGACGCCGGTGTCGACGACCTCGATCCGCAGCCAGGGCGTGTCGTCGGTCCAGCTCACGTCGGCCTCGATCGAGACGTTGCCGTGATCGGTGAATTTCACCGCATTGCCCGCGAGATTGAGCAGCACTTGGCGCAACCGGCCGGCGTCCGCGGCGAAGGTCCCCTTGGCGCCCGGGCCGATCAGGCAGGTGAGCTCGACTTCCTTGGCGTAGAGACGCGGCGCCAGGATGTCCACGACCCCTTCCACCAGCTCGCGAATTTCGAAATCGCTCTCCTCGAGTTCGATCCGGCCCGCCTCCATCTTGGAGAAGTCGAGGATGTCGCTGATGAGGGTGAGCAGGGATTCGGCCGAGACCCGGACGGTGTCGGCGAAATGCCGCTGCTCGGCGGTGAGGTCAGTGTCGAGTAGGAGACCCGACATGCCGATGACGCCGTTCATCGGCGTTCGGATCTCATGGCTGACGGTCGCCAGGAATTCCGACTTCGCCCGATCTCCGGCCTCGGCCTGCTCCTTGGCGGCGCGCAGCCTTTGCTCGAGAAGGATCTCGTCGGTGATGTCGGTATGGATGCCTATCACGCCGCCCTGGGGCGTCGCATATTCCACCGTCCGCATCCAGCGGCCGTCGGCGAACGCGATCACCATCGGCGAACCGTCGCGCGCGCAGTGGCGGGCGTAGCGGTCGCTGATCACCTTCTCCAACGTCCTGTCGTCGCGCTGATAGGTGCCGGCATAGGCCGTGTGCGTCAGCACGTCGAGAAACAGGGCGCCGGGAACGATCACGTTGGCCGAGCGCTCGTAGAACTGACGGTAGCGCGCGTTGCAGATCACCAGCCGGTCGTCGGGACCGTACAGGACGAAGCCTTCCGACATCGACGAGATCGCCGACACGAGGTTGTTCTCGACCTCGCGCAGCCTCTCGCGCGTGGCGATCGATTCGGTGATGTCGCTCGAGGTGCCGCGATAGCCGCAGAAGGAGCCGTCGGCCGCGAAGACGGGTCTGCCGCTGACGCTCAGCGTGCGGCGACCGCCATCGGCCGCATCGACGTCGAAGACCAGATCGCGAAACGGCTGGCGCAACCGCAGCGTCTGACGGTGCGCCTCCATCAGGTCCGGCGGAGCGGCGCGCGCCATGATCTCGAGACGGTTGCGTCCGAGACCGTCGCGGACGGCGAAGCGCTCGAGAATCGCCTCGCTGCCGCCCAGGCGCGTCAGCACATCGGCGGCGTCGGTCTCCCAGAACCAGTCCGAGAGGGACTCGGTGAAGTCGCGGAACATCTCCTCGTTTCGCTTCAGCGCCTCGAGCGCGCGCTGACGATCGCTGATGTCGCGAATGATGCCGATGAACTCGCTCTTGCGGACGACGTTCAGGTCTCCGACCGACAGCTCGATGGGAAAGATCTCGCCGTTCTTGCGCCGCGCCGAGGTCTCGCGCCTCCGCCCGATGATCTTGGCCTCATGGGTCTGCAGGTAGCGGCCGACATGGCCGGAATGTTCGCCTGCGTCGCTCGCGACCATGAGAGCGTCGACGGGTCTCCCGATCAGCTCGTCGCGCGTATAGCCAAACGTCAGGAGCATTGCCTTGTTGACTTCGCGGATGATCATCGCGTGATCCGCGATGATCACCGCTTCGCCCACGGTGTCGAGGATGATGCGCAATTGCTGCTCGGCCAGCCCGGCGGCGCGCGAGGCGGCCGCGCGTAACTCCTCCTCCATCAGTTGCGCCGCCTGGCGGGCGAGACGCTGGTCGCGGTCGGCGTCGTCGTAGCTCTGGCTGACGAGGTGGAGCAGACGCTGCAGGTCGACCTCGCCGGAGGCGGAGGTCGCCTTCTGCACCTGTCGGGCGAGCAGCCGGTGCATCACCCCTCGCCGATCGTCGTGATGGTCATGGTCTGGTTGTGGAGTTCGCTGCAGGCGCTCGCCGGATGCGGAGCGATCTCGCCGTAAGAATAGAACCCGAGTTGCGTGACGGTAGGGCCGAGCACCTCGGCCACGGCCTCGATTTCGTCGGCGATCCGCTGCCCCATCAACAGCTTGCGCCCGATGCAGCTCACCAGCAGCGCGAGCGCCGGGCCGGCTTGGGGCGCGGCCTGGGATCCTGCGCGCGCAGCCCCTTCGACCAGGGCCGGAAAACTGCCGCGCATGAGCTGCGCGACGCTGCCCTGCGGAACATCGCCCGCGAAGATCAGTGTCTTCTCCTCCGCCGAAAGGCCGACGAGCGTGCGCACCAGCGTCTCGGAATCGCCCGGGCGACGCACCGCAAGCGGGAACAGCAGGCCGCTGCCGGGCAGGTTGGCCGCCTCTTCGCCGAGATATCGCCGATAGAGGTCGAGCGCGGGCTCGCCGTCGAGTTCATAGAGGGTGACGCCGTCGGATCGCGTCACCACGCGCTCGGGTCCGAAGGGCTCCCAGCCGCCGTAGCTGCCCCAGCCGAGGCGCAAAGACTCGCCGTAGAGGCCGAGGACGGCCGCAACGCCCTCGGTCGGGCGCTTGTCCGCCCCGACGAAAGTGCGCTGGAAATGCGGGCCGTCGCCGGCAAGTCCGCCGGTCAGCAGGACGTCCGCCGGCAGCACCTCGCGCATCCCTTGCACCAGCCCGGTGCCGTTGGTCTGCACGCCGTCGGCGAGCACGAACGCGGCGCGCAAACCGGTGACGGGGAGCCGGCGCGCGAGCGCCGCGCCGGCCGACCGGGAATCGGGGAAGTCGGCGAGGCGCACTTCGGCGAGTTCCGCGTGGCTCGAGTCGAACCGGATCGCGACCGCGGATACGCTTTCGTCGTTGACATCGGCGCCGGCGATCTCTCCTCCGGTCGAGCAGCCGAGAATCCGCGCCTTGGGGAAGAGGTCGCGTAGCGCGCCATGCACGTCCTGCCCGGCGAGCGCCGACGGCGCGGCGAAATAAAGCACGATCTGTGCGGCAGGATCGTCGTCGTCGCGCCGCCAGCCTGACCCAGGGCTCCAACCGACCGCAGTGATCTTCATGCCGAAACCCCGCCTCGGACGACCCGCGTTACCGGACGCGTCATCAAAGGAACGCTAGATTTCTTCGTCGCGACTGGCAAGAACAAGCGTGGGTCTAACGGCGTCAAAGCGCCTTCGACCGGGGCAGACGAAAGTCCGATCCGACGGCGCGAAGGCCCAAATCAGTTCAGAGTTCGAATTCCGTGAGGCGAATCGAGGGAGAACGCGGGGATGGCGACGTCGAAACGCTCCCCGTCGGCGCGGACCATCCGATATTCCCCGACCATCAGTCCGCTCGCCGTCGTCAACGGGCAGCCGGAGGCGTAGCGGAAGGACTGGCCGGGCATGATCGTCGGTTGCTCGCCGACGACGCCGGGGCCGCGCACGTCCTGCTGACGGCCTTCCGCATCGGTAATGCTCCAATGGCGCTCGAGCAGCGTCACCGGCGTCTCGCCGAGATTGGCGATTTCGATGTCGTAGCGCCAGAAATAGCGGCTTTCCGACGGATTGGATCGGTCCGGCTCGAAGCTCGGCTCGACCGTGACTTTGACCTGATGCGTGACCGTCATGTACATGAGCAAGGCATATTAGCCGAGCCCGTCGCATCGTCTACTGGCGCGTTGGCGATTTTTTGGGTTCCATTTCCCGGAGCCGGACAGGAAAGCCTGCGATGAGCCACGACCGTCTCGCCGAGGCCAAAGCGCTGCTCGCCCACCTGATCGCCTTCGAGAGCGTCAGCGACCAGTCGAATCTGCCGCTGATCGCCTGGGTCGAGGACTATCTCGCATCCCGTGGCGTGGCGTCCCGGCGGGCCCCGAACGGGGCGGGCGACAAGTGCGCGCTGCTCGCGACCATCGGGCCGCGGGTCGACGGCGGGGTCGTGCTGTCCGGCCACACCGACGTCGTCCCGGTCGAGGGCCAGCCGTGGACCAGCCCGCCGTTCGTCATGCGCGAGGCCGACGGCCGGCTTTACGGCCGCGGCGCCTGCGACATGAAGGGATTCGCCGCCTGCGTGCTGGCGATGGTTCCGGCCTTCCTCTCCGTCGGGCTGAAGCGTCCGATCCACATTGTGCTGAGCTACGACGAAGAAACCACCTGCCTCGGCTCGACCGACGTGATCGCCTGGTTCGGCAAGGACGAGCCGCGTCCGGGCGCGGTGGTCGTGGGCGAACCGACGATGATGGAGGTCGCCGACGCGCACAAGAGCGTGGCGACGGTCCGGACCGTGGTGCGCGGCTGCGAGGCCCATTCGGCGCTGCCCGCCCTCGGCGCCAACGCCGTCGCGACTGCGGCCGACATCGTGAGCGAGATCGGTCGCCTCGCCCGGGAATACGAGCAGGGTCCGCTCGACCCGCGCTTCGCTCCGCCCTATTCGACCCTGCACGTCGGGGTGATTCACGGGGGCACGGCGCGCAACATCCTCGCCCGGGAATGCGCCTTCGACTGGGAGTTCCGCGGCTTGCCGGGCGTCGCGCCGAGCCTGCCGGTCGGCCAGGTGCAGGCCTTCGTCGACAGGGTCGCGCTGCCCCGCCTGACGCGTTTCGTCTCGGGTCCGTCGATCCTGACCGAGATCGAGGCCGTGGCGCCGGGCCTCGCGGCTCAGGCCGGGTCTCCCGCCGAGACGATGGCGCTGCGTCTGAGCCGGTCCAACCGAACGATCGCCGTGTCGTTCGCCACCGAGTCGGGCCATTTTCAGGCGGCCGGCATTCCGACGGTCGTGTGCGGACCGGGGTCGATCGATCAGGCGCACAAGCCGGATGAATATGTCGCCGAGGAGCAGGTGTCCGACTGCCTTGCGTTTCTCGAAAGGCTGGCCGGCGAATTGACCCGGTGAGGCCGGCTTATTGCCGGACCGGAACGGACTTCGCGTAGCTGAGGTCGTAGGTCTTGTTCAGCAGCGGGTCGAGCCGGGTGCCTTCGGAGGCGTCGTAGATGCGCGGCCGCCCCGAGGACGTTGGCTGCGTCGAGGCGACCGCGGTCTCCGCCGCGGCCGCGCCGCCCGCCGGGGCGCCGTAGCCATACTTGGCTTCGCGCGCCCGCTGATCGGCCAGCATCGCCGGCGACATGGGCGCGGAGGCCGGAGATCCGCTGCCGTCGATCGAGGCTGTCGCCTCGGCGAACGCGTCGCCCTCGCGCGGGCCGTCGTTCACGCCCGCGACAATCGCCCCGAGGTCCTCGATCGACCGGTTCGACGCCGCGCCCGAGGAGAGCGACGACAACGCCGTCTCCATCGCCTTGCGCCCGGCGCCGATCTTGACGAGGCGCGTGGCGTAGGCGGCTGGCGCCGGCGGCGCGGGGACGAGCGGCACGAGAGCGCCGAATACGGCCGGGTCGACCGTCTCGATCTCGCCGTGGATGGCGGGAGGCGCCGTCGGAGTCGCGTCGGGCGCGAGATGATCCTTGGCGTCCTTCTCGATCTGGCGCCAGTGCGTGACGTTCCTGAGGTGCTGTTCGTAGGTTTCGGCGAAGACGTGACCGCCGGTGCCGTCTGCTACGAAGAAGATATCGCGGGTATGCGCGGGGTTGGCGACCGCCTCGAGCGCCGCCTTGCCCGGATTGGAGATCGGCCCCGGCGGCAGGCCGTCGATCACATAGGTGTTGTAGGGCGTCGCCTGATTGAGGTCCGCCCTTGTGATCGGTCGCCCAAGCGTTCCCTTGCCGAACACCAAGCCGTAGACGATGGTCGGGTCGGACTCGAGCCGCATGTGTTTGGTGAGCCGGTTGACGAACACCCCGGCGACGCGAGGCCGCTCGTCCGCCTTGCCCGTCTCCTTTTCGACGATCGAGGCCAGCGTCACCATCTCGCCCGGCGACCGGATCGGCAGGTCGGGCGCACGGCTCTTCCAGATTTCGTCCACCGCGCGCGTCTGCGCCTTCGCCATGCGGCCGATGATCGACTGACGGGTGTCGCCGCGCTCGAAGTAATAGGTGTCGGGCATCAGCGAGCCTTCGCGGGGCGACTCCTTCACGTCGCCGACGAGGATGTCGTCCTCGCGCAGGCGCTGCACGATCTGGTCGCTGGTCAGGCCCTCGGGGATGGTGATCTTGTGACGCACGACCTTGTGCGAGGCGAGCAGGGCCTCGATGTCGTTCATGCTCATGCCGGCCTTGAACTCGTATTCGCCGCGCTTGAGCGAGCTGCGGTTGCCGTCGAGCAAGGTGAGGACGGAGAACAAGGTCGCGTTGCCGACGACGCCGGCCCGCTCGAGTTGGTCGGCGATCGAGCCGCCGTCGTCCTCGCGCACGATGTTGACGATCTTGTCGGCGGGCAGCGGTCCCGGCCGCCGCGCCTCCATCATCAGCCAGGACACCGCGCCGAACGCAAGCAGCGCGCCGATCAACGAGAAGGTCAGGAGCGCGCTCAGCGACGACAGCAGCGACCGGCGGGGCTTCTTCGGCGGCTTCCTGGCCGGCGGGGGATCGCCGCTCGCAGGCTTCGCCGTCCGGCTGAACAAGCTCGCGCGCGGCCGCGGAGGTTCGCCGTTGTTGGGTGGTGCGCTCATGCCGTCTTACGGCCTCCCGCGTGCCGCCGCTCGCCTGAACTCATGACCCTCGGTCTCCGGCCCCCCGGGTCCGGCCCCGCGCCCGACTCTACATGAACGGGCGGCGCGACGAAACGGCGTTTCGCCGAATGACGTTCGCTCACGTCGCCGCGCGGAAGATGATCGACGCGTTGGTCCCGCCGAATCCGAACGAATTCGACAGCGCCACCTGGATCGGCCGCTTGCGCGCGACATGCGGCGCAAGATCGATCGCCGTCTCGACCGACGGATTGTCGAGGTTGAGCGTCGGCGGCGCGACCTGATCGCGGATCGCCAGAATGGAGAAGATCGCCTCGACCGCGCCGGCGGCGCCGAGCAGGTGCCCGATCGACGACTTCGTCGAAGACATCGTGGTGCGCGAGGCCGAGCCGCCGAGCAAACGCTCGACCGCGCGCAGTTCGATCTCGTCGCCCATCGGCGTCGAAGTGCCGTGCGCGTTGACGTAGTCGATGTCGGACACTTCGATCCCGGCCCGCTTGATCGCGGCCGACATCGAGCGGAAGCCGCCGTCGCCGTCGGGCGAGGGGGCGGTGATGTGATAGGCGTCGCCGGAGAGGCCGTAGCCGATCAGCTCGGCGTAGATGTGCGCGCCGCGCGCCTTGGCGTGCTCGTATTCCTCGAGCACCACGCAGCCCGCCCCTTCGCCCATGACGAAGCCGTCGCGGTCGCGGTCGTAAGGGCGCGAGCCCTGCTGCGGTCTGTCGTTGAAGCCGGTCGAGAGCGCCCTGCAGGCGGCGAAGCCCGCGAGCGACAGACGGTTGACCGCCGATTCGGCGCCGCCCGCCACCATGACGTTGGCGTCGCCGAGCGCAATCAGCCGGCCGGCGTCGCCGATCGCGTGCGCGCCAGTCGAGCAGGCCGTCACCACCGCGTGGTTCGGGCCCTTGAGCTTGTGGGCGATCGAGACCTGCCCGCCCGCGAGATTGATCAGCCGGCCGGGGATGAAGAACGGCGAGATTCGGCGCGGGCCCTTCTCGTGCAGCGTGACCGAGGCGTCGTAGATCCCGCCCAGACCGCCGATGCCCGAACCGATCAGCACGCCGGTCTCGATTTCTTCTTCGTAGGTCGCCGGCGCCCACTTGGCGTCGCGCAACGCCTGGGTGGCGGCGGCCATCGCGTAGACGATGAAGTCGTCGACCCGGCGCTGCTCCTTGGGGTCCATCCACTCATCAGGGCGGAATGCGTCGGGCCTGTCGCCGCGCGGAACCTGGGCCGCGATCTGGCAGGGCAGGTCCGAGACGTCGAAGCTCTCGATCCTGGCGGCTGCGGATTCTCCAGCGATCAGCCGCCGCCATGTCGCCTCGACGCCGCTGGCGAGAGGGCTCACCATCCCGAGCCCGGTGACGACGACCCGCCTCATGCGCTCCATCCTGTAATACGCCTGCCGTTGTTGAAGGACCCCTGTCCGGAGACAGCGCCTTCAAAGCACAAGGGCCGGTCGAGACGCCGGCCCGGAAAGTCCCGAAGCAAACCTTCTCCCGCGGCGTCCCGCCGCGGTTGGTCGCGCCTCAGCCCAGTTTCGATTTCTCGATGAACTCGATCGCGTCCTTGACGGTCGTGATCTTCTCGGCCGCGTCGTCCGGAATTTCAAAGCCGAACTCTTCCTCGAAAGCCATGATCAGTTCGACCGTGTCGAGCGAGTCGGCGCCGAGGTCGTCGATGAAGCTGGCCTCGGGCGTCACCTTGCTTTCTTCGACGCCGAGGTGCTCCACGACGATCTTCTTCACCCGTTCCGCGATCTCGCTCATTTTCCGGATCTTTCTCGCCGAAGCTTACTTCTTGTCCGAGGTTTTCTCGAGGAACTTGATCGCGTCGCCGACAGTCACGATCGTCTCGGCCTGGTCGTCCGGAATCTCGACGCCGAACTCTTCCTCGAAGGCCATCACCAATTCGACCGTGTCGAGCGAATCCGCGCCGAGATCGTCGATGAAATTGGCGTTTTCGGTCACCTTGTCGGCTTCCACGCCGAGGTGCTCAACCACGATCTTCTTCACGCGTTCTGCGACATCGCTCATCGTCAACTTCCTTTGTGCGTCGGGCCTCTCGCCCGCGTTTGTTCCCATTCCCTGGTCGGCCCCAGGCAGGGCCCGACCGTTCGACCCGCCGCCCCGCGCTTGCCTCGCGGGAGCGGCTCGAGTTTCTCAGCGGTTACGGTGACGCCGACGCTCGAAAATCCTCCCCGGAGCGTGCTCCACGCCCGGCGACGACCGGGGTCGATAGCATATCTTTTCCGTGAAGGCGAGAGGGCGGCGCCCGCCCTCCACAACCGCGCCCCGACGTTCAACCCTTTCAGATCATTGCCATTCCGCCGTTTACATGAAGTGTTTGGCCGGTCACGTAGGCGGCCTCGGCGCTCGCCAGATAGACCGCCGCCGCGCCGATATCGGCGCCGGAGCCGAGTCGTCCGATCGGCACCGAGGCCAGGATCGCCTCGCGCTGCTTTTCGTTGAGGGCGTCGGTCATCGGGCTTGCGATGAAGCCGGGGGCGATGCAGTTGACCGTAACGCCTCGGGTCGCGACCTCGGCGGCGAGCGCCTTCGACATGCCGATCATGCCCGCCTTGGCCGCGGCGTAGTTGCCCTGGCCGGGATTGCCGGTGACGCCGACGATCGAGGTGATGTTGACGATCCGGCCATAGCGCCGCTTCATCATGCCCCGGAGAGCGGCGCGCGACAGACGGAAGGCGGCGGTCAGGTTGATCGCGAGCACCGCGTCCCACTCGGCGTCCTTCATGCGCAGGAACAGATTGTCGCGCGTGACGCCGGCATTGTTGACGAGCACGTCGACCCCGCCCATCGCGGCCTCGGCCGCGGGAACGAGCGCCTCGACCGAGGCCGTATCGGAAAGGTCGGCGGGGCAGACGTGCGTCCGATCGCCGAGTTCGGCGGCGAGCGCGTCGAGCGCCTCGCGCCGGGTCCCCGACAGCGCGACGGTGGCGCCCTGCGCATGCAGGGCGCGGGCGATCGCCCCGCCGAGGCCGCCCGAAGCGCCGGTGACGAGCGCGGTCTTGCCGGAGAGATCGAACACGAGGATAGCGCCTTTCGCTCAGATTTTGGCGGGATTGGCCGCGGCGAAGGCGGCGATGTCGGCGGGCGTCCCGATGCTCGCGGCGGTCGCGCCCTCGGCGATCCGCTTGACCAGCCCGGCGAGCACCTTGCCGGCGCCGATTTCGACGAAGCGCGTCACCCCCTGCCCGGCCATCCAGGCGACGCTTTCGCGCCAGCGCACCGTGCCGGTGACCTGTGCGACCAGCCCCTCGCGGATCGCCTCGGGATCGTCGACCGCTTCCGCCTTGACGTTGGCGACGAGCGGCGGGCGCGGCGGAAGGATCGTGGCGGTCTTCAGCGCCTCGCGCATCGCCTCCGCGGCCGGCTGCATCAGCGCGCAGTGGAAAGGGGCGGACACCGGCAGCAACAGGGCGCGCTTGGCGCCGGCGAGTTTTGCGAGCTCCATCGCCCGCTCGACCGCCGCCTTCGTCCCGGAAATGACCACCTGCCCGCCGCCATTGTCGTTGGCGGCCTGGCAGATCGCACCTTCGAGATAGAGGTTGCTCGCGGCTTCGGTCGCGATCTTGACCGCCGCGCCGAAATCGAGACCGAGCAGCGCCGCCATTGCGCCCTCGCCGACCGGGACCGCCTTCTGCATCGCGTCGCCACGCAAGCGCAGCAGGCGCGCAGCGTCTTCGACGGTCAGCGATCCGGCGGCGCACAGCGCCGAATATTCGCCAAGGGAATGGCCGGCGACGAAGGCCGCGTCGCGCGCGGCGGAAAATCCGGTCTCGGCCTCGAGCGCGGCGAGCGCCGCCATGCTCGTCGCCATCAGCGCCGGCTGGGCGTTCGCGGTCAGCGTCAGCTCCGCCTCGGGCCCCTCGAACATCAGCGCCGACAGGTTCTGCGACAGGGCGTCGTCGACCCGCCGAAAGATCTCGCGCGCAGCCGGGAAGGCCTCGGCGAGCGCCTTGCCCATGCCGACCGCCTGCGAACCCTGACCCGGAAACACCAAGGCCGTCTTCATCATGCGCCCCCGTGATGACGGGCGCGAAAGACACGGGAAGCCACCCGCTGTCAAGTGAACGTAATGCTGACAACGGCCGCTTCGGGTTGTACGGAATCGGCGGCTGGCGCCGACGGCCGCCGCGGCAAGGAGAGTATGCGGCATGCGGGCGGGCTTGACGGCCATCCTTCATTTCCTTCGTGACGCCGACTGGCTGGGGGCGGGGCGGGCGCGGGCGTACGCGCGCATCTTGCTCGGGGTGACCGTCGTCGTCGCCGTCGCCTGGGTGGCGCTCAGCCGTAACGGCCTCGATCCCGAAGGCAAGCCGGTCGGAACCGATTTCGTCAACATCTGGACCGCCTCGAAGCTGGCGCTCGCCGGCGATGCAAGCCTTGCGTGGAGCCCGGCGGCGCACGGAGCCGCGCAGCAGGCGCTGTTCGGCGGGCGGCTCCGTCACTACACGCCGTTCCTGTACCCTCCGCCCTATCTGCTCGTTTGCCTGCCGCTGGCCGTCCTGCCGTATTTCTGGTCGCTCGCGCTTTGGCTCGGCGCGACGGGCTACGGCTTCTGGCGGGTCGCTCGCGGATATCTGCCTGACCTCGATCCGACGGCATTCCTCGCTTTCCCGGCGGCGTTCGTCAACGCGGGGCACGGGCAGAACGGCTTCCTCACCGCCGCGTTGGTCGGCGCGGGGTTCCTCTTTCTCGATTCGCGGCCGGTGATCGCCGGCGCTTGCTTCGGCGCGATGGCGATCAAGCCGCAACTCGTGGCGCTGCTGCCGTTCGCGCTGCTGTTCGGACGACGCTGGACCGCGCTCGCGACCGCAGCCGTGGCGGCGGCGGCATTCTGCGGCCTGTCCTACGCCATCCTTGGCGGCTCCGCGTGGTCCGGCTTCTTCCGCGCCAGCGCCCTCTCCGGCGCCGTCCTCGACGCCGGTCTCGCGGGGTACGAGCGGATGCAGAGCGTGTTCGCCGGCGCGAGGCTTCTCGGCGCGCCGCTCGGCTTCGCCTATGCCCTGCAGGGCTTTGCAGCGCTCGCGGCGCTCGCCGTGCTGTTCCCTGTCGCGCGTCGCGGCGCGCCAGGGCCGGCGCTGGGGGCTGCGACGGTCTGCGCCTGCCTGCTCGCGAGTCCTTTCCTGTTCGACTACGACCTGACGCTGCTGGCGGTTCCGCTCGTGGTCGGGCTCCGCGCCGGTCGGCGCACCGGCTTCCTGCCCTGGGAGAAATGCGTCTTGTTCGCGGCCTACCTCCTGCCGCTGCTGTCCCGGACGATCGCCGGCGCGGTCGGCCTGCCGCTCGCGCCGCTGACGATCGCCGCGCTCTTCGCCATCACGGTCCGTCGGGGGCTGAAGCCGGCGGTCGAAAGCGAGGCGACGCCGTCTTGCATTCCCCTCTCGCCCGTCGGGAGACGACCATGACCGCCGCGCTCGGCAAGTCCTGCGGAGCCTGTACGATGTGCTGCTCGGCGCTCGAGATCGTCGAACTGAAGAAGCCGGCCGGGCGGATGTGCGGCGACTGTCGGGCGGGCCGCTGCGCGATCTACCCCGACCGCCCGCAGATCTGCCGTGACTTCGAATGCGAATGGCTGACGAGCCGCAACCTCGCCCCGCCGTTCCGGCCCGACCGGGTCGGCGCGATCCTGATGGAGGATCCGGACAGCGACGAATATTGGGCGGTCTGTCCGCCGGCGAAGCCGATGGCCTGGCGACATCCGCGCCTGTTCGCCCATCTGCTCGCGGTGGCGAAGTCGGGGCGGACGGTGGTCGCCAAGGCGGGGCTTCAATCGTGGCGCGTGTTCGCCTCGGGTGACTGGGGGCCGAGCGTCTAGACCGCCCAAAAATAAAGCAAAGGCGCCTAAATTTCGATCTGTCTGGTCTTTCCGGCCCGGACCCCGCTGCTCTGAAGCGGCCCCATGGCGCGATCGAAAATCCAATGTTATGACCCGCGCGCCATGCTGAGGCCGCCCGGCGAAGCGCACGGGCCCGGGAGTTCCACCGCCATGAAAAAGATCGAGGCGATCATCAAGCCATTCAAGCTCGATGAAGTGAAGGAGGCTCTGCAGGAGGCGGGAATCCAGGGGATCACCGTCACCGAAGCCCGGGGTTTCGGGCGGCAGAAGGGCCACACCGAGCTCTATCGCGGCGCCGAATACGTCGTGGATTTCCTGCCGAAGGTGAAGATCGAGGTCGTCGTCGCCGACGAAACGGCGCCGGCCGTGATCGAGGCGATCCGCAACGCCGCGCTCACCGGACGCATCGGCGATGGCAAGATTTTTGTATCGCAAATCGAGGAAGCCATCCGAATTCGGACCGGAGAAACCGGTCCGGACGCGATCTGACTGGGTCGAAGGCGATTTCCAGGGCTACCCGTCGCGGGCGCGGCGGGCGGGAACAAACGAGACTTCTATCGTAAGGAAAGGGTTATCATGAAATCCGCCAAGGATGTCCTGAAGGCGATCAAGGACAACGACGTCAAATATGTCGACCTGCGTTTCACCGATCCGCGCGGCAAGTGGCAGCACGTAACCTTCGACCAGTCGCTGATCGACGAGGAGGCGTTCGCCGAGGGCCTGATGTTCGACGGCTCGTCCATCGCCGGCTGGAAGGCGATCAACGAATCCGACATGACGCTGATGCCCGACCCGTCCTCGGCGTGCATGGATCCGTTCTTCGCCGCCTCGACCATGATCCTCAACTGCGACATTCTCGATCCGGCGAGCGGCCAGCCCTACAACCGCGATCCGCGCGGCATCGCCAAGAAGGCCGAGGCCTATCTCAAGTCGACCGGCATCGGCGACACCTGCTACGTCGGCCCGGAAGCCGAGTTCTTCGTGTTCGACGACGTCCGCTTCGCCGCCGAGCCGTACAACACCGGCTTCCAGCTCGACCACGCCGAACTGCCGATCAACAGCGACACGCCCTACGAGGGCGGCAATCTCGGCCACCGCGTCCGCACCAAGGGCGGCTATTTCCCGGTCCCGCCGATCGACTCGGCCCAGGACATGCGCGGCGAAATGCTGGCCGCGATGGCGCAGATGGGCGCCGTCGTCGAGAAGCACCATCACGAGGTGGCTTCCGCCCAGCACGAGCTCGGCCTCAAGTTCGGCACGCTGACGACGATGGCCGACCACATGCAGGTCTACAAGTACTGCATCCACATGGTCGCCCAGAGCTACGGCAAGACCGCCACCTTCATGCCGAAGCCGATTTTCGGCGACAATGGATCGGGCATGCACGTCCACCAGTCGATCTGGAAGGGCGGCAAGCCGGTCATGGCCGGCAACCTCTACGCCGACCTCAGCCAGGAATGCCTCTACTACATCGGCGGCATCATCAAGCACGCCAAGGCGCTCAACGGCTTCACCAACCCGTCGACCAACAGCTACAAGCGCCTGGTTCCGGGCTACGAGGCGCCGGTGCTGCTCGCCTATTCGGCGCGCAACCGCTCTGCCTCGTGCCGTATTCCGTGGACGTCGAACCCGAAGGCCAAGCGCGTCGAGGTCCGCTTCCCCGACCCGACCGCCAATCCGTATCTCGCCTTCGCGGCGATGCTGATGGCCGGCCTCGACGGCATCAAGAACAAGATCGATCCCGGCGCGGCGATGGACAAGGACCTGTACGACCTGCCGCCGAAGGAGCTCAAGAAGATCCCGACCGTGTGCGGCTCGCTGCGCGAGGCGCTCAGCAGCCTCGACAAGGACCGCGCCTTCCTCAAGGCGGGCGACGTGTTCAACGACGACTTCATCGACAGCTACATCGAGCTCAAGATGCAGGACGTCTTCCGCTTCGAAATGACGCCGCACCCGGTGGAATTCGACATGTACTATTCCTACTGAGGCGGTCGCCTCGGATCGGGAAAGGGCGGCCTTCGGGCCGCCCTTTTGCGTTTCGGTGTCCAGCTGGCGGCGGCCCTTGCCTGATGGGGCCATGACATGCGTAGGATTTCGCATGCAACCGGACCCGAAGAACGCGTTACTCGAGCTCGACGCGGTTGAATTGCGCGACCGGATTGCGGCCGGAAAGTTGTCGTGCCGCGAACTCATGTCGGAGACGCTTGACCGGATCGAGGCGGCGAACCCCGTCTACAACGCCGTCGTCGCGCTCAGGGACCGGGACGATCTGCTCGCCGAGGCCCGACGCGCGGACGAGATCCATCCCGGCGGACCCCTGTTCGGGCTTCCGATGGCGATCAAGGATCTGGCGGCGGCGCGCGGGCTGCCGATGACCAGGGGCTCTCCTCTGCTCAGGGACTTCATCCCGGCCGAGGACTCGATTTTCGTCGAGCGCCTGCGCAAGGCCGGAGCGCTCATCGTCGGCAAGACCAACACGCCGGAATTCGGCCTCGGCTCCCAAACCTACAATCCGGTTTATGGCGCGACCCGCAACGCCTATGATCCGTCGCTGACGGCCGGCGGAAGCAGCGGCGGGGCGGCTGTGGCGCTCGCGCTGCGGATGCTGGCGCTCGCCGACGGATCCGACTACGGCGGCAGCCTGCGCAACCCGGCGGGCTGGAACAACGTCTATGGCTTGCGCCCGTCGATCGGGCGGGTGCCGAACGACGGGCTCGAACCGTTTCTGCCGTCGATGGGCGTCAACGGGCCGATGGCGCGCAACCCGACCGACCTCGCCCTGCTCCTGTCCGTCATGGCGGGCTACGACGCCCGCGAGCCGCTCTCGATTGCTGAAGACGGGCGCGCTTTCGCCGGGTCGCTCGCCGGCGACCCGAAGGGCGTCCGGCTCGCCTGGGCGGGCGACTGGCGGGGGGAGCTGCCCTGCGAGCCCGGGGTGCTCGCCGTCTGCGAACAGGCGCTCGGCGTGTTCGCGTCGATCGGCTGCGTCGTCGACGCCGCCGTCCCGGACGTCTCGATCGACGAGCTGTTCGAGGCCTGGGCGACGCTGCGCAGCTGGCAGGTCGGGTCCGCCCTGCTGCCGTTCTGGAGCGACCCGGCCGCCCGCCGCCAACTCAAGCCGGAAGCGCAGTGGGAGGTGGAGCGCGGGGCGAGGCTTTCGGCGTTCGAGGTCTCGGCGGCCGCGGCCGTGCGCGCGCGGTTCAGTCATGCGCTCGCCGCCTTCTTCGAGCGCTTCGACTTCCTGGTCCTGCCGACGGCGCAGGTCTTTCCCTTCGCGGTCGAGCAGCCGTGGCCAGCCGAAATCGCCGGCCGCCGGATGGCGAGCTACCACGAGTGGATGAAATGCGTCGTGCCCGGAACAATGGGCGGCGGCCCGACGCTCGCCGCGCCCGCGGGATTCGACTCGCGCGGCCGTCCGATGGGCCTGCAGATCCTCGGCCGCAACCGCGACGAGATCGGCTGCCTGAGGCTCGCCTGGGCGTATCACGAGGCGGCGCGACCGGATCGACGGCGGCCGCCGCGAAAAGAGGACGCCTAAGCGAGCTTCGGCCTCGCGGCGAGCCGCGTGATCGACTGCGTCGAGAGGGGCTCGCATCCCAGAGGAATCCGTCGTGGAAGGCCTCGACTTCTCCTGCAGGAGGCGGAGCCTGCGAAGTCGCCGCTCCACCGCGTCGCCCAGCCTGACGACGGGTGCGTCGAGCAGAAGGTCGAAATTCTCCGGCAGCTTTCCGTTGCGCTTTCGAGATCGTGCGGACCCGGCCAGACGGTCGGAGAGCCGCGGCCGCGTCGGGTCGTACGCGTTGCGTGACTGCGCCTTGAGCTTCGAAAGGCCATTGCAGCCGAGACAGCGGAGGAACCGGCTGACCGTCATCGAGCTCACGCCCGCCCGCGCGGGACGATCGACCCGCGGGTTCGGGTCCCGGCGCTTTTTGGACTATGGCCTGCCGAATCCGGCTGCGCGAATTTGCCGCGACGTTTCCGTTTGCGGTTAGCGCTCACCAACATTTAGGATAGATCTATAACGCGTAGAAATAAATGTTCGCCTTGGAACTTGGCTGTTGTCGATGAAGACTCCCCGCCACCTCGGATTGCTCGCCGTGGTCTGGCTGGCGTTCTGCGCCCTGATGGCGAGCGCGGCGCCGTCTGGGGCGCAGACCGTCCAGCCGGCCAGAGAGCCGTTGGTCGGCGACGACGCGAAGGCGGAGAGCGACAGCGAGCTTGCGAGGCAACTCCAGAACCCGGTCGGCGACCTGATCAGCCTCCCGATCCAGAACAACGTCAATTTCGGCTACGGTCCGCACAGCGGAACGCAGAACGTCCTCCAGTTGCAACCGGTCGTGCCGTTTCACATCACCGACGACTGGAACCTCATCACCCGCACCGTCATTCCCGTCGTCTGGAACCCGGACTCCTCGCCAGCTCCGACCGTGCCGGTCGGAACTGCGCCGACCCAGTTCACCGCTTTCCTGTCGCCCAAGCATCCCGTCAACGGGTTTGTGTGGGGCGCCGGCCCGATCCTGCAGATTCCGACCCTCAGCTCGACGACGCTCGGCTCGAGCGTCTGGGGCGGCGGTCCGAGCGCGGTCGTCGTCTGGTCGGGCGGCCCCTGGGTCGCCGGGGCGCTCGCCAACGCGGTGTGGTCGCTCGGCGGAACGCGCGGGGTCGCGGGCAACAGCTACGAGACGTTTCTCGTCAACCCGTTCGCCGCCTACAATTTCGACGACGGATGGTATGTCACGACCGCTCCCAACATCATCGCGAACTGGCAGGCGACGGGGACGAAATGGACTGTGCCGCTCGGCGGCGGCGGCGGGCGGACGTTTCGCATCGGGTCATTGCCCGTCGATCTGGCGGTCAGCGCCTACTACAACGTCGTGAGGCCTGAATTCGGTCCGCGCTGGCAGTTGAGCACCGCGCTCACGTTCGTGTTCTGAGGTTCGGATGGGAGCGCCTTTTGGGCGGACCCGGGCGCCAACTCCGTGCGGGCAAGGACAGGAGGTCAAGATGGGTACCCGATGGCTTGCGGCGACTGCGGCGCTGATTATCGGCTTGTGCGCATTCCTGAATGCAAACTCGGCTTCGGCGCAGATCATCAACCCGGTCGTAAACGGAACGTTGATTCTCGATTCTCACGTCGGCGACGAGTTCCTCTACGAATTCAGGGTCGGCGGCACGACCGGCTATCACTTCAACATTCCAAGCGCCGGCAAGTTCGTCATCTCTGGGATGTCCGGGGTGACCAACGCAGCGGTCGGGGGCGGATTTTCCGGCGCCTTCACCGCATCCTACACCGCCACGACGGCGACGTTCGAAGCGACTTCCGCGCAGAGCTTGCTGGTGTCCGCGACGCCCTACGGCGAATTCGACGTGTTTTCGACCGCGCCGGACGTCGGAACCGTTGCCTATTCGGTCGACCACACGAGCGGCCTCCTCACCGGAACGACGGTCGACGGCCCCATGGGCGCCGCCGTTCCGGAACTCTCGACCTGGGCGATGATGGCGTTCGGCTTCGCGGCGCTCGGCCTTGCCGGCCGTCAAGCGCGGCGCGATAGTCGTACGTCTGCCGCTTGAGGCTATAACGCGAGGAATGGCGCGGACCCTTCCGGTCGGCGCCTCTTCCTCCAGGAGGTCTCGAAGTGGGCTCCTCAAACTTCGCAATCTTCGTCGCCGTCATCGTATTCTGCGCCGGCATCATCGGCCTGTCGCTCCGCGCCCGCCTGCCGGAAAAGCACTCTCCGGACCGCGCGGCCGGCATGATCGGCGCGATGACCGGCCTCATGAGCCTGTTGCTGGCGCTGGTGCTGGGGACGTTCGCGGGTTCCGCCTACGGCCTCTATTCGACCCAGAAGGCCGAGCTCGAGACGCTCGCCGCGCGGCTGATGCAGCTCGATTCCGCGCTCGAAGTCTACGGTCCGGAGACTCAGCCTGCCCGCGAAGGTCTGCGCAAGGTGCTACGGCGGACCTACGACGACATCTGGAGCAACGGCGTCCCCGCGCGGTCGGGCGCGGTGGTGACGGACATTCTCTCCGGCGTGAGGGCTCTCGACCAATATGTGCTGACGCTCACGCCCAGGACCGACGCGCAGCGCCAGGCATTCTTCAGCGCAAGCGGCGCCGTCACCGACATCAACCGCAACCAGCTCTTGATGGCCCTGCAGATTTCCGGCGGCATCCCCTGGCCGATGCTGACCATCGTCGTCTGCTGGTCGATTTTAATGTTCTGCGGCTACGGGCTGGTGTCGCCGGCAAACGGCACCGTTGTCACGGCGCTCGCGCTCGGCGCGATCACGATCGCGAGCGCCATCTTCATGATCATCGAACTCAGCGACCCGTATTCGGGAACGTTCAAGCTCTCCGCCCGACCCATCCAGGAGACGATCGAGGCTCTGGGCGGAGTGACGTCCGGCGAGCCGTCGCCGAAATGACGGCGACGCGAGGAGGCCCACATGATGGATCGAAGAATGCTCATCAAAGGCGCGGGGGCGGCGCTCGCCGCATCGGGGCTCGTGGGTCCGGCCGCGGCGGCCGAACCGGACGATCCCCTCAGCTATGCCTCCGTCGATGACCTTGTCGCCCTGTTCAAGGCGAAGAAGGCTTCGCCGGTCGATCTCCTGAAGGCGCAGATCAAGCGGATCGAGACCTGGAACGCCAAGGTCAACTGCATCACCGACGCGCATTTCGACGCGGCGATGAAGGAAGCGCAGCAGTCGGAAGAGCGCTATCGGCGCGGCGACCCGCGCCCGCTCGAAGGGATCACGGTCGCGATCAAGGACGAGTTCGCCCGGCCGGGCTGGCGGATCACGCAGGGGTCGCTCGTCTTCAAGGACTCGCCGCCCGCTACGGAAAACGCGGCCATCATCGACTTCCTCGAGGCGGCCGGCGCGGTGATGCCGATCCAGACCACGGTGCCGGAATTCTACCTCTTCATCGGCGCCTCGACCCGCGCCTGGGGCACGACGCACAATCCCTGGAACCTCGAATATTCGCCGGGCGGGTCGTCGGCCGGATCGGGGGCGGCGCTCGCTGCAGGCTTCTCGACGCTCGCGCTCGGGTCGGACATGGGCGGCTCGATCCGCCTGCCCGCCTCGCAGAATGGCCTCTACGGCTTCCGGCCGCCGTTCGGGCGAGTGGCCAGCGGCGAGGTGCCCTATTCGACCTCCGGCCCGATGGCGCGGCAGTTCAGCGATCTCGTTCATCTGCAGAACGCGATCGTCGGCCCCTCCGACAAGGTGATGGCGGCGATCCGGCCTCGCCTCGACTATCCCGCCCAATACGACGACCTTTCCGGCTGGCGCATCGCCGTCGACTGGGGCGCCGGACTCGCCGACGTCATCCCGTCAGTGAAGGCGGCGATGCAGAAGGGAATTGAGTCGCTGCGCGGCGCCGGCTGCGTTGTCGACGAGGTCGACTGCGGCTTCTCGAAGGAGCAGAAGTTCGTCTTCATGCGCGGCCTGTTCGCGACCTCGATCGGAACCCTGCTCGACATCTCGAAAGCGAATCGGGACAAGCTTTCGCCCTATATGGCCGAAGTGCTCGACCTCGTCGGCCCGGTTGGACCGGCTCAGGCCGATGCGGCGGAAGCCCTCGTCGGACAGCTTCACCAGCAGGTGCAGGAGCGCGTGTTCGGCAAGGGCTACAAGATCCTGCTGATGCCGACGATCGCGACGCCCCTCGTCAAGGCGGACATGTTCAAGAGCAAGGAAAGCGGCGCCGACATGTGGACTGGCACCGGCTTCGGCTATGTGCTGACCTGGCCCTGGAACCTGCTCAACCGCTACCCGGTCGTGGACGTTCCGCTCGGTGTCGTCGAGGACCGGATGCCCTCGGGCATGCAGGTCATCGGCCAGACCTTCAGCGATCTCGACGCATTCCAGTTCTCGTACGCCTGGTCGAAGCTGCGGCCGCCGCTGTTCGCCGACGGACGCTTCCCGACCTTCGCCTGAGTCGAGTTTGTCGCGGCGCCGCCGGCCGCTGCGACGGGAGATGAGCATGCTTCGGCAGGACGACTTGAAACCGGTCATCGTCGAGGACGGCGTCGCGTTCGACCTCCCCGGCGTAACGATCGGCACGGCGGAATATCGCGAGGGCCCGACCGGCTGCTCGGTGTTCCGCTTCGCGAAGCCCGCGGTCTGCGAGGTCGACATGCGCGGCGGCTCGCCTGGCCTGTTCGGCGGCTATCCGTTGATCGACGCGCTGTTCCTTGCCGGCGGCTCGCTCTACGGGCTCGAGGTCGGCTGCGGCGTCGCCGGGGAAATCCTCGCCGAGCGAAACACGGCGGGTTTCATGGACATCGCGGTCGTTTCGGGCGCGATCGTGTACGACTTCTCACGCCGCGACACGCTCATCTATCCGGACAAGCGGCTCGGCGCGGCAGCCTTCCGCGCCGCCGCGCCGGGGCGCTTTCCCATCGGCGCGCGCGGCGCGGGATGCTCGACTTCGGTCGGCCAGATCGGCTCGACGCGCTTCCTTCCCGAGCCCGGCGGACAGGGCTGCGCTGTCGGCAAGCTCGGCGACGCCACGATCGGCGTCTTCACCGTGGTGAACGCCCTCGGCGCCGTCTTCGCCGAGGACGGCCGGATCCTGCGCGGCTATCTCGACAAGGAGACCGGCAGGCGCTTGTCGCTCGAGGACATCATCCGCGACTTTCCGGCGGAGGCGGGCGTGATCGGCGCCACCGCAGGAGGTCACACGACGATCACCGCGGTCATCGTCGACAAGGCGATCCCCGCCGTCGACCTGCGCCAGTTCGGGCGGCAGGTCCATGCGTCGATGGCGCAGACGATCCGGCCGTTCCACACCCCGCTCGACGGCGACATCCTGTTCTCGGTTTCGCTTGGCGAGGAGCCGCTCGCCTTCCATGCCGCGGTCGCGGCCGAGTTCGCCTCCGGGCTTGCGCGCCAGGCGATCCATCGCGCCGTGCTGACGGGGCCGGGGATGACGATAGGTCAATCATGAACAGTCTCAGCAGCAACGCGGCGCTCGCCATCGCGATCGTGCTCGAAGTCACCGGCACGACGGCGCTCCAGCTTTCGGAGCAACTCACCAAGCTCGCGCCGAGCCTGGTGATGGCCGTCTGCTACATCGGCAGCCTCTACTTCATGTCGCTGTCGCTGAAGACCATTCCGATCGGCATCGCCTATGCGATCTGGAGCGGCCTCGGCATCGTCCTCATCACGGCCATCGGCTACGTGAAGTTTCGTCAGTCGCTCGATGCGCCGGGTCTCATCGGCATCGCCCTGATCGTCGCCGGCGTCGTCGTCGCGAACCTCTTCTCGAAATCGGTGGTCCACTGAGGCGCGCATGCTGCGACGAACCCTGTTCATTGTCGCCACAGCCAACGTCGTCGGCCGCAAGGGCGTGCGGCCAGTTGCACGAAGGGCTCGTCGCCTTCGGCGCGGGCCTGAGGGGGCGGGCGACGTTTTGACGGGCCGGGTTCAATGACGATCCATGATCCGCGGAAACCGCAATCGCCGCTCCCGGCCGGCTTCCGGCAGGGCGTGATCTCCGCGATCACGGTGGTGATCGGCTTCTCGCTCCTGTTCCTGCGCTACTGGGGTTTCGAGTCGAAAGGGCGGGTGACGGCCACTGCGGTCGTCGCGGGCGTCGTGCTGATGGCGGCGATCCTGCTCGAGTTCTACGCGCTCTTTCGCGCGCTCCAGCCCGAGGACGAGCAGGTGTCCGAATACCGGCGGACGCTGCGCTGGTTCATGGCGTCGATCGTCGTCCTGTTCGCGAGCATCGTCATTGCATCGATCGCCACGACCGGGATCGCGCCATGAGGCCGCGACGCGCGGCGCGCGCCTTCAATCCTCCGCTCCAAGAGCGAACCCATCGGGAAGGACGATCGCCATGTGCATGAACTGCGGTTTCGCCAACGCCCTCGGCGCCTTCATGACCGACCGGCTTCCCAAGGGGATCGACCGGCGCCGCTTCGTCCAGGCATCGCTCGCGTGCGTCGGCGTCGGGGCGTCGTCGCTGTCGCTTCCGGGCGCAGCCCTCGCCGCCGCCGATCACGCGACGGTCATTTTCCGCAACGGCAAGGTGTACACCCTCGACGCGCAGAAACCCTGGGCGCAGGCGGTCGCGGTCGCCGGCGACAGGATCGTCGCGGTCGGCGCAGACGCGGACGCGCTCGCCCACGCCGGCCCGGAGACGAAGGTGATCGACCTCGCCGGGCGGATGCTGATGCCCGGCTTCGTCGAGGCGCACATTCACCCGCTGCTCGGCGCCTTCATGACCACGGGCGTCGATCTTCAGGTTGCGACGGCCAAGGACGCCCTCTCCGCGATCGCCGCCTATGCGAAGTCCCACCCGACCGGCCCGATCCGCGGCTTCGGCTGGCGCGTGGACATGTTCCCGGCCGACGGGCCGACGCGTGAAATGCTAGATGCGGTGATCGCGGAGCGGCCGGCGTTCTTCTTCGCCATCGACGGGCACAGCCTGTGGATCAACAGCAAGGCGCTCGAGGTGGCGAAAATCGACGCGCAGACGCCCGACCCCGTCCCCGGCTTCAGCTATTTCGTGCGCGACAAGGGCGGCCAGCCGACCGGCTACGTTCTCGAAAGTTCGGCCGTTCTCGAAGTCGTCAACGCCGTCGATCCGATTTCCGTCGAGGCGATGGCGAAGCTGCTGGTCGACTGGCTGCCCCAGTCCTCCGCCGCCGGCATCACGTCCGTCTACGACGCCGGCGTTCCGCCGATCGGCGCGGATCAGGGCGCGATCCTGGAAATCTACACCGAGCTGGAGAAGCAGGGCCGGCTGCCTTTTCGCGTGGTCGGCTCCTACCTCCTCAAGGCGCCGCCGATCGAGGACGCGACCGCGGCCACGCTGGACCTCAGGCGACGCATCGACACCGCCCTCGTCCAGGCGCCGATCCTGAAGATCATCGGCGACGGAACGCAAGGCGGCTATACCGCATGGCTCACCGAACCTTACGCGGACAAGCCAGACTCGATCGGGAGTTCGCCCTTCAGCGAGGCGCAGTGGCGGAGCATGATCCTCGACGCGGACCGCGCCGGCCTCGACATCCACGTCCACGCCTGCGGCGAACGCACGGCTCATGTCGCTCTCGACGCCTTCGAGGCGGCGATCGCGACGAATGGCCCGCGCAAGCGGCGCCACGCGATCGCCCACAACGTGCTCACCGACGACGTGGACATCCCGCGCTTCGGCAAGCTCGGAGTCATCGCCCAGTTTTCCGCCAACTGGATGTCGGCCGATCCGGACACGCTGACGAACCTGACTCGCCTGTACGGGCCGGCGCGCCAGAGCAAGGTCTATCGGCCGAAATCGATTCTGGCGGCCGGCGGCGCGGTGACGTTCGGTTCGGACTGGCCGGCGGCCGGCTACGTCTCGACCTGCAAGCCGCTCGACTCGATCCAGGTCGCGGTAACGCGGCAGATCGTCGGCAAGCCCGACGCTCCGGTGCTCGCGCCCGCGGCGGAGCGCATGGACCTCGCCGAGGCGCTCCACGCAGCGACCCTGGCGGGCGCGCGTCAGATCCGCCTCGACGACAAGATCGGCTCGATCGCGCCGGGCAAGCGCGCGGACATGATCGTGCTGGCGAAGAACCTGTTCGACGTCGCGCCGCACGAGATCGCCGCGACGCCGGTCGAGATGACGATGATGAACGGTCGGTTCACGCATGGCGGGTGAGCGCAACACCCGCGAATACGCATGGCAGGGGAGCAGCAACGATGTGCGTCGGATGTCAGTGGGCGACTTACCGGGATTTCGCCTCGTCGTCGGCGCCGGGAGGGAGCGGCCTGACGCGACGTCAGGCGCTCCGACGCGGCGCAGCGTTCGCCGCCTCGGCAGTCGCAGGAAGCTATATCGGACCCTCATTCGTCGCCGAGGCGGTCGCGGACGACAATCCGCACGCCGATACGGTCTTTCGTAACGGCCCGGTCTACACGGTTGCAAATGGCAATCCGTGGGCGCGCGCCGTGGCGGTCAAGGGCAAGCGCATCGCCTTCGTCGGCGACGAGGCGGGCGTCGAGGTCTGGGTCGGGCCGCAGACCCGCGTCGTCGACCTCGCCGGCAAGATGCTGATGCCGGGTTTCGTCGAGGGTCATACGCATCCGCTGGTCGGCGCCACCGTCACGCGGGGCGCCGACCTACAGTTCGACAGCCGCGGCGAGATTGTCGCGGCCTTGAAGGCCTATCGCGACGCCGTCGGCAGTCCGGAGGTGGTCCGCGGCTTCGGCTGGCGCTATACCGCCTTCCCGCCGACCGGGCCGAAAAAGGAGGATCTGGACGCGCTCTGGCCAGACGTCCCAGTCATTCTCATCGCCATCGACGCGCACGGCGCCTGGGTGAATTCGCAGGCGCTCGCGCTCGCCGGCATCGCGAAGGACACGAAGGATCCGCTGCCCGGCTTCTCCTATTTCGAGCGTGATCCGGCGACCGGCGAGCCGACCGGCTATCTCGTCGAGGTGCCCGCGATCATGCAGGTCAACAACGCCATTGAACCGTTCAGCGGCGATTACGTCGCCCAGTCGCTCTCCGAGTGGCTGCCCAAGGCCGCCGAGGCCGGGCTCACCTCGCTGTTCGACGCCGGCATTCAGATCGTTCCCGACAACGAAGGCTACGCCATCTATGCGCAGTTGGAGCGCGCGGGAAAGCTGCCGTTCCGCGTGGTCGGTTCGCACTACTACAACAATCCGGCCGCCGATCCGATCCCTGCGATCAAGGCGCTGCGCCGCGAGTTCGACTCGGAGCTGGTGCAGGCGAGGGTTCTGAAGCTCAACATCGACGGCGGCGACTCGCAATACACCGCCGCCATGCTCGCGCCCTATTCGGACGACCCGAAAACGAGCGGCAACACGTTGCTGCCGCCCGCGACGTTCGCCGACATCGTCAGCCGCGCTGACAGAGAGGGGATCGACATCCACGTCCACGCCTGGGGCGACCGCGGCGCCCGCCTTGCGCTGGACGCGTTCGAGGCCGCGACAAAAGCCAATCCTCCGCGCGATCGGCGCAATGCGGCGGCGCATCTGCCCCTGATTGATCCCGAGGACGTTTCCCGCTTCGGCAAGCTCGGGGTCTACGCGCAGTTTTCGGCGCAATGGGCGGCGCCCGATCGGCAATGGCTTCAGGTCAACCGGTCTCGCTGGGGCGCGCGCGCGGACGCCGAGTTCAGCATGAAGTCGATCCTCGATCACGGCGGCGCGCTGTCGTTCGGCACGGATTGGCCGGCCGCGAACTACTACAGCACCTTCCGTCCGCTCGACGCGATCGAAATCGCGACGACGCGCAGAGAACTGGACAGGCCCGATGGGCCATCGCTGGCGCCGGCGGCGGAGGCCATCTCCCTTGACGCCGCCCTCAAGGCCAACACTCTGGGGGCGGCGAGTCAACTGCGGATGGAGCAAGACGTCGGCTCGGTTGAGGCCGGGAAATTCGCCGACCTCGTCGTGCTGGAAAAGAACCTCTTCGAGGTCGCCCCGCACGACATCCACAAGACCAAGGTCCTGATGACGATGATGAACGGCCGCTTCACCCATGGCGGGTGAGCGACGAACGACGCCGAAGAGCGGGCGCCGGCGCCCCACGAGCGAAGGAAAAAGTCATGTTGAAGAATCTCGCCGTCGCGTCGCTCGCCGCACTCCTGGTCGCCGGTTGCGCCGCCCCGGCGCAGGCGACCGCGCTCTCGAAGGCGGGAGCAGCCCGGACTTCTCGGCCTCGCGGCGCAAGGTCCTGACGGCTTGCCAACGATCCGACCCACGACGAGATGCTCGCGAAGGTGAAGCAGATGGGAGGTTCGGGCGCCATGGCGAAAGCGGACGACGCTTCGGCGGAATTCCGCTCCTACTGCCCGTCCATGCCCGACCCGCAGAGCGAACGGGAGCCCGTTGCATCCGCCCTGACGCTGATCCGGGGCGTCAAGCTGCCCTTCCGCGACGCGGGGCGCAGGAAGCCGGGCGACCTCTGTCGAGCTGTGCAGAGCAACTGGGCGACGGCCGCCGACCTCACCGACAAGGTCTACTCTTTCAGCGACTCGCAAGGCCCGAGCGTCTTCTGGCTCGACCTGAGCAAGGCCGACGTCAGCCCGGGCGCTCCGGTCCCGATCGTCGACGCGACCGATCCGAATGTCGCCGGGGACGTGCTGCCGCGCCCGACGCCGACGAGCCAGCAGGAGAGGACATGAGAGCCATGCACACGATCCTCTCCCGTCTCGCCTTGACCTGCGCGCTCGCGCCGACGTCCGCGCTCGCCCAGTCGCCGGCTTCGCCCTGCCTCGTCGGCAGCGACAAGGTGGCGCTCGCAGCGGGCGTCCGGGCCGACACGGTCCGGGACGCGCCGGAATGTCATCGGACATGGGAGCAGGCCGGCGTAATGGTCGGCTTTCCGCCGCCGCCCGACAGGCTGGTCACGCCGGAGAACTATAACACCTACCCGTTCAATCGCTGGATGCTCCAGAACGTGAGCCGCTTCACCCGCACCGCGCCGATGCTGACGGCGCGGCCTCCGGCGCGACCGCTGCCCGAGGCGCACGACGCGGCGCTGCTCGAGACGAAGATCCCCGTCAGCGGCGCCGAGCGCACGATCGCGGACTACGCCGACCGGACGTTCGTCGATGCGCTCGTGGTGGCGAAAGACGGCCATATCGTCGCCGAATGGTACGGCGACGGCATGACCGCGGCGAAGCCCCACTATATCGCCTCGGTGACCAAGAGCGTGACCGGCTTCCTCGCCGAACTGCTGATCGCCGACGGCCGTCTCGACGAGACCCGGCTGGTGAAGAGCTATGTGCCGGAACTGGCGCAGACGCCGTTCGGCGACGCGACGGTGCGCGACGTGCTCGACATGAAAGTCAACGTCGGCGCCGGCGAGACGAGCGGCGCGCCGGACCCGGCCGACGCGGCCCTGTGGGCGACGATGGCGCTGGCAAGCCGCCGGTCGGTCTATGACACCCTTGCGGTGGTCAAGGCCGACGGCCCGAACGACGGCCGGTTCCACTACGCCTCGCTGACCACCGAGGTCGCCGGCTGGATCCTCACCCGCGCTGCCGGCGAACCCTACGAGAAGCTGGCGAGCGACCTGATCTGGTCGAAGCTCGGCTTGCAAGACGACATCTACGGCGCGGTCGATCCGCAGGGCAAGGTCTACAGCAGCACGGCGCTGACGATCTCCGCCCGCGACCTCGCCAAGTTCGGCCTGATGATCGCCGACCACGGCAAGGTCGACGGCCGGCAGGTCTTTCCGGCCAAGGCCGTCGACAGCCTCTTCCAATACGGCGACCAGGACGCCTGGAAGAACGGCACATTCAAGAGCCCGCAGATCCGGGCCTATCGCTCCTACTGGTATCAGCTCGACGGCCCGGACCGCGCCCTCGTCGGGCTCGGCGTGTTCGGCCAGGCGCTCTACATCAACCCCGCGCGGCGCCTCGTCATGGTCCGATACTCATCGACGCCCGCGCACACGATCCTTGAATACGCCAAGGGGTGGGACGAGGTCCGGGCGTGGCTGGACGAACACGCGAGCGCGAGCCGTTGAACGGAGATCAGAACGTCGGGCGCAATGCGATCCTCATCCTCAGCCTGTCGAAGGATGATCCGGAACGCTCAAGCGGCGCCGCCATCGGGAACGTGCTTCGACAGGCTCAGGGCGAGGTTTGCGGATAGTTAGAGACGAGCAGGAGAGGAAAGTCGTCATGTGCCTGATCTGCGATTGGTCAAGAATACTCGAGGGCAACGGCTTCCCGTCCACCCGGCGTCAGGTGCTGCGCGGCGCCGGAGCCTTCGCGGCGACAGCGGTGGCGGCGCCCGCGCTGTCCCTCGAAACCGAGGCGCCGATGCCGACGACGCCGAAGGACGGCCCGGCAGACTGGCTGTTCCAGAACGGGCGGATCCACACGGTCAATCCCGCGCAGCCCGCGGCCGAAGCCGTGGCGGTGCGCGGAAACGCGATCGTCTACGTCGGCGACAAGGCCGGCGCCGCCGCATGGAAAGGACCGAACACGCGATTCATAGATCTCGCCGGGCGGATGTTGATGCCCGGCTTCGTCGACGCTCACAACCATCTCGCCGTGGGGGCGGTCGCCAAGATGGGCGTGAACCTTCGCGGCCTCGTCGGCAAGGACAGGATTCTCGACGTGATCCGCGAATGGATCGCGACCCAGCCGCCCGACGCGCCGTTGCGCGGCCACGGCTGGACGGTCGGCATCTCGTTCGGTCCCGACTATCCGCGCCGCGAGTGGCTCGACGAGCTCACCGGCGACCGTCCGATGTACATCTTCAACGCCGACGCGCACGACCTCTGGTTCAACACGGCGGCGATGAAGGCGGCCGGGCTCGACAAGCACAGTCCCGACCCCGATCCGGGCAAGCAATATTACAAGCGCGACCCCGACGGGACGCCGTCGGGCGCGGCGGTCGAAGGCGCGGCCGCGCTCCCGGTCGCCGTGGCCCTCGGCATGACCTCGCTCGAGGCCATCCGCGCCTCGCAGCGCCTGACGATCGACCGCGCGCCCTCCTTCGGGATGACCACGTACATGGACGCGGGCGTGCTCGCGGGCCCCACGAACGGCGCCGCAGAGGAGGTGTGGCGCGACCTCATCGACCGCGACAGTCGCGGCGAACTGCCGATCCGCATCGTCGGGACCGTCTTCACGCGCAACGCCGGGGACGATCCGAAGGCGATCGCCTCCGAACTCGTCGACTGGAACGCCCGGCTGCGCTCGCCGCACGTGCAGATCTCGATCTGCAAGATGTGGGTGGACGGCACGGCGGTCGCCGGCACCGCGCTGCTGCTCGAGCCGTTCGCCAACCAGCCGGATTTCAAGGGATCGATCACGCTCTCGCCGAGCCACATCAAGGCGCAGATCGAGGCGACCCAGCGCGCAGGCTTCGACATGCACATCCACGCCGACGGAGACGGCTCGGTGCGGATCGTGCTCGACGCGATCGAGGACGTGCAGAAGCGGCTCGGTCGCCAGGGACGGCGCCACACGATCTGCCACCTGAGCCTGACGCATCCCGACGACGTGAAGCGGTTCCAGCCGCTCGGGATCATCGCCAACGGCACCGCGCTCTGGGCCACGAACTACGACGGCGTCTATGTCAAACAATACAAGACGCTGTTCGGCGCCGAGCGGGTGGAGGAGCGCGTCTACCCCTACGGCGACCTCGTGCGCTCGGGCGCGACGGTGACGTTCGGCGCCGACCTGCCCGGCGTCGA
>CAMFKX010000016.1 GCA_945957375.1 uncultured Roseiarcus sp.
TCGGCAGGCCGCGCTTGGCCCTGGCGCCCGCCGCCGGGCCGGCGTCGGCGACCTCCACCGGGTGGGGCGCCGCCATCGGGGCGCCGCCGCGACCGGCGCCGCGGCCGTTGTGGGCGACGACGGTCGTCGCCTCCTGCCCGCCGGACTCCTCGGCGTCGTCGGCGCCGCCGCCGAACACCTTGGCGAGCCAGCCGAACAATCCGCCGCCGCCCGCCATCTGGATCTGGCCGCCGCGCGCCTCGATCTCGGCCTTGGCGAGGTCGTAGCCGGGCATCGGCTTGCCGTCCGACGGAATGAACACCGTCTTACCATCGGGGAAGAGTCGCGCGAGCGAATCGCGGCTCATCCGCGGCCAGTAGCGTACGCTGCCGCTGTCGATGTGGACCCAGGTGAGGCCCTGCGGATAGAAACCGACGCCGCCTTCCTGCGCACGCATCGCGACGTCGCGGATGCGCGCCACGCCGACGTCCTGGAAATGAGCGTCGATCGCCTTGCCCTGCATGTGCTGCGAATGCTCGGCGACCAGACTCGAGCGCCGCCGCAACATGGCGTTGGTCTGCGGCGAGCGGTAGGCGGAAAACACGTCGACCGGCTGGTGCGAGCCGGACTCGCGGTAGACTTCCCAGATGATGTCGAACAGCCGCGGGTCCATCTTGGTCGGCTCGTTCAGCCGCCAGTCGCGCATGAACCAGTTGAGCTTTTCCAGCACCCCCTGATCGTAGACGCCGTTCACCATATAGGTGAACGAGCCCTCTTCGTTGGTGTGCTGGTTGGTGAACGTCACGGTGCGCGTGTCGCCGTTGGCGACCGCCGACTCGGTGGTGCTCGGCGTGACCGAGCCGGCGACGAGGAGCGCCGCCACGGCGGCGCGCGACGCGCCGCTGCGCCAGACTTCATTCATCGCAGTCCGTCCCGTCAACAAACCACCCTTCCGACTTGCGGCGCGCCGTTCCGGCTCCGCCGCGCCCTCGGTTCTGCGCCGCTCCGGGTCCGCGTCTTGGCTGCGCGAATCCGCACGCGCCGCCCCAATGTGACCATAACATCACAGCATCGGGAAAATCGACGTGTTCGGCGTATAGCGTCATCCTGAGCCCACATCAATCTTGACTCGCCGCTGGCAATGTGACTGCGACTTTCTGCGCCAGACCGTAGACGTCCGGCCGCTCCTGCAACACGCCGTCGGCGTCGACGAACCGGGTGAAATACTCGATGTGAATCGGCAGCGGCCGGGGCAGGAAAACGGTCCGCTCCGGGCCGCCGATCGCGGACTGCACCCGCGCCTCCGGCCAGTCGAGGACGACCTCGGCGAGGCGCTCCGGATCCTCGACCCGTACGCAGCCGTGGCTGAAGGCGCGCATGTCCTCCGCGAACAGCCCGCGCGAGGGCGTGTCGTGCAGATAGACGGAATGGTCGTTCGGAAACATGAAGGCGAGACGCCCGAGCGCGTTGCCGGCGCCAGGCGGCTGGCGCACGACCAGACGCCCGCCGATCGTCTTCACCTCGTAGCCGAGGCGGACGAAATGGCCGATGCGGGGGGAAATCTCCTTCTTGATGATCGATTCCGGCACCTGCCACGACGGATTAATCAGGACGTAGCGCATCTGGTCGGAAAAGATCGGGGTCGGCGTGTCCGGCTTGCCGACCACGACCCGGGAGGTCATCACGACCGAGTCGCCGTCGATCACCGAGACCGTGAAGTCGGGAACGTTGACCTCGATCCGTCGCACGCCCATGTCGCGCGGCTCCCAGCGCCACATCTCCATGTTGGCCAGGATCGCCGCCCGTTCGCTCTTCGCGGCGCGGCGCCCGTCCGCGGGCGCGGCGGAGGCGCGCGTCGCGCGGCGCGAGCCGGGGCCGCGCGCCTTCGAGGCGCCGCCGAGCAAGGGATCGCTGCTCAGCGCCGGCGTATCGGAAAGCGCCGCGCCGGCGTCGGCCGCGGTCTTTCCGCCTTTGACCCGGGCGAGCGCGTCGCGAAGCGCGCGGTATCCCTTCTGCGGCGGGTTGAACGCTTCGAGCCGGGCGCCGGGGTCCGGCGCCGCTGCGGTTTCCGCCAGGGCGGCGCCGGGGTCGGCGACGGCCGGAGCGGCGGCGAACAGCGGGGAGATCCGGGCGGGCGACAGACGGGAACCGCTGGCCTGTTCGGCATAGGCGACCACGGCTGCGGCGATCGCGACTTCCGCCGCGGCGCGCGCCTCCGGATCGAGCGGCGGCGCGAGCGCGCGCGGCAGAGGCGTCGCCGCCAGCGAAAGGCCGTCTTCCCCGGCGCGCTCGATCGTCGCCGCGGCCGATCGGCCGGCGGGCGTCAAGCCGTCGGCGTCGACCCAGACAGGGCGGAAGAGGCGGTTGGCGTAGAAGGCGGCGATCGCTGCGCGCGCCCCGCCCCAGTCGGCCTGGCCGAGCGGGTTGACGCCGTCCTCGCGCGCGACGAAATGCGCCAGCGCCAGGGCGAGCGCGGTTGCGCCCGGTTCAGGGGCGTCGCTCGCGCGCAGGGTGACGAACACCGCGGTCGGAGCCCAGTCGGAGACCGCCTTTTCATGCGCGTCGCGGTCGGCGAGAGGCTGGAACCGGCCGAGCTCCGCCGGCGGCCATATCGCCGCGCGAGCGGCTGGCGGGGCGTTCAGCGCCTCCGCCAGCGGGGCGAGTTGGAGCGCGCCGAAGTCGGCGGGCGATTCCGGCGCCGGCATGAGGCCGGCGAAGGCCGGGGCCGCCGCGGTCGCGAGCGCGGCGAGCGCGACACAGGAACGCCGCAGCGCCCGGTAGCCGAAAACCATGGTCCCGTTCCGCTCCGCGTTGGTCCCGCCGTTACGCCCGTGGCCGCCGCATAGCGTCACGCCGCATCCCCGATCAAGTCCTCGCCGAGGCCGCAGTCCTTCATCTTGCGATAGAGCGTCGAGCGTCCGATGCCCAGTTTTCGCGCCACCAGCGACATCTGCCCGCGATAATGGGCGAGGGCGAAACGGATCGATTCGGCCTCGATTTCGCCGAGCGCGCGGACGTCGCCGCGGTCGTCGAGCAATCTCAGCGCGTGCGGGTCCGGGTCGAGGTCGCCTGCGGCGCGGGGGAACGCCGTCGTCAGATCCGCGGCGCGCAGCGCCGGGGCGGGGGGAATGCGGACGTCGAAGCCGTCGACCCGCGCGGCGATCTGCGGGAATTCGGCGACCGTCAGTTCGTCGCCTTCCGCCAGCACCACGGCGCGGAACACGGCGTTTTCGAGCTGGCGCACGTTCCCGGGCCAGTCGTAACGCGACAGCAGCGCCAGAGATTCGGCCGAGAGGCCGCGGATGCGCTTGCCTTCCTCGGCGGCGAAGCGGGCGAGGAAGCGTCGCGCCAGTTCCGGTACGTCGCCGGCGCGGGCGCGCAGCGGCGGAATCGAGATCGGGAAGACGTTCAGGCGATAGAACAGATCCTCGCGGAAGCGGCCGGCCTTGACCAGTTCGATCAGGTTCTGGCTGGTCGCGGAGATCAGCCGGACGTCGACCTTGACCGGTCGTCGCGCGCCGGCCGGATCGATCTCGCCGTCCTGCAGCGCGCGCAGGAGCTTGCCCTGCGCCCCGAGCGACAGGCGCCCGACCTCGTCGAGGAACAGGGCGCCGCCGTTCGCCTCGGCGAATTTACCGACATGCTTTTCTGTCGCGGCGGAGAACGAGCCCTTCTCGTGACCGAACAGAACCGACTCGACCGGCAGGTCCGGTTGCGCGGCGCAGTTTACGGCGACGAACGGCTTGCCGCGCCGCTCCGACGCCCCCTGGATCGCCCGCGCCAGCGTTTCCTTGCCGACGCCGCTCTCGCCTTCGATCAGCACCGGGATGCTGGATTTCGCCGCCCGTTCGGCGAGGCGCAGGGTCCGCCCCATCGCTTCGGCGCGGCTGACGATGTCGCGCAAGCCGAGCTCGCCGGCGCTGCGGCGGTTCGCCCGGCGCAGTTCGCCTTCGAGCGCGTCGACCCGCAGCGCATTCTTGATCGAAATCTGCAACCGCTCGCCGCCGACCGGCTTGACCACGAAATCGATCGCGCCGGCCCGCATCGCCGACATCACCGCCTCGATCGATCCATGCGCGGTCTGCACGATCGTGGGAACGTCGATCCCGCGCCGGCGCATGCGCTCGAGCACGCTCATGCCGTCGAGATCCGGCATCACCAGATCGAGGATGAGGCAATCGACCGCCGGACGGTCGGTCGCCGTCAGGCGGGCAAGCGCGGCCTCGCCGGAGTCGAGCGTCTCGACTTCGTAGCCGAATCGCCTCGTCATCGCCTCCAGCAGGCGGCGCTGGATGGGGTCGTCGTCGACAACGAGGATAAGGGCGGCCATTGCGTTTCCATGTCCTGCGGCGACAAGCGCCGCCGCACGTTGCGCCAACCTCGGCTATCACGGTAAACGCCGCCTTAATGGCGTGCGGCGTTCGTAGCCGGTCGTCCTCAAAAGCGCCGTTTTGTCAGGGCGGAGGATGAGCCTGGCGACGGCGGGTTGAACAGGTCCGACAATGACGACATCCATGAGCATCGTTTACGACGCCCCGGCGACAGGAGGCTCCGCGGACGCCCTGGGGCCGCTGCCCGAGTGGAGGCTCGACCACCTTTACGAAGGCATGGACTCGCCGCGCTTCGCCGCCGACCTCGCGCGCGCCCAGGCCGACGCGAAGGCCTTCGCCGAAGTCTGGCGCGGCCAGCTCGCGACCGTCGCCGCCGAGCCCGACGGCGGCGCCAGGCTCGCCGACGCGGTCAAGGGTTACGAGGCTCTGCAGGACCTGGTCGGCCGGGTGATGTCCTACGCCTCGCTCCTCTACGCCTCCGACACCAGCGACTCGCTGCGGGCCAAGTTCTACGGCGACGCGCAGGAGCGGGTGACCGCGCTTGCGGGCGACCTGCTGTTCTTCGAGCTCGAACTGAACCGCCTCGACGACGCCGTGCTCGAAGCCGCGATGGCGGCGCCGGCGCTCGCGCATTACCGTCCCTGGCTCGAGGACATCCGCAAGGAGAAGCCGCATCAGCTTTCCGACGAGATCGAGCAGCTGTTCCTGGAAAAGTCGGTCGCCGGGGCGGCAGCCTGGAACCGCCTGTTCGACGAGACGATGGCGTCGCTGCGATTCGACTTCGAGGGCGAGAGCCTGACGCTCGAACCGCTGCTCGGCAAATTGCAGGACCCTGACGAGACCAAGCGCGAGGCGGCGGCGAACGCGCTGGCGGCCACGCTCGGGCAGAACGTCCGCCTCTTCACCCTCATCACCAACGCGCTCGCCAAGGACAAGGAGGTCTCGGACCGCTGGCGCAAGTTCGCCGACGTCGCCGATTCGCGCCACCTCGCCAACCGGGTCGAGCGGGAGGTGGTGGACGCCCTGGTCGCGGCCGTCACCGAGGCCTATCCGCGTCTGTCGCACCGCTATTACGCGCTGAAGGCGCGCTGGTTCGGCAAGGAGAAGCTCGCCCACTGGGACCGCAACGCGCCGTTGCCGGGCGCGACGCCGCGCGTTCATAGCTGGGAGGAGGCGCGCGACACCGTGCTGTCGGCCTACGCCGGCTTCTCGCCGCGCATGGCCGACATCGCGCGCCGCTTCTTCGACGAGGGCTGGATCGACGCGCCGGTGCGGCCCGGCAAGGCGCCGGGCGCCTTCGCCCATCCGACGACGCCGTCGGCGCACCCCTACGTGCTGGTCAACTTCCTCGGCAAGACGCGCGACGTCACCACGCTCGCCCATGAGCTCGGCCACGGCGTGCATCAGGTGCTCGCCGGCCCCAACGGCGCCTTGATGGCGCCGACCCCGCTGACGCTCGCCGAGACGGCGTCCGTGTTCGGCGAGATGCTGACCTTCCGCGCGATGCTCACGGGCGTCACCGACCCCGCCGAGCGCAAGGCGATGCTGGCGGGCAAGGTCGAGGACATGCTCAACACCGTCGTACGCCAGATCGCCTTCTACAAGTTCGAGCGCCTCGTCCATCTCGAACGGCGCAACGGCGAATTGACGCCCGAGCGGATCAACGGCTTCTGGATGCAGGTGCAGAGCGAGAGCCTCGGGCCGGCGATCGACCTTCGCAGCGGCTACGAGACCTTCTGGGCCTATATCGGCCACTTCATCCACTCGCCGTTCTACGTCTACGCCTACGCCTTCGGCGATTGCCTGGTGAATTCGCTCTACGGCGTCTACGAGAACGCCCGCGAGGGTTTCGCCGAGCGCTATCTGGCGATGCTCGCCGCTGGCGGCTCGAAGGGCTACGGCGAATTGCTGGCGCCCTTCGGCCTCGACGCCAAGGACCCGGCGTTCTGGAGCATTGGGCTGTCGGTGATCGCGGGCATGATCGACGAGCTTGAGGCGATGGGGTAGTCTTGCGCAATGGGCGCCTGCGGAAGGTGAAACATGAGCGACGTGACGCTTGAGTTTGTGGCGCGTCAACTGGAGCGCGTGCTGACACGACTCGGCGCGATCGAGGATCAACTCACCGTCTTGACAGGCATGGCGATCCGGCATGACGGCGCGCTGAATGGTCTTGCGACCGAGTTTCGCGGGCTTGTGCAAGCGACGAGCCGGGCGGATCATCGTCTGTCGGTTGATGTGCGCTAGGGCCAGGTAGCCGGATCCGGCCCTCTCCGCGTGTCGCTGAACCCGCGCGCCCCCGCCGGAAGATTCGGCCACGTCTACGCCAGATGGCGAAGTCGGGCCGGAGCGCCTATATGCCTGCTTCCCTTCACCCGAGACAGACCTTGCCCCGCGACGACGAAGCCAACCGCCTTACCGCCCGCGCGTCCCGTTACGCCCGGCTCGGCGTCAACGCCGGCGCCTTCGTCGCCCGTGTCGGCGTCAACCGTCTGACCGGGGGCGGGCCGGAATCGGAAGCGCGCGCGCTCGCCTCCGCCCTCGGCTCGATGAAGGGGCCGATGATGAAGGTGGCGCAGATCCTGACCACCATCCCCGACGCCCTCCCGGCCGACTACGCCAACGAACTCATTCGCCTCCAGTCGCAGGCGCCGCCGATGGGCGCGGGCTTCGTGCGCCGGCGAATGGCCGCCGAGCTCGGGGCCGGCTGGCGCGAGCGCTTCGCCGATTTCGACTTCAAGCCGGCCGCCGCCGCTTCGCTCGGGCAGGTGCATAAGGCGGTGACGCACGATGGCGAGCCGGTCGCGTGCAAGCTGCAATATCCGGAAATGGCCTCGGCGGTCGAAACCGACCTCTCGCAGCTCGACCTGCTGTTCTCGCTGCACAAGCGGATCGGCGGCGCGATCGAGACGCGCGAGATCGCCAACGAGATCCGCGAGCGGGTGCGCGAGGAGCTGGACTACCTGCGCGAGGCGAAGGTGGCGCGCCTCTATGGCCAGATGCTCGCTGACCGGCCGTTCGTGCGCGTGCCGCGCGTCCATGGCGAGCTCTCGACCCGGCGGCTGCTCTCCCTGCAATGGCTGGAGGGCGAGCGCCTGACCGAATTCGAATCCGCCCCGCAGGCCGTGCGCGACGCGATCGCGGTCGGCCTGTTCGACGCCTGGTGGCGGCCGTTCCTGCGCTATGGGGTCATTCACGGCGACCCGCATCTCGGCAATTACGCGGTCGCGGCGAGCGGGCAGGGCGAGGCTCAGACCGTCGATGGCATCAACTTGTTCGACTACGGCTGCGTCCGCATCTTTCCGACGAGCTTCGTGCTCGGCGTGGTCGAGCTCTACCGCGCGCTGCTGGAAGGAAGCGAAGCCCGGCTGCGCGCGGCCTATGCGCTGTGGGGCTTCCCCGACCTCACCCGCGGCACGTTCGATGCGATGACCATCTGGGCGCGCTTCATCTGCGGGCCGATCCTCGACGACCGGGTGCGCACCACCGCCGACGGCGTGAGCCCGGCGGAGTACGGGCGCAAGGAGATCGGCCAGGTGATGCGCGCGCTCAAGGCGGAAGGCGGCGGGCTTCTGATCCCGCGCGAATTCGTCTTTCTCGAACGCGCCACGATAGGGCTCGGCGGCGCGTTCCTGCGCTTGGGCGCGAGACTCAACTTCCATCGCCTGTACGAGGACGCGATCGTCGATTTCGACGCCGAGGCGGTCGCCAAACGGCAGGCGGAGGCGCTGGCGTCGGTCGGGCTGAGCCGCTGAGTGGGATCGGGCATATTGCACAAGCGCAGTGTGCGACCCTATGTATGGGGCGTAAGTCTTTCGAAGAATGTGCGGTCGCCGCGCAAGTCTTAAGCATGAAATCTTCCGGGCCCGGCCGATTGCTTTGGCGTTAACGAACAAGTAGTGAAAGCCGTCTGCTGACGATCGTCGGGACTCAGGCGCAATGCCTGGCGTCAAAAAAAAAGGTGGCCATTGTCGCCGCCGAAAGGAGAGGAAAAATCTTGCACATTTCGCGTTTCGTGCTGACCGTCATCGCCGGAGCCTGCGTCGCTGCGCCTGCGTTCGCGACGACGAACCTGATCGACAACGGGCAGTTCACCTCGGTGCACAATGGCGGGGTCGGCCAGCAGAACTGGGATGCCAACGGCGTCACCTACGGTGCGACCGCCTGGATCAACAGAGAGTTCGCGCCCGACGTCATCGGCTTCAATTTCCTCTTCGCGGACGGCAATGCCGGATCGACCGGCGTATTCGGAGCCGTAAAACTGTGGACGGCGGCCAACGGCGGCTCGAACAGCTGGGACGGCCTCTCGTCGGCCGGGGCCAACCAGAACTTCATGGCGCTCGACGGCGCCGAGCGGACCTCCGCAATCACGCAGACCGTCAACGGATTGACGCCCGGCGATCAGTACACGCTGTTTTTCTCTTACGCCTTCGCCCAACAATATACGTTCGACGGGCCGACGGTGCAGTCGCTGCACGCGTTCGTCCAGCCGACTTTCGACGCCTCGACGCCTTCGTGGACCAGCGCGACGGTGAACCTGCCCAATCACGCCTTTTCCGGGTGGGCGCAGGCCAACACCACGTTCACGGCCACCGCCGCCAGTGAGGTCGTCGCGTTCCTCGCGGAAGGCAGCCCGGCCATTCCTCCTTTCGCCCTGGTCGGCGACGTGACGCTGCTCGCCGACCAGTCGGGTCCCCCCGCCATTCCGGAACCCGCCGTCTGGACCCTGCTGCTCGGCGGGTTCGCCGGCGTCGGCGCGGTGCGTTGGCGCCGTCGCCGCAAGGCCGCGCTCCCCATCTGACCGGACCGAAACTCCCGGAGCGCGAAAGGGACCCTCGCGCGCTTCGGGGCGAGCCTTGACCACGCCCGCGGCCTCGGCTTAGGCACAGCCGCGAGGAGACCGTGGAATGATCAGCTTGGTTGCCGGACACAGCTTGGGAACGCGCGCGACGGCTTTGGCCAGCGTCGCGGCGGCGCTTGTCGCGCTGGCGACGCCGGCCGGCGCCGCACCCGCCGTCCCGGACGTGAAGGTCGTGGACGTCAAGGCCTACGTCTATCTCGAGCGGGCGGGCCGGCTGTCCGAGAACATGATCGGGGCGCCCGCATTGGTCGACGCGCCGCGTGGCGGCGCGCCCGGCGGCGACACCGCGACCGCGGTCCTGCTCGACATCGTCTTTCAGGGCGACAAGGCGGCCGCGCCGGCCAAGGGCGTTCCGGCGACCGTCGACATCACCCAGACCGCGCGTTCGGGCGCGCGGCTTCAGACGCACCGGGCCTTCGCCAACTTCGCCTTCGGGCCGGACGGCCTGGCGCATAAGGCGGTCTTCCTCGAAGGCGCGACCTGCATGCCGCTCGAAGTCAATGTCCGTGCCGGCAAGACGACCAAGTCGGCGCGGCTGGACTTCAGCTGCGAGGCGGTGCCGGCGCAAAAATAGCCCAGTTCAGGGCGCGGGCGCAGGCGCGGGGAGGGCGTCGCGCCGGACGTGGACGACGGCGACCTTGTCGGCATAGAGCCGCCGCCAGCCGGGCTGGCGATCGAGGAACCCCACGACGGCGTCTTCGGGCGGAAAGATGGTCCAGGCGACGCGGTACTTTTCCGTGGTCGCGTTCACCGTGGCCGGATCGCCCGCGGCGAGCTTCGCCGACAGCGCCAGCATCGGTCCCAGGTACATGTCGGCGCGTCCGTCGATGAACGGGCGAACGTGCTCGAAGATGAGGTAGCCGCCGAAGCCGTAGGCGTTCAGCACGGGGAGCGCCCTAAGCTCCGCCGGCACCGCGGCGAGCGCCGCGATCGGCGCGCTGGGTCCGTCGCGCCGCTCGATCGGAAGCCAGATCCGGACCGCAACCAGGGCCAGGACCATCGCGAGCGCGACATAGGCGGCCTTCGGCGTCCCGCGCGCCCCAGCGGCCGGTTCGGGCTGGATCGCCTTCGCGATCGGCCGCGCGAGCAGCATCGGCCCGATCAGCCCGAGCAATTGCCCATGCCGGGCGTGGGCGAGCGCCATGGCCAGCAACCCGAGCAGCAGCACGACCCGGATCGGCGGGGCGGCGACGGGACGCGTCAGGGAGAAGCCGAGCAGGGCGAGCAGCGCGACCTCCAGCGGGCCGACGTGGCTGAAGTCGGCCGGCGCCCATTCCTTGATCTGCGACAGGTGCTCGACGCCGAGGAGCCGGAACGGAAACAGGAGCGCCTCGACGCCGTAGGGGTTGACCAGCGCCGCCGCCGTGGCGGCGGCCGCGAACAGGGCCCAGCCGCGCGCGGCCGCCATTCGCTCGCCCGACCGCGCTTCGATCGCGGCCTCGAGCGCGAACGGCGCGATCAGCGCGAGTCCGAAGACGAAGCCGCCGTGCAGATTGACCCAGAGCATGACGAGCAAGGCGAGGCCGAAGGGCGGCGGCCGGTCCCGGTCGCGCGCCGCGAGCAGGCCGGCGGTCCAGGCCGCGGCGACCGGCAGGGCGAGCAGGTGGGGCCGCGCGAGCAGTCCCGGCGTCCAAAGCGCGACGCCGACGATGACCACGACCGCCAGCGCGGCGCCGGCGAGGTCGCGCGCCACCCGCAGGCCCATGATCGCCGCGGCCAGGGCGGCGGCGAAAGCCGTCAGCAACGCGACGCCGCTCCATCCTGCGGCGCGATAGGCCAGGGTGAAGAGCAATTCCGACAGCCACTCGTGCGCGGTCCATGGCGCGCCCGGCATGGAATGGCTGAACGGATCGGCGCGCGGGACGGCGCCGTGGGCGAGCATCCACTGGCCGGTCGCGACATGCGACCAGGTGTCGGCGTCGTTGAACACGTTCGGCGCGAAGGCGGTGATCGCGAAGATCGCCACGGCGATGAGGGCGACGACGCCGACGCCGCCTCCGCAACGATCGTCCCGGGCGTCATGATAGGTGTGAACGGCGACAGACATGAATGGTCGGCAACGCAATCGCAACGCGGCGGCGTCACGACCTTGTCCCGCGCGTCCGCTTCAGCCAACATCTTCCCATGCCGGCTTCGTCTCTGTCGCTGACGCCGATTGTCGCGGCGACCTTCTTCGCCGCCGGCGTCGTCAAGGGCGTCACCGGCATGGGGCTGCCGACCGTCGCCATGGGGCTCCTCGTCGCCATACTGTCGCCGCTGACCGCCGCGAGCCTGCTGATCATCCCGGCCTTCGTCACCAACGTCTGGCAGCTCTTCGCCGGGCCGCGCCTCGCGCCGCTGATCGTGCGGCTCTGGCCGATGATGGCTGCGGTGGTCGTGGGAACGGCGGCGGGGGCGCCGCTGCTGACCGGCGGCGACGTCCGGCTCACCACCGCGGCGCTTGGCGCAGCGCTGGCGGGCTACGCCGGCTTCGCGCTGATCGCACCACCGCTGCGCATCCCGGCGCGGCTCGAGCCGTGGCTTTCGCCGGCGGTCGGCGGGGCCACCGGCCTCGTCACCGGCTGCACCGGCGTCTTCGTCGTTCCGGCGGTGCCCTATCTCCAGGCGCTCGGCCTGGCCAAGGACGATCTCGTCCAGGCTCTCGGCCTGTCGTTCACCGTCTCGACCGTCGCGCTGGCCGCGGCGCTCGGCGCTCGCGGCGCGTTGCGCTTCGATAATCTCGAGCTGTCCGCGCTGGCCGTGATCCCGGCGCTGGTCGGCATGTTCGCGGGGCAGGTCATTCGCGCCCGGGTGAGCCCCGGGACGTTTCGCCTCGGCTTCCTGATCGGCCTCCTCGCGCTCGGGGCGGAGATGACGGCGCGGTCGCTCTGGACGGCTTGAACGACTCCGGCGGCGGAACCTTAGGCGACCGCGACGGTTAGGTGAACAGGTCGAAGCCGGGGGTCTCGTGGCGAAATTCCGACATTGGTCGCACGGCCCGTCGTTTGAGAGCGGCGGAGTCCGGTTTCGCGTGTGGGCGCCGGCCGAGGCGCGCGTGAGCCTCGCGCTGGAGGGCAGGCCGGCCCCGCTGCCGATGGCGCGCGGCGACGACGGATTCTTCGAGACCTTCGTTCCGGACCTCGGAGGCGGCGCGCGCTATCGCTTCGTCTTGGCCGACGGGACGCTCGTCCCGGATCCAGCCTCGCGCTTCCAGCCCGACGGCGTCCACGGCGCGAGCGAGACGGTCGATCCGGGCGCCTACGCGTGGAGCGAGCGCTGGGCGGGCCTCGCCTGGGAGGACGTTGTCCTGTACGAACTGCATCTGGGCGCGTTCACCCGCGCCGGCACGTTCGACGGCGCAACGGAGATGCTCGACTATCTCGCCGCCCTCGGCGTCACTGCGGTCGAACTGATGCCGGTCGCGGCCTTCGGCGGTCGGCGGGGCTGGGGCTACGACGGAGTCGGCCTCTACGCGACCCATGCCGGCTACGGCCGGCCGGAACGGTTCAAGGCGTTTGTCGAGGCCGCGCACGGCCACGGGATCGCGGTCCTGCTCGACGTCGTCTACAACCACTTCGGGCCCGACGGGAATTATCTGCCGCGCGTCGCGCCCGACTTCTTCACCGGCCGCCACGCGACGCCGTGGGGCGACGGGATCAACTACGACGGGGCGAACGCCCGCCCGGCGCGCGACTTCATCATCGAGAACGCGCTCTCCTGGCTCGACGAATTCCACCTCGACGGGCTGCGCCTCGACGCCGTCCACGCGATTCATGACGACAGCCGGCCGGACATCCTCGACGAACTTGCCGCGCGCGTACGGGCGGAGTTCGACCGGCCGGTTCACCTCCTGCTGGAGAACGAGAACAACGAGCCGGATCGCCTGCGTCGAGAGGACGGACGCCCAACGCGCTACACTGCGCAGTGGAACGACGACGTCCACCACGTCCTACACGTGGCGGCGACGAGCCAGCAGACCGGCTACTACGCCGACTATGGCGAGACGGCGCTGATTGGGCGCGCGCTCGCCGAGGGATTCGCCTACCAGGGCGAGTTCTCGCGCCATCGCGGCGGCCCGCGCGGCGCGCCGAGCGCCGACCTGCCGCCTTCGGCCTTCGTCGCCTTCCTGCAGAACCACGACCAGATCGGCAACCGCGCCTTCGGCGACCGGCTGAGCGCGCTCGTCCCGCCCGCGACGTTGCGCGCGCTGGCGGGCGTCGTCCTGCTGCTGCCGCAGATCCCGATGCTGTTCATGGGCGAGGAGTGGGGCGCGAAGGAGCCGTTCCTGTTCTTCTGCGACTTCGACGGCGACCTCGCCGCCGCGGTCCGGGAGGGGCGACGGCGCGAGTTCGCCCGCTTCCCCGAATTCGCCGATCCCGACAGCGTCGCAAGAATTCCCGATCCGCTGGCCGAGGCGACCTTCCTCGCCGCGAAGCTCGACTGGACGGCGATCGACGCCGAGCACCTCGCCTTCACCCGCGAGGCGCTCGCCGCGCGCCGCAAGTACGTCCGGCCGCTGATCGGCGACATCGCGCGGGCCGGGACCTGGCTCGAACTCGGCGAGCGCGCCGTCCGCGTCGCGTGGACGGCCGGCGAACGGCGGCTCGTGCTGCTGGCGAATCTCGGCGAGCGGCCCGCGACCTTCGCCGAGGCGCCCGGCGTCGAGATCTGGCGCTGCGGCGACGCGAGCGAACCGGGCGCGCTCGGGCCCTGGAGCGTGCGCTGGAGCCTCGAATGATCCCGCCGCGCGCGACCTATCGTCTGCAGATGCGCGAGGCGTTCGGCTTCGCCGCGGCCGTGGCGATCGCGCCCTATCTCGCCCGGCTCGGGATCAGCCACGTGTACCTATCGCCGATCTTCAAGGCGCGGCCGGGCAGCGCGCACGGGTACGACATCACCGACCATTCCGCGCTGAACCCCGAACTCGGAACCGAGGCCGACTTCGCCGCGATGATCGCCGCCTTCCGCCGCGAGGGTCTGGGCGTCGTGCTCGACATCGTCCCCAACCACATGGGCGTCGGCGGGGCCGACAATCCGCTGTGGCTCGACGTGCTCGCATGGGGGCAGGAGTCGCGTTACGCGGGCTGGTTCGACATCGATTGGTCGGCCCATTCGGGGCCGCGCGGCGGCAAGCTGCTCGCTCCCGTCCTCGGCGAACCCTACGGCGAGGCTTTGCGGGCGGGAACGCTCGCGCTGAAATTCGACGCCGACGCGGGCGCCTTCGCCGTCTGGGCCTACGATTCCCACAAGCTGCCGATCTCGCCGCTGACCTACGCGACGGTGCTCGGGCGCGACGCGGAGGCGCTCGAGCGGATGGGCGACCGCTTCCTCGATCTGCCCAACTGGCGGCCCGAGATCGCCGCGCGCGCGAGCGGCCTCGAGGCGGAACTGGCCGCGCTCGTCCGCGACGACCCCGCCGCACGGGCGGGCGTCGAGGCGCGGGTCGCCGCGATCAACGGCGACTGGCGCGCGCTCGACGCGCTGATCGCCGCGCAGAACTGGCGCGTCGCGTTCTTCCGCGTCGCCGAGGACGAGATCAACTATCGCCGCTTCTTCAATATCAACGATCTCGCCGGCCTGCGGATGGAGCTCGGCCCGGTGTTCCGCCACGCCCATGCGCGCGTGTTCGCCATGCTCGAAGCCGGCGACATCGAGGGCCTGAGGATCGACCACATCGACGGGCTGTTCGACCCCAAGGCCTACCTCGTGGCGCTGCGCGAGCACGCCGCCCGACCGTTCTGGCTCGTGGTCGAGAAAATCCTCGCGCCGCACGAGGCGCTGCGGCCGGACTGGCCGGTCGAGGGGACGACCGGATACGATTTCGTCAATTGGCTTCTCGGCGTGCTGATCGACCCTGCCGCCGAAGCCGCGTTCGACGAGACCTACCGCAGCTTCGCCGGCGCTTCCGAGAGCTACGCGTCGGTCGCGATCGCGAGCAAGCTCCGCATCATGGATTACGAGATGGCGAGCGAGGCGACCGCGCTCGGCCGCGCCGCCGCGCGCCTCGCCGACGAGAGCCCGATGACCGCCGACCTGACGCGCGGCATTCTGCAGCGCGCAATCCGGCAGACGGTCGCGCATTTCCCGGTCTATCGCACCTATCTCGATCTCGCCGGCGAGCCGGACGAAGCGGATCTGCGCGACATCGCCTGGGCGATCGCGCGCGCGCGCCGCAGCGATCCGGATCTGCACCCGTCGGCGTTCGACTTTCTCGAGGCTGCGCTGACGGCCAATCCGGAGGCGCTTCGCGCGCGACGGCTCAGCCGGACCGGGACGGTGCGCTTCGCCATGCGGATGCAGCAGGCGACCGGGCCGGTGATGGCCAAGGGCGTCGAGGACACCGCCTTCTACCGGTACAGCCGCTTCGTCGCCCTCAACGAAGTGGGCGGAGCGCCGGACAGGTTCGGCGTCGCGCCGGCGGCCTTTCACAAGGCCAACGTCCAGCGCGCGAAGTCCTGGCCGCTGGCGATGCTCGCGAGCGCCACCCACGACACCAAGCGCGGCGAGGATTCCCGGGCGAGGCTCGCCGTGCTCGCCGAACGGCCGGAGGAATGGCGGCGCCAGGTCGGCGGCTGGAGCCGCATCCTGCGCGCCCGCCTCGGCGACGTCGAAGGCGCGGCCGCGCCGGACCGCAACGACGAATATCTGATCTACCAGATGCTGGTCGGGGCCTGGCCGATGGACATGCTGGAGAGCCCGGCGCCCGCGGCGCTCGCGGCCTTCGCCGAGCGCCTGCGCGGCGCGCTGACCAAGTCGATCCGCGAGGCGAAGCTGCGCTCGGGCTGGGCGTCGCCGAACGCGGCCTACGAAGAGGCGGCGCTCGCCTTCGCGGCGGAGGCCTTGCGTCCGGACGGGGGCTTCCTCGCCGCGTTCCTGCCTTTCGTCGCGGAGGTCGCGCGGCTCGGCGTGCACAACAGCCTCGTCCAGACCGTGCTGAAGCTGACCGCGCCGGGGGTCCCGGACATCTTTCAGGGCGCGGAGCTGTGGGACTTTTCGCTGGTCGATCCCGACAACCGTAGGCCGGTCGATTATCGCGCGCGGTCGGCGGCGCTCGACGCAATCGCGCCGCTTCTGGGGCTTTCCACTGCTGCGCTCGGCGGCGTCGGCGCCCCCTCCCCCCTTGTGGGGGAGGGAGGGGAGGGGGGTCGCGCCGCCGCGGATCGCAAGCCTGGAGACGGCGCCGACTCCCGCTTTCAGCCCGACCCCCCACCCCAGCCCTCCCCCACAAGGGGGGAGGGGGCGCAGCGAAGCCTTCTCGACGCTTCCGAGAACCGCGCGGGGCTGTTCGCTTCGCTGATGGAGTCCTGGCGCGACGGCCGCGTGAAGCTCGCAACCAGCGCGCTCCTGCTCGCGCTGCGCCGCGACCGTCGGGCGCTGTTCGCGGAGGGCGGCTACCAGCCGCTCGAGATCGTCGGCGAGGAGGCCGACTGGGCGTTCGGCTTCCTGCGCGAGCACGCGGGACAGCGCCTCGCGGTGATCGTCGCGCGCTATCCGGCCAGGCGCGAGGCGAAGCCGGACTGGCAGGCGGTCGCGCGGCTGCCCGCGGGGCGATGGTCGGATCTGTTCCGCGCCAGCGCGATCGACCCGGACGCGCCGTTGGGATCGTGGCTGGGCGAACTACCAGTCGCGGTGCTGACGCATCTGTAGGCGCGCTCGCTGAGCGCGCCCCTGCACGCTGGAGGTCGCGCGAGGCGAGCGGCGGGTGGCGCCGGACGAACCAAAGGTCTGGTTCCCGTCGACGGAATCCTTCGCCAAGGTCCTGCCCGCCGGCAACCGCGACCTGCTGCGGGTGATCGCGGAACAGGCGCCCGGCTCGCTGGACGAACTCGCGCGGATCACCGGCAAGGCGAAGTCGAACCTGTCCCGCACCTTGAGGACGATGGAGGGTTACGGACTGGTTCGTCTGGAACGGGGCGAGCGTGGCCGCATCACGCCGCGCGTGATGCACGACCGGGTCGAATTGTCCTTGCCGCTGACGATTTCGACAAGGCGAGTTGACCGCGCTCACCCCCTTCGCGCCCGCGCCTTGCGCGCCTTCGGCGCCAGCCGCTCGAACAGCAGCAGCGACCGGCCGGTGACCTGATAGACCGCGCCGAACCGGAACGTTTGCGCCGGAAGCTCGGGGTCGTTGGTGTCGATCAGCCGGCTCCAGCCGGCCGATTGCGGCGTGCGCGGCAGGGTGAATTTGACCACGTCGTGATGGGCGTTGAACACGACGAGCACGGTCACGTCCGTGCCCGGCTTCTTCACCCCGCTCACTTGCGCGCGGCCGTCGAGCAGCATGCCGAAGCATTTGGTCAGGTCGTTGTCCCACGTCTCGGGCGTCATTTCCGAGCCGTTGGCGTCGATCCAGGTGACGTCGCGCACGTCGATCGCCGGGTTCATCTCGCCGGTGAAGAAGCGCGAGCGCCGGAGCACCGGGTAGAGGTGAAACAACGCGGCGAGCCGGCGGAAGAAGGCGACCAGGCCCTTTTGGTCGTCGTCGAGGTCCCAGTTGACCCAGCTGATCGCGTTGTCCTGGCAGTAGGCGTTGTTGTTGCCGTTTTGGCTGCGGGCGAATTCGTCGCCGGCGCAAACCATCGGCGTGCCCTGCGACAGCATCAGCGTCGCCATCAGGTTGCGCATCTGGCGCCGGCGCAGCTTGCGGATGTCGGGGTCGTCGGTCGGCCCTTCGGCGCCGCAATTCCACGAGCGGTTGTCCGAGGTCCCGTCGCGATTGTCCTCGCCGTTGGCGTCGTTGTGCTTGTCGTTGTAGGCGACGAGGTCGGCGAGGGTGAAGCCGTCGTGGGCGGTGACGAAATTGACGCTCGCCCAGGGCTTTCGCCCACGGAAGTTGAACTTGTCGGGCGAGGCGCACAGCCGCGGCGCGAGCGCCCGCGCCGGGGCCTCGCCGCGCCAGAAGTCGCGCGCGGTGTCGCGGAAGGCGTCGTTCCACTCCGCCCAGCCGGGCGGGAAGCCGCCGACCTGATAGCCGCCGGGGCCGCAGTCCCACGGCTCGGCGATCAGCTTCACCTCGGCCAGCAGCGGGTCCTGGCCGACCGCCTTGAGGAAACCGCTCTCGGTCTTGAACCCTTCCGGCTCGCGCGCCAGGATCGTGCCGAGGTCGAAACGGAAGCCGTCGACCCGCATCTCGCTCACCCAGTAGCGCAAGCTGTCGCACACCATCTGGATCACCCGCGGATGGCTGAGGTTCAGCGTGTTCCCGGTGCCGGTGTCGTTGATGTAGTAGCGCGGCTGGTCGGGCAGGAGGCGGTAGTACGAGGCGTTGTCGATGCCTTTGAACGACAGCGTCGGCCCGCGCTCGTTGCCCTCGGCGGTGTGGTTGTAGACCACGTCGAGGATCACCTCGAGCCCGCCGTCGTGCAGGCGGGCGATCATCTCCTTGAACTCTCGCAGGGAGTTCGGCACGTCGGCGGCGTAGCGCGGATCGGGGGCGAAGAAGCCGATCGAATTGTAGCCCCAGTAGTTGCGCAGGCCCTTGTCGAGCAGCAAGCTGTCGTCGACGAAAGTGTGCACCGGCAGAAGCTCGACCGTCGTCACCCCGAGCGAGCGGATGTAGTCGACCACGGGCTTCGCGCCGAGCCCGGCGTAGAAGCCGCGCAGGCGCTCGTCGACCAGCGGATGCAGCTTGGTGAAACCCTTGACGTGAGCTTCGTAGACGATGGTCTGGTCCCACGGGACGCTGCGCCGGCGGTATTCGCCCTTCCAGTCGAAGTTCGGATCGACCACCACCGACTTCGGCACGAACGGGGCGCTGTCGCGTTCATCGAAGGTGAGGTCGTCGCCCTCGGCGCCGAGCGTATAGCCGAACACGGACGGATCCCAGACGAGCTTGCCGGCATGGGCGCGGGCGTAAGGATCGAGCAGCAGCTTGTTCGGATTGAAGCGCCGTCCGGCCTCGGGCTCGAACGGACCATGGACGCGGAACCCGTAGAAGGTCCCCGGGCCGACGTCGGCGACGTGGCCGTGGAAGACTTCGTCGGTGTATTCGGGCAGTTCGAACCGTTCGACCTCGCGCTTGCCCTCCGCATCGAACAGGCAGACGTCGACGCGCGTCGCCTGCGCCGAGAACACGGCGAAATTGGTTCCGCCCGCGTCCGCCGTCGCTCCCAGCGGATACGGCTTGCCTTCGCTGATCCGCATGTCGATTCCTTGCCCGAAGAATCCCGCACGTCCAACGCCGAACGCCCGCTGTTGTTCCCTGTCAGGCGCGGGATCGGCTCGCGCAGTTTGGCGTATCGATCGCGATCGTCACGAAAGCGGTTCGCTTCGCGGGACGCGCATCGCAGGGTCCGAACTCCTCTCGAATCGTTCGAAGACTTGCAGAGCGGCGTTCGCGGCGGCGACGCGGGTTTCGTCGTCATGGATATGCGCGTCGAGGCGCGCCAGCAACCGCCGCCAGCTTTGGGCGTCGCAAGGCGAAGACAGATACGCGCGAGGCAATCCTGGCCCGACTCGCTTCGCCAGGACGTTTCCGCCGATGCGCGATCCTTCGAGGACGTAGAGGATTCCGGCGAGGCTGGCCGGATCGTCGGACGCGTCGAAGGCCGCGCCCTGCGGCGCTGTCGCATCGAGGGCGGTCAGATCCTGTTCGAGCGCGGCGCGGCGGGGCCGCATCGTCCAGCCGGCGCTCGCGGCGGCGGCGCTGTTCTCGAGCCAGACCTCGATCGGCAGGAGCGCCCTGGCGTGCGCCAGCAGAAAGCGACGATAGGAAGCCGGCTCGTGCAGCACGAAGCCGGAGAAGGCCGCGTCGACTCTCGCGTGTGCGGTTGCGGTCGCAGATCGCAACCAGGCGTGCGCGTCAGACATGACCGAGCTTAAGAACGTTGATCATCCGTACCGCTCATTCCCTTGCAGTAGGCAAAACAGGAAGCCGAGGCAACCCTCCGGCCGCGGCTGAGCCGGCGCTGCCGGAACCCGCGACGATCCGTCGCGTATCCGCGGCGCCCGGGCTGAGGAGGCCGCTCGACCGGCCGGCGGCGGGCGAGAGGTCGAACTCGCGAGGGTCGAATGCGAACTCTGCCCGCGCGGCCCGACGACCGGCCTGCGGCATTTCGTCGGTGGTTGCGCTGGATCAATGTCCCGCGCCGCGGCTTGGTGTGAATACGTGTTTACTGGCTGATCGTGGCGGAGGACGCGTATCGATTTCGTGACGCGCCGGGGCCGCGTCAGCCGCGTACGGCGATGCGCGCTTGAAGCCGCCTCGTCGAGGCAAAAAGGGAGGAACGCGAAGATGTCCGACTGGAGGGTCTTCTACAGAGACACCCACGATCAGGACCGAATCTCCAAGGCCGTTTCGAGCCGGGAGGACGCGCTGTGTGAGGCGAAGGTTCTTCATCGCGACCGCCGCGCCGAGATCTACCGCATCGAAGGCCCAGCCGGGATGATCATCCCGAAGGAAGACGTGTTGCGCTGGGTGTCCGAAAACAAGTGGTGAGCCAAGAGCATCGCGGTAGGGACATGGCGGAGAGGCCGCCCCGTTAGAAGGGGGCCGGAGCGACCCCTCCGGCGCCGCCGGTTCCCCAACCGAACGCCGCCCATCGAGCTTAGAACATCTGTTCACATCGGCAAGCGCCAAGGGCGCCGCGCCGGTGCGTCAATCCAAAGCCTTGGTTAACGGATCGCGGCCCGCTGCGGCGCATGGCCGCGCCGGATTGTATTCGCGCGTTGACGTCGATCAAGCTCCAGGGCGACGCGATCGTTAAGGATCGCCTCCGGCGAGGAAAAGAGGTGGTCCATGAAACGCACGGCGCCGACTGTCGCCCCCATCGCTCCGGTCTTCATGGTCGAGGTGATCGACGAGGCCGGATACGCTTGGCTTCTCGGGCCGCTCGATCTCAACGAGGCGCTCGAAATGAGCGCGCGTCGCCCGCTGGGCGCAAGCCCGGACGCGGAGCCGCGCATCCTGATTCCTCCGAACATGGTCGGCGAGGGGATGACCAATTCCGACCGGATTCCCTGATCGGCGAAGCCACGCCCGTCTCAGGGCATGGGCTCTGCGGATGGCTCGCGATCCACCTCCTCGGACTCCTGGAGAAGCGTCAGCGTCTGGCCGAGCAGCCAGCGGCGCAGCGCCCGGCTGACGACATCGTCCACAGTCAGGTCGAACCGTTTGCAGAACGCCTCGAGCGACCGATGAAGCGGCTCCGGCATCCGCACGACGACCTCGACGGTCGCATTCGGATCGTCGGCCATGAAAGCCTCCTTCGCGACAACGTCCCCGTTTCCGAAGCTCAAGCGCCCGCCGCCCGTCACACCCTCTCGACCGCCATCGCCACCCCCTGGCCGACGCCGACGCACATGGTCGCGAGGCCATAGCGGCCGCCGCCACGGCGGAGTTCCAGCGCGACTGTTCCCGCGAGCCGGGCGCCCGACATGCCGAGCGGATGGCCGAGCGCGATCGCCCCGCCGTTCGGATTGACGTGCTCTGCGTCGTCGGCGAGCCCGAGCCCGCGCAGGCAGGCGAGCGCCTGCGCGGCGAAGGCTTCGTTGAGTTCGATCGCGTCGAAATCGGCTGGCTTCAGGCCGAGGCGCTCGCAAAGCTTGGTCACCGCCGGCACGGGACCGATGCCCATCACGCGCGGCGCGACGCCCGCCGTCGCATAGCCGAGCACGCGCGCGACCGGCTCGAGGCCGTGCGCCTGCGCCGCGGCTTCGGAGGCGAGGATCAGCGCCGCCGCGCCGTCGTTGACGCCCGAGGCATTGCCGGCGGTGACGCTGCCGTCCGGCCGCACGATGCCGCCGAGCTTGGCCAGCGCTTCGGCAGTCGTGTCGGCGCGCGGATGCTCGTCTTTCGCGAACCGGGTCACAGCGCCCTTGCGGTCCTTGATCTCGACCGGGACGATCTCCCTCTCGAACACGCCGGCCGCCTGCGCCGCGGCCGCGCGGGCCTGGGAGCGCAATGCGAAGGCGTCCTGGTCGGCGCGCGAGATCGCGTGCTCGTCGGCGACGTTCTGCGCCGTCTCGGGCATCGAATCGACGCCGTAGAGTTTCTTCATCAGCGGATTGACGAAGCGCCAGCCGATCGTGGTGTCGTACACGTCGGCCGAGCGCTGGAACGCCGTCTCCGCCTTGCCCATGACCAGCGGCGCACGGGTCATGGATTCCGAGCCGCCTGCGACCGCCAGAGAAATCTCGCCCGACTTGATGGCGCGCGCGGCGGCCGCGACCGCGTCCATGCCCGAGGCGCACAGGCGGTTGACCGTCACGCCCGGCACGGACTCGGGCAGACCGGCGAGCAGCAGCGCCATCCGGGCGAGGTTGCGGTTGTCCTCGCCCGCCTGGTTGGCCGATCCGAAGAACACTTCCTCGACATGGCTCGCGAGCCCCGGATGACGGCGCATCAGTTCGCGCACGGGGATCGCCGCGAGGTCGTCGGCGCGGACTTTCGCCAGCGCGCCGGCGAAGCGGCCGATCGGAGTGCGGACGTAGTCGCAGAGAAAGACTTCGGTCATGGCGCGGCTCAGGCGGTCATGCGGCGCACCGGGGCGACGCGGAAGCGGTTGGCGACGAAAGCGGAGTCGGTGAGCGAGGCGTTGCCGGCCGGGTTGCCGCCGGTGACATGGTAGTCGGAGAAGGCCGACGACTGGTTGACGTAGATATTGCCGATCAGGTTGATCGACAGCGCGACGTTGGCGCGGGCGAACGCCCGCTCGGCCTCTTCGGCGACCGCCTCGCTGGTGGTGTAGAGCGCGGCGGTGATCGCGCCCTTGTCGCGGATCGACGCCTCGGCGAGGCTGAGCGAGTCGGCGGTCGAGCCGGTCGCGATGACGAACGAGATCGGTCCGAACCGCTCTTCCCGCCAGGCGGCGACATCGCCGCCTTCGACCGCGAGGATCAGCGGGGTGGCGCTGCGCGCGACCCCCTCGACGGAGGTCGAGGCGCGCACGACGCGGCCGAGGGCGACGCAGTCCTTGACGCGCGCGAGCGTCGCGTCTCCCTGGATCGCGCCGAGCACGGTCTGGGCGCGCCCGGCGTCGGCGAGCAGCCGATCGACCGCCTGGGCGATTCCCTTCGCCACCTCCTCGAAGCTTTTGCACCCCTCGTCGGTCTCGATCCCGCTCGCGGGCACGAAGACGTTCTGCGGCGCGGTGCACATCTGGCCGGAATAGAGCGACAGCGAGAAGGCGATGTTGTCGCACATGGCGCGGAAATTCGCGGTCGAGTCGATCACGATGGCGTTGACGCCGGCCTCCTCGGTAAAGACCAGCTTGTCCGTCAGCGACTGCCTGAGCCACGAGCCGAACACGGGGCCGCCGGTGAAGTCGACGATCTTGACCTCCGGGCGCTGGACGAGGTCCTTGGCGATCGGCGCCGACGGCTCGTCGGCCGCGAGCAGCGCGACGTTGGGGTCGAACCCGGCCTCGATCAGCACTTCGCGCAGGATCTTCAGCGTGATCGCGGCCGGCAGGATCGCGGCCGGATGCGGCTTGACGATCACGCTGTTGCCGGTCGCGAGGCTCGCGAACAGGCCGGGATAGAGATTCCAGGTCGGGAAGGTGGCGCAGCCGATCTCGACCGCGATCCCGCGCGGGACGACGCGCATGCGCTTTTCCAGTCGCAGCGGCTCGCCCTTGCCCTGCGGCTTCTCCCACGAAACCGCGCCCGGTATCCGGCGCATCTCGGCGACGGCGTAGGCGACGGCCTCGAGGCCGCGGTCCTGCGCGTGCGGACCGCCGGCCTGGAACGCCATGCCCCACGACTGGCCGGAGGTGTGCTGCACCGCGTCGGCGATCAGGAAGCTCTGCCGGTTGAGCCGGGCCAGCGCTTCGAGCAAGACGCCGGCGCGCGCTTCGACCGGGGCGCGGCCCCAGGCGTCGCCGGCGGCCGCGCTCGCGGCGATCAGCGTGTCGACGGAGGCGGTCGGGTAGCGGACGCCGAGCGGCTTGCCGTAGGGCGAGGTCTCGGCCCCGGCCAGCCGCTCGTTGGGATGGGCGTCGTCGAACGGAAGGGACTTGCCGAGCAGCGCCTCGAACGCCGCGTCGCCGTCGGCCTTCGCCGTCTCGCCATAGACCTTGGGGGAGGCCGACTCGGGATAGGCGCTGAACCAGGTCCGCGCCCCGATCGCCTCGATCGCGCGCGCCAGCAACGACTCGTGCTTCGCAGTGAAGTCCGTCATGCCTTCCTCCCTCGAACCGTCGCGGTTTCCGGACGGACTACTATTGACCGATGGGTCGGTCAATCTATAGTCGGCCCTCAATCATAACCGAAAATCACGGGGATGGACGCCATGGGAGACGCCGCCGCGCCGGTGTTGCAGGAGAGTCTGGAAGAGGGCGTGCTGACCCTCACCCTCAACCGCCCCGACAAGATGAACGCCTTCAACGTCGCGCTGCACCAGGCGCTCGCGGCCGGCTTCGCCCGCGCCCGCGACGACGCCGAATGCCGCGTCGTCGTGCTGACCGGCGCCGGCAAGGGCTTTTGCGCCGGACAGGACCTTGCCGACCGGGCGGTGACGCCGGGCGCCGGACGGCCGGACCTCGGCGAGTCGATAGACAAGCGCTACAACCCGCTCGTGCGCGCGATCCGCGCCCTGCCGAAGCCGGTCGTGTGCGCGGTCAACGGCGTCGCCGCCGGCGCCGGCGCCAATGTCGCGCTCGCCTGCGACGTCGTGGTGGCGGCGAAGTCGGCGCGCTTCCTCCAGGCTTTCGCCCGCATCGGCCTCGTGCCGGATTCCGGTGGCACCTGGATCCTGCCGCGCCTCGTCGGCGACGCGCGTGCGCGCGCCCTGATGATGCTCGCCGATCCGATTCCCGCCGAGCAGGCGGAAGCCTGGGGCCTGATTTGGCGCGCCGTCGACGACGACCAGCTTCAGGGCGTCGCGCGCGAGATCGCGATGCGCTTCGCCGCCGGACCGACGCACGCTTACGGCCTGATGAAGCGCGCGTTCCTCGCCTCGTCCGCCAACACCCTCGACGCTCAACTCGACCTCGAACGCGACCTGCAGCGCGAGGCGGGCGCAGCGGATGAATATATCGAGGGCGTGCGCGCCTTCCTCGAGAAGCGTCCGGCGAACTACCGCGCGATCAAGGGCTGAGGCTGATGACGCCCGAGGCGATCGCGCGCAGGTCCGCGGAACTGATGTGGGCGGAGGACAAGACCGCGCGCGAGCACGGCATCTCGCTCGACGCGGTCGCGCCCGGCGAGGCGACGCTGTCGATGGTGATGACCAGCGCCATGACCAACGGCCACGGCATCGGCCACGGCGGCTTCATCTTCCTGCTCGCCGACACCGCCTTCGCCTACGCCTGCAACAGCTACAATCAGCGCTGCGTCGCGCAGCACTGCTCGATCACCTACCTGAAGCCGGCGGCGGAGGGCGCGCGCCTGACCGCGACCGCGCGCGAGGTGCGCCGCGCCGACCGCAGCGGCATCTACGACGTCGGCGTCGCCGACGAGACCGGGACGCCGATCGCCGAATTCCGCGGCCACAGCCGCACCGTGCCCGGCACGTTCTTCTGACAGGACCCGACGCCATGCGCGACCTTGCCCCCCGGAGAGGCGACCTCGACAGTATCGAAACCGCCTCGCGCGACGAGATTTCGGCGCTGCAGCTCGCCCGGCTGAAGCAGACGCTACGGCACGCCTACGACAACGTCGCCCACACCCGCGCCAAGTTCGACGCCGCCGGCGTCCACCCTGACGATTGTCGCACGCTCGCGGATCTCGCGAAGTTTCCCTTCACCACCAAGACCGACCTGCGCGACACTTATCCGTTCGGCATGTTCGCCGTGCCGCAGGAGCGGATCGCCCGCATCCACGCCTCCTCCGGCACCACCGGCAAGCCGACCGTCGTCGGCTACACCAAGGGCGACCTCGACGTCTGGTCCGATCTCATGGCGCGCTCGATCCGCGCCGCCGGCGGGCGGGCGGGGATGAAGGTGCACGTCGCCTACGGCTACGGCCTGTTCACCGGCGGACTCGGAGCCCATTACGGCGCGGAAAGGCTCGGATGCACGGTCATTCCGGTCTCGGGCGGCATGACCGAGCGGCAGGTGCAGCTGATCCACGACTTCCGCCCCGAGATCGTCATGGTCACGCCGTCCTACATGCTCGCCATCCTCGACGAGTTCCGGCGGGAGAAACTCGATCCGCGCGACTGCAGCCTTCAGGTCGGCATCTTCGGCGCCGAGCCCTGGACCAACGCCATGCGCCTCGAGATCGAGCAGAGCTTCGACATGCACGCGGTCGACATCTACGGCCTGTCGGAGGTCATGGGGCCGGGCGTCTCGTGCGAATGCGTCGAGACCAAGGACGGGCCGGTCGTCTGGGAGGACCATTTCTACCCCGAGGTGATCGACCCGGACACCGGCGCGGTGCTGCCGGACGGCTCGCCGGGCGAACTCGTCTTCACCTCGCTCACCAAGGAGGCGATGCCGGTCATCCGCTATCGCACGCGCGACCTCACCCGGCTTTTGCCCGGAACGGCGCGGTCGATGCGGCGGATGGAGCGGATCACCGGCCGTTCCGACGACATGATCATCCTGCGCGGCGTCAACGTGTTCCCGTCGCAGATCGAGGAGCAGATCCTCAAGTGCGATGGGCTCTCGCCGCATTTCCAGCTCGAACTCCACAAGCACGAGCGGATGGACGCGGTGACGGTGGTGGTCGAGGCGCGCCCGCACGCCTCCGATGAGGCCGAGCGGGAGCTGGCTGCCCATGACCTCGCCCACCACGTGAAGTCGGTGATCGGCGTCACCGTCGGCGTCCGGGTGGTCGATCCCGGCGCCGTCGAGCGGTCGCAGGGCAAGGCCAGGCGAATCGTCGATCTCCGCCCGAAGCACTGACGCCCCATGGCGAGGACGCGCGCGCACGACTACGGCGACAAGCGCCGCGCGCTGCTCGAGGTCGCGGCGCGGCTGTTCGCGGCAAAGGGCTTCGACCGCACCTCGATCGCCGAGATCGCCCTGAAGGCGCAGGTGTCGAAAGCGCTCGTCTATCACTACTACCCGAGCAAGGGCGCGCTGCTGTTCGACATCGTCAGCGTCCATCTGGCCTTCGTCGCCGACGCGCTCGCGGAAGCCGACGACCCCGGCGCTTCGCCCGAAGCGCATCTCCTCGGCCTCGTGCGCGCGATCCTGTTCGCCTACCGGGACGCCGACGCGCTGCACAAGGTGCAGCTCAACGAACTCGACAAGCTGGAGCCCGGGCAGCGCGAGGAGATCCGCGCGCTCGAACGCCGCATCGTGGCGACGGTGGCGCGTGCGTTGACGCGGCTCAATCCGGACCTGCTCGACGCCGACGGCGCCGTGCTGCTCAAGCCCGTCGCCATGTCGCTGTTCGGCATGCTCAACTGGACCTATCTCTGGTTTCGCGACGACGGTCCGATGAGCCGCGAGGCCTACGCTCGCTTCGCGACGAGGCTGTTCGTCGAGGGTGTGGCGGGCTTGAGCCCGCCGGTCGCGAGCGGGGGGACCTAATCCGACAGGATCGCCGCAATCGCCGCCAGCACGGCGGCGGTCATCGGATCGACGCGCGCCGAAAGCGGCCCGTGCAGGCGGCCGTAGTGGGTGAAGACGGCGGTCTGGACGACGATCCCGATCGCGGCGGCGGCGGCCAATTCGAGCTCGGCCGCCTCATGGTCGCCGGCGATCCGCTCGAGAAGGCGCCGGATCGCGACGACCGGGTTCACCGCCGGATCGGGCGACACGTTCGGCAGTCCGCGGTGCTGGTCGATCAGGACGAAGGTGAACAGGGCCTTCTCGCGGTCGAACAGGTCGGCGAACATCGCCACGACTGCGCGCGCGACGTCGGCGAGCGTGTCGCGGCCTTCGGCGGCCTCGGCGACGCCTTGGGCGATGCGGGCGTAGCCTTCGAGGAAGGTCCGGGCGAACAGGTCGTCCTTGTTGGCGTAGTGGCGATAGATGGCGGGCTCGGTGACGCCGAGCGCCGTGGCGACGCTGAGCATGGTCGTCTTCTCGACGCCGCGCTCGGCGAACAGTCCGATCGCGACCTCGGCGATCGCGGCCGGCGTCAGCGGGGTCGGCCGCCGCGCCATGTCAGGCGGCCTCGCGCTTTTCGACGATCGCCGCGACGGCGCGGCCGTCGACCTTGCCCGATCCGAGCAGCGGCAGCCGGTCGACGATCACGACTTCGGCGGGCGACATCATCTCGCTCGCGCCTTTCGAGCGGGCGAAGCTCTGGAAGCCGGCGCGGGTCGCGTCCTTGCGCTCGGTCACCAGCACCAGGCGCTCGCCCTTGCGCCGGTCCGGGATCGCCGCGACCGCCGAATTGGCCTCGGGCCAGAGTTCGCCGGCGAGCGATTCCACCGCCGCGAGCGAGACCATCTCGCCGCCGATCTTGGCGAAGCGCTTGGCCCGGCCCTTGATGGCGATGAAGCCGTCGGAGTCGATCGCGACGATGTCGCCGGTGTCGTGCCAACCGTCCTCCGGCGCTTCGACCACGCCGGGCTTGTCGACGCGCAGGTAGCCGGACATGACGTTCGGCCCGCGGACGAACAGGCGGCCGGCGCCCTCGATGCCGGGAACCGGGTCGAGGCGCGCGTCCATGCCGGGCAGGAGGCGGCCGACGGTGCCGAAGCGGTTGTACATCGGGGTGTTGAGCGCGATCGCCGGCGCCGTCTCGGTCAGGCCGTAGCCCTCGAGGATGCGGATGCCGAACTTCTCCATGTAGACGCGCCGGGTCGCGTCCTTGACCGGCTCGGCGCCCGCCAGCACGTAGCGCAGCGATCGCAGGTCATAGGGGTTGGCGGCGCGCGCGTAGCCGGTCAGGAACGTGTCGGTGCCGAACATGATGGTGGCGTTGGTCTCGTAGATCAGCTCCGGCACGAGGCGGTAGTGGAGCGGCGAGGGGTACTGATAGGTCTTCACCCCGAAGGCGAGCGGCAGGATCAGCCCGACCGTCAGGCCGAAGCAGTGGAACACCGGCAGGACGTTGAATACGACGTCGGAGCGGCCGAAGTCGATCCGCGCCGCCGCCTGGGCGGCGTTCGACAGAATGTTGCGGTGGGAGAGCACGACGCCCTTCGGCGCGCCTTCGGAGCCGGAGGTGAACAGGATCACCGCCGCCTCCGATGGGTCGCGCTCGACCAGCGGACGGCGCCAGCCGACCGCCGCCCGCATCTTGTCGGCGAAGCCGACTTTTGCGCGCAGGTCTTCCAGATAGACGATCGCGACCTTCGCCGAGATCGCCTCGATGATTGGCGACAGCCGGCCCTTCTCGACGAACAGGCGGGAGGTGACCACCGTGCGGACCTCGGCCGCGACGCAGGCCGAGACGATGTTGGTCGGGCCGGCGGTGAAGTTGATCATCGCCGGCGTCCGCCCGGCGGACATCAGGCCGAGGATCGCGGCGGTCGCGGCGTTGCTGCTCGGCAGCATGAGGCCGACTGCGCCCTCGGGCGGAAGGTCGCGGAACTTGCGGCCGAGCACGGCGGCCGCGGTGAGGAGCTTGCGGTAAGTCAACTCGCCCGACACCGGATCGGCGACCGCGACGCGGGACGCGCCCTGCTTCTCCGCGGCGTCGATGATCGCCTGCAGCACGCTCTTGTCGGTCGGGGTGGTGCGGAAGATGAGGTCCGACATGACCTGGTAGAGCGCCGTTCCGGCGGCGTGACGGCGCTGGCGCCCCGAGAGGTGGTCGGGCAGGGCGAGGCGAACCGGCTCGAGGATGGTGACGGTGACCTTCGGCCACCAGCGGCGCCGGGTCTGGTCGGGCCTCAGGCGCGAGAACGGCGTCTGCTCCAGTCCCTCGATGCGGATCGGCAGCACCATCGCGCCGGACTTGTCGGCGATCAGCGCCGCGCCGTCGTAGACCTTCATCAGGCTGCCGGTCACCGTCAGCCGTCCCTCGGGGAAGATGACCAGCGACGACCCCTTCTGGACGATCTGCACCAGCGACCGGATCGCCATGGGCTTGGTCGGGTCGAGCGGGAAGGCGTTGACGAGCTTGAGGAACGGCTTGACCCACCAGCGCTTCGAGATGCCGTCGTCGATGGCGAACACCGGCCGCAGGTCGGACAGCGACATGACCAGCGCGGCGTCGAGGAAGCTCGTGTGGTTGGGCGCGAAGATCGGATTGGGGCCCGCCTTGGCGATGTTCTCCGCCCCGCGGACGTTCATCCGGTAGAGGGTGCGGAAGAGGATCGACAGCGCGTCGGCCATCGGGTCGAACGCAAGCGAGCGGAACGCCGCGACCGCCACGACGACGCCGACGGCGGCGAGCACGACCAGTACCTGGCCTTCGTCGAGCCCGAACGCCTGGAGCGCGGCCGCGACCAGCGCCGCCACGACCATGTAGGCGGCGGAGACGACGCTGTTGGCGGCGATGACGCGGGCGCGCCGGTCCTCGCCGGACCACGACTGGATCGCGGCGAAGGCGGGAACGAAGTAGACGCCGCCCGCGACCGCCATCAGGAAGAAATCGGCCGCGAGCCGCAGCCCGTGGAAGCTCATGAAGAAGGCGAGCGCCGTGGTCGCCTCGGTCGGGTGGGCGCCCCAGACCGACAGGCCGGCGTCGAGCGCGAACAGCGCGATCAGCAGCCCCGCGACCGGGGTCGGCAGCAGCAGGATGCGGCCGTGCGCCAGCCACGCGGCGATCGCCGAGCCGATGGCGATCGACACCGAAAACAGGGTGAGAAAGGCGACGTAGAGGTTCTCGTCGCCGCCGAGACGCGCGCGGGTGAGCGTCGGCAGCAGCGACAGGATCACTGCGCCGAAGGCCCAGAACCAGTTCGCGACCAGGGTCACGGTCCAGATGCGGGCGTCGGCGCGGGTGTCGACGATCAGACGCCAGGTCGAGCGGAAGACGTTGCGCTCGACCTGGAGGTCCGGGGCGCGGCTGCCGACGGAAGGAATGTAGCGGGTCGCCAGCCAGCAGCCGAGGGCGATCGCGATCAGCACGATCGAGACGATCCAGTGACTGCCTGGCGCCACTGCCGCCTTGGTTCCCGCGGTGGCGCCGAACAAGATCGCGAGGAAGGTCGCGCCTTCGACGAGCGCGTTGCCGGCCGGAAGCTCGGAGGTCTGCAGATTGTCGGGCAGGAGGCCGTATTTGACCGGGCTGAACAGCGCCGCAAGCACGCCGAACAGGGCGAGCGCGGCCATCATGATGGGGATTGAGTGCAGCGCGAAACCGATCGCGGCGATCGCCGTGACGCCCAGTTCGGCGAGCTTGATCCGCTGCGCCACCGTCGCCTTGTCGTGGCGGTCGGCGATCTCGCCGGCGAGGCCGGACAGGATGAAGAACGGCGCCATGAACAAGGCGCCGGCGATCTGGACCAGCGCGCCGCTGCTGGCGTGCGCCACAGTGGAATAGACGATCAGGGCGAGCAGGGCGTTCTTCAGGAAGTTGTCGTTGAAGGCGGCGAGGAACTGGGCCACGAACAGCGGCAGGAACCTGCGACTCTTGAGCAGGGCGAACATGGCGGCCTCCGGAAAGTCGGTTAGCTAGTATTACCTAACTAAGTGTCCGCCGTCAAGGATCGTGTTGACGTCGTCATCGCCGGCGGCCTCAGACGGAGTCGAAGTCGAGCGTCACCCGCGGCGTCAACGCGCGCGACTGACAGGCGAGCACGAAGCGCGCTTCGAGCTCCCAGGGTTCGAGCGAGTAGTTGGCGTCCATCGCCACCTCGCCGGCGAGCACCTTACAACGGCAGGTGCAGCACATGCCGCCTCTGCAGGAATGCGGGAGTTCGAGGCCCTGATCATGCGCGGCCTCGATGATCAGCGCGCCGGACGGGACGGCGATCCGGTGCGTCCGCCCCTCGACGATGCAGGCGACTTCGGCCTCGCCCTCGGTCGCCGTCGGCGGGGTCGCCTGGCGGGGCGCGGGCGTCGCGCCGTCGGTGGAGAACAGCTCCGCCTTGATCCGCGCGGGGTCCACGCCGGCGGCGATCAGCGCCTGGCGTCCGTCTTCGATCATGCCGAACGGGCCGCACAGGAAATAGGCGTCCGTCTCCGCCGGCGGAACGACGGTCTTCGCCATCAGCGCGACGCGTTCGCCGTCGATCCGGCCGTTGAGAACGTCGATCTCCTGCGACTCGCGCGAGAGCACATGGAACACCGCGAGGCGGCCGAGGTAGCGGTCCTTCAGGTCCTCGATCGCCTCGCGGAACATGATGCTCGCGGTCGTCCGGTTGCCGTAGACGAGGGTGGCGCGCGCCGCGTCGTCGCCGGTGAGCAGCGAGCGGATGATCGACAGCACCGGCGTGATTCCGGAGCCGGCTGCGAAGAAGGCGTAGGCGCGGCCGGCGCCGATCTCGGCGGTGAAGCGGCCTTCCGGCGGGGCGACGTCGAGGCGGTCGCCGGGCACGAGCGCGTCATGGGCGAAGCGCGAGAAGCGGCCGCCCTCGACCTTGCGGACGGCGATGCGCAACTCGCCGTCGCCGAGGCCCGAGCAGATCGAATAGGAGCGCCGGCATTCCTCGCCGTCGAGCGTCGTCCGCACGGTGAGATACTGGCCGGGCTGGAAGGCGAAGGTCTCGCGCAGGGCGTCCGGCACCGCGAAGGCGAGCGACACGCTATCGACCGTCTCCTGGCGGCGGTCGGCGAGGACGAGCGAATGGAAGCGGCTCATGAAGTCTCAGATGCACTTGAAGTGGTCGAAGGGCTCGCGGCAGGCCAGGCAACGCCAATGCGCCTTGCATGCGGTCGAGCCGAATTCCGAGACGCGCTCGGTATCTTCCGAGCCGCAGCGCGGGCAGGCGACGCTCGCGGAGGGAGCGAACAGCGCGCGCTTGCCGGCGCCGCGCTCGGGCGGCGAGATTCCATAGGCGCGCAGTTTTTCACGCGCGGCTTCGCTCATAAAGTCGGTCGACCAGGCCGGCGTATTGCTGAGCCGGACGCGCGCGCCGGAAAAGCCGGCCTCCGCCAGCTCCGCCTCGACGCCGAGCGCGATCACGCCCATCGCCGGGCAGCCGGAATAGGTCGGCAGGATGGTGACGACGACCTGACCCGCCGCGTCGATCGCGACGTCGTGCAGGATGCCGAGATCGTCGATGGTGAGGACGGGGATCTCCGGGTCGGCGACCCGCGCGGCCGCGGCGCGGGCGGCAATGCGCTCACGCTCTCCGCTTTCCGCCCCGCCCTCGTCCTGAGGAGCCCGCGCAGCGGGCGTCTCGAAGGACGCTCCAGAAGGCTCACGGGTGCAATCTGGAGCGTCCTTCGAGACGCGGCGGCCTTGCCGCCGCTCCTCAGCACGAGGGTGGGAGTGTGGACGGAGCGGGATCGAACTCACCATTGCGCGTCCGGATAGGCGCGCTGGAGGACTTGCAGCTCGGCGAGGATGTGGCCGAGGTGCTCGCTGTGCCGGCCCGCCTTGCCGCCGCGCTGGCCGCGAACCTCGGCGGGCTTCGCCAGCGTGGCGCGGGCGAGCACGCCGGCGACGGCCGCGTCGAAGTCTCCGCGCAACGTCGACGGATCGACGCCGAAGCCCGAGGCCGCGACGTCGCGGTCGAGATCGTCCGCCTCGAACAGTTCCGGGACATAGGGCCAGAGGTCGTCGAGGGCGGTCTGCGCCCTGGCGTGGCTCTCCGGCGTGCCGTCGCCGAGCCGGATCGTCCATTCGGCGGCGTGGCGCAAGTGATAGGCCATCTCGCGCGCCGACCGTGTCGCGATCCCCGCCGTCTCGGCGTCGTTGGAGGATGACAGGCGCTCGTAGAGCGGCGTCGCATAAGCCGCGAAGATCAGGTGCCGGACCATGGTGACGGCGAAATCGCCGTTCGGCTGCTCGACCAGCAACGGGTTGCGGTACTCCGGTTCGGCGCGGCGATAGGCGAGGGCGTTCTCGTCGCGCCCGCCGCCTTCGATCTCGCAGGCCCGCGCATAGAGCGCCCGGGTCTGGCCGATCAGGTCGAGGCCGAGGTTGGCGAGCGCGATGTCCTCTTCGAGCGTCGGCGCGCGCGACAGCCACTGGGTCATGCGATGGCCGAGGATCAGCGACGCGTCGCCGAGGCGCATCAGCCACGCGGCGCGGGGATCGGGGGAGGCGAGGGGCATCGTCACATGTGCCCGACTTCGTCCGGCACCTCGTAGAAGGTCGGATGGCGGTAGATTTTGGTCGCGGTCGGCTCGAACATCATGTCTTTTTCCGACGGGTCGGAGGCGACGATCGCCGTCGACGGGACGATCCAGATCGACTGGGTCTCGCCGCGCCGGGTGTAGACGTCGCGCGCCGCCTGCAGCGCCATCTGCGCGTCGTGGGCGTGCAGCGAGCCGACGTGGCGATGGGCGAGGCCGTTGCGCGGACGCACGAACACTTCCCAGAGAGGGGTCGCGGCTTCGGTCATGGTCGGATCCTCATTGCGCGCGCGGCCCCCTCATCCGGCGCTTCGCGCCACCGTCTCCCTGAGGGAGAAGGGGCAGCCAGTCGTCGCCGCAGCGTCCCTCTCCCTCAGGGAGAGGGTGGCGGCGAAGGCCGCCGGGTGAGGGGACGCCGTCTTCATGCCGCGGCCTTGCGCTGCTTCGCCGCGTATGCCGCCGCGGCCTCGCGCACCCATTGGCCGTCGGCCTCGGCGTCGCGGCGATGCTTTAACCGCTGGCGGTTGCACGGGCCGTCGCCGGCGAGCACGCGGTTGAACTCGTCCCAGTCGATCACCCCGTGCTCCCAATGACCCGTCGCCTCGTCGAAGCGCAGGTCCGGGTCGGGGATCGTCAGGCCGAGATAGTGCGCCTGCGGCACGGTCGCGTCGATGAATTTCTGGCGCAGGCCGTCGTTGGTGAAGCGCTTGATCTTCCATTTCATCGACAGTTCGGAATGGACGCTGTTCGAATCGTGCGGACCGAACATCATCAGCGACGGCCACCAAAAGCGGTCGAGCGCGTCCTGGGCCATCGCGCGCTGCTCGGCGGTTCCGCGGGCCATCGCCAGCATGATCGCGTAGCCCTGGCGTTGGTGAAACGACTCCTCCTTGCACACCAGGATCATCGCCCGGGCGTAGGGGCCGTAGCTGCAGCGGCACAGCGGGATCTGGTTCATGATCGCCGCGCCGTCGACCAGCCAGCCGATCGCGCCCATGTCGGCGTAGTTGAGGGTCGGGTAGTTGAAGATCGACGAATATTTCGCCCGGCCGCTCAGGAGCTGGTCGTACAGCTCTTCGCGGCTGACGCCGAGCGTCTCGGCGGCGGAGTAGAGATAGAGGCCGTGGCCGGCTTCGTCCTGGATCTTGGCCAGAAGCTGGGCCTTGCGCGCCAGCGTCGGCGCGCGCGTCACCCAGTTGCCCTCGGGCTGCATGCCGATCACTTCGGAATGGGCGTGCTGCGAGATCTGCCGGATCAGCGTTCGCCGGTACTGCGCCGGCATCCAGTCGTTCGGCTCGATTTTCTCCTCGGCGTCGATGCGCGCCTGGAAGACCGCGAGCTTGACAGGGTCCTCGGCGATCGCCGGAGCGGCGTCCTTGGCGTTCAGCGCCTGGGCGTACATGCGTTTCCTCGCGCGGGGAAGGCCGGCCTTCGCGGCCTCGGCTTCGTGCGCATTTCTAGCGGAGGCGGGCCGATCAGGGAAGCCCCGCCGGCCTTACTTGGCCGGCTCCGGGCAATGCTGAGACGGCGTTATCCCTTCCTGCATCGGCGTGCGCTTCGTCGATTTGACGTTGCCGCCGCTGTCCCACTCGATCGTGATCTTCTCCATCCGGTCGTAGTCGTTGGGCTCCCATTTGGGCACGCCGGTCGAATAGATCTGATCGATGATCTCGACCATCTTGGCGTGTTCCCAGGCGATCAGGATGGTTTGGCCGGCGCGACTCGCCTGCTTCAAGTCTTTGACCACGCCGGCGACGTCGTCGTAGGCGAACTTCGTGTTGACCGGCATTCCGACGCGGATCGCATAGGGCTCGACCGTCGCGACCGGCCGAACATAATAGTGCGGGCTCTTGCCGCCGTCGGAGATCTCGTGCGCCGGGTCCGGAACCATGATCTCGGAGGGCGTCTGCTGCCCGAGCAGCTTCGGCAGCACGCCGGCCAGCGCCAGCGCCCGGTTGAGGCCTTGGCAAGTCAGCTGGCCGAGACCGTCTCCCGTGGGCTTTTCGCCGTGGCGGAAGAAGATCAGCGTTTCGGTTCCCGCCGCCGACTCGGCGGCGGCCGGCGCGGCGGCCAGCGCGCCCGCGAGAATGCCTGCGCAGAATGCTCCCCCGACGCCCATCGCTCCCCCTTCCTAATTCTTGCAGAGGCTGTAGTCGATTACGCTCTCGGCGAGCCCGCCCTCGGCCTTGGTCTTTCCGGCGGTGTCGAGGATGAAGTATCCGTCGTCGTCCACCACCTTGCCATGGTCCTCCTTCACGGCGCCGACGACGGCGATGCCCTGATACGGCATCGCGTCGGACCCGACCCATCGGTCGACCAGCTTGAAGGGGCTGTGATCGCCCGTAATGTCCTTGACGAACACGGCCTTGTAGGCGTGCCCGTTGAGCTTCACCTCCTTCGGGTCGGTCAGGACTTTCGCCTTGGCGAGTTCGTCCCGGATCGACGCGTCCACGCAGCCGATATGGATGTGCAACTGGTTGTCGTCGCGGGCGGGCTTCGAGTTGACCGCGAGCGCGGTCTTGCGCCCGCGCTTCAGCACAGACCCGGCGTACCGCCACGCCTCGTCGAAATATCCGTCCCAGGGTTCTTCGAGCACCTGCTTGGCTTCGACGCCGGTGACCGGGTCCGTCGGGATGAGCAGGTCGGCTCCCTTCTTGGAGGGATTGGAATCGTGGAGAAGGCTGTAATATTCCGGCTTCCCGACCGACGGCGCGGCGCAGCCCTTGCCGCCGTCGACAAACTGGGGAGTCTTGACGCAGCACTGGGCGAGGGTGAGCAAGACGTCCTGCTTCAGGAGCTTCGGATTCTCGCACTGCTCTTTCGTGGGCGGCGTCCAGGTCGCCGTCTCGTCCGACGCCCACGCAAGCGGGCTCGCGCCCCCCAGTGAGCCGACCACCGCGGCCGCCTTCAGCCAGTCCGCCGCCTTTCGCATCCGCCGCCTCCCCGGGAACATGCTCCGGCACGATACGGACGGTTGAATACCTGTCAACCGGCGTAGGTCTTTTGGACGGACGACTGGGCGCACCCGTAAGTCCTCATTTGCTGAGCGCGGCGCCGATGATCGCGGGATCGATGCTGGTC
>CAMFKX010000017.1 GCA_945957375.1 uncultured Roseiarcus sp.
CCGCGAGCGCGCCGCCGGGGTGTTCGTCTACGGCCCCCAGACCGCCTTCGCCTTCAGCTTCGGCGCCGGCGTCTCCATCGCGATCCTCGACCCGGACACGGCGACCTACAAGATCGCCATTCCTCGCGTCGACATTCCGCCGGTCTCGACCGAATTCGCGATCAACGCCTCCAACTCGCGCCACTGGCCGACGCCGGTCCAGGCCTATGTCGAGGACTGCCTCGAGGGCGAGGAGGGTCCGCGCGGGCGCAATTTCAACATGCGCTGGATCGGAGCGATGGTCGCCGACGTCTATCGCATCCTGGCGCGCGGCGGCGTCTACCTCTACCCCGAGGATTCGCGCGAGGGCTACGAGCACGGCCGGCTTCGCCTGCTGTACGAGGCGAGCCCCGTCGCGTTCCTCATCGAACAGGCGGGCGGGGCGGCGATCGACGGGTTCCGCCGTATCCTCGACATCCAGCCGAAGACGATCCACGAGCGCACGCCGCTGATCTTCGGCTCGAAGGAAAAGGTCGAGCGCATCGGCCTCTACTACAGCGAGGGCGGCGGAGAGACGTCCGCGCCCCTTTTCGCCAAGCGCGGCCTGCTGCGTCGCTGACGCCTCACGAACCGGAAGACCCCAGCCATGTCGATCAAGCATCCGATCATCGCCATCACCGGCTCGTCAGGGGCGGGCACGTCTTCGGTCAAGAAGACGTTCGAGCAGATCTTCCGGCGCGAGAAGATCAACCCGGTCTACATCGAAGGCGACGCCTTCCACCGCTGGAACCGGCTCGAAATGCGCGAGCAGATGAAGGAGGCGGCGAAGAAGGGCGACAACCACTACAGCCACTTCGGCGAAGCCGCGAACCTGTTCGCCGAACTCGAGACCAGCTTCCGCGACTATTCGGAAACCGGCGGCGGCAAGACCCGCGTCTATGTCCATGACGACGCCGAAGCCGAGATTCACGGCGTCCCGCCGGGCCATTTCACCGAATGGCGCGATTTCGAGCCGGGCTCGGATCTGCTGTTTTACGAAGGGCTGCACGGCGCGGTCGTCACCGACAAGGTCAATGTCGCGCAATACGTCGATCTCAAGATCGGCGTCGTCCCGGTCATCAATCTCGAATGGACCCAGAAGCTGCATCGCGACCGGGCGTCGCGCGGCTACAGCACCGAGGCGGTCACCGACACGATCCTGCGCCGCATGCCGGACTACATCCACTACATCACGCCGCAGTTCAGTCAGACCGACATCAACTTCCAGCGCGTGCCGACCGTCGACACCTCGAACCCGTTCATCGCCCGCTGGATTCCGACTCCGGACGAATCGATGGTCGTGATCCGCTTCCGCGATCCGCGCGGCATCGATTTTCCCTACCTGCTGTCGATGATCCACAACAGCTTCATGAGCCGGGCCAACTCGATCGTGATCCCGGGCGGCAAGCTCGACATCGCCATGCAGCTCATCCTCACCCCGATGATCCTCAAGCTCGTCGAGCGCCGCAAGCGCGCGATCCGGGCGGCGTGAACGCAAGAGAAAGGTTCCACCCGATGAACGTTCCGGCCCCGCACGCGGCGGTCTCTCACGCCGCGATGGCCAACGCGATCCGCTTTCTCGCGGTCGACGCGGTCGAGAAAGCCAAATCCGGCCACCCCGGCATGCCGATGGGCATGGCCGGCGTCGCGACCGTGCTGTTCTCGAAGCACCTGAAGTTCGATCCCGAGGCCGCCCACTGGCCGGACCGCGACCGTTTCGTGCTGTCGGCGGGCCACGGCTCGATGCTGCTCTATGCGCTCCTCTATCTGACCGGCTATCCGGACATGACGATCGAGGAGATCAAGCGGTTTCGCCAGCTCGGCTCCAGGACCGCAGGCCATCCGGAATACGGCCACACCTCAGGCGTCGAGACGACCTCCGGTCCGCTCGGGCAGGGCCTCGCCACCTCCGTCGGCATGGCGATCGCCGAGCAGGCGCTCGCCGCGCGCTATCCCGGCCTGGTCGATCACCATACCTATGTGATCGCCGGCGACGGCTGCCTGATGGAGGGCGTGAGCCACGAGGCGATCGACCTCGCCGGCCATCTGCGCCTCAAGAAGCTGATCGTGCTCTGGGACGACAACCGGATCACCATCGACGGCTCGACCGAACTCTCGACCGATCTCGACCAGCGGGCGCGCTTCGCCGCCGCCGGGTGGCATACGATCGCGGTCGACGGCTACGACCCGGCCCAGGTCGACGCGGCGATCGTCGAAGCCAAGCGGCAGAACCGCCCGACCCTGATCGCCTGCCGGACGGTGATCGGCTTCGGCGCGCCCAACAAGCAGGGCACCGAGGCGACCCACGGCGCCCCGCTCGGCGCGGCCGAGGTCGAGGCGGCCCGGGCGAAGCTCGGCTGGACCGCCGCCCCATTCGAAATCCCGGAGGACATTCTCGCCGCCTGGCGCGCCGCCGGGACGCGCTCGCGCGCCGCGCGCCTCGCCTGGGAGGGACGGCTCGTCGCCCATGCGGACCGCGCCCGGTTCGAGGGCGCGATCTCGGGCGACCTGCCGGCGGACTTCGCCGACCGCATGGCGGCCTACAAGGCCGACCTGGTCGCCAAGGCCCCCAATGTCGCCTCGCGCAAGGCGTCCGAGATGGCGCTCGAAATCGTCAACGCGGCCGTCGAGACCACACTCGGCGGTTCGGCCGACCTCACCCACTCGAACCTGACCATCACCAAGGGGCTGCAGTCGCTGACGGCCGGAGATTTTTCCGGACGCTACGTGCGCTACGGCATCCGCGAATTCGGCATGTCGACGGCGATGAACGGGATCGCGCTGCACGGCGGCTTTATCCCATATGGCGGCACGTTCTTCGTCTTCTCCGACTACGCCCGCGGCGCCATGCGCCTGTCGGCGCTGATGGGGGTTCGGGTGATCTACGTGCTCACCCACGATTCGATCGGGCTCGGCGAAGACGGCCCGACCCATCAGCCGGTCGAGCATTTCGCCATGCTGCGCGCGACGCCGAACCTTCACGTGTTCCGCCCCTGCGACGCGGTCGAGACGGCCGAGTGCTGGGAGCTCGCGCTCGGTTCCAGGAACACGCCTTCGGCGCTGCTGCTGTCGCGCCAGAACCTGCCGACGTTACGGATGTCGAGCGAAACCAACGAGAGCGCGCGCGGCGCCTACGTGCTCAGCGCCGACGAGGGTGGGCGCGACGTGACGCTGCTCGCCACCGGCTCCGAGGTCGCGCTGGCGGTCGACGCCGCCAAGGTCTTGCGGGCCGCCGGCAAGCGGGTCGCGGTCGTCTCGATGCCGAGCTGGGACCTGTTCGAGGCGCAGCCGGCCGCGTACCGGGCCGAGGTGCTCGGGACAGCGCCGCGCATCGCGATCGAGGCCGGCGGCCGGCTCGGCTGGGATCGCTGGATTGGCGAACGCGGCGCCTTCATCGGCATGAAAGGGTTCGGCGCTTCGGCCCCGGCGCCCGACCTCTACCGGCATTTCGGCATCACGGTCGACGCGATCGTCGAGACGGCCAAGTCGTTCGAGACGGCGAAGACGCTCGCGGCTTGACAGGAAACGCTCCAACCGGGCGGGCAGTTCGGACGTCGGTCGATGGGATCGTCCGCGACGCCTCCGCCAGGATCACATTAACGAGGTGAAGTCATGGACCAGTCAGACCGCTACGCAAACCTGAACCTGAAGGAAGCCGAACTGATCGCCGGCGGACGGCATGTTCTCTGCGCCTATGTGATGAAGCCGAAGGCCGGCTACGGCTACCTCGAGACGGCGGCGCATTTCGCCGCCGAGTCCTCGACCGGAACCAACGTCGAGGTGTCGACCACCGACGACTTCACCCGCGGCGTCGACGCGCTCGTGTACGAGATCGACGAGGCGAAGGAGGTCACCAAGATCGCCTATCCGGTCGAGCTGTTCGACCGCAACATCATCGACGGCCGGGCGATGATCGCCTCGTTCCTGACGCTCACCATCGGCAACAACCAGGGCATGGGCGACGTCGAATACGGCAAGATGCACGACTTCTACGTGCCGCCGGACTACCTGCGCCTGTTCGACGGGCCCTCGACCACGATCAAGGACCTGTGGCGCGTGCTCGGCCGCCCGGTTGTCGACGGCGGCTTCATCGTCGGCACCATCATCAAGCCCAAGCTCGGCCTGCGCCCGCAGCCGTTCGCCAACGCCTGCTACGACTTCTGGCTCGGCGGCGACTTCATCAAGAACGACGAGCCGCAGGGCAACCAGACCTTCGCGCCGTTCAAGGAAACGGTGCGCGCGGTCAACGACGCGATGATCCGCGCCCAGGACAAGACCGGGCAGGCGAAGCTGTTCTCGTTCAACATCACCGCCGACGACTACCGCGAGATCATCGCGCGGGGCGAGTACATCCTCGAGACTTTCGGCCCCAACGCCGATCACGTCGCCTTCCTGGTCGACGGCTATGTCGCCGGCCCCGCGGCGATCACCACCGCGCGCCGGACGTTCCCGAAGCAATATCTGCACTATCACCGCGCCGGCCACGGCGCCGTGACCTCGCCGCAGGCGAAGCGCGGCTACACCGGCCTCGTGCTCGCCAAGATGGCGCGCCTGCAGGGCGCCTCGGGCATCCATGTCGGCACGATGGGCTTCGGCAAGATGGAAGGCGAGGCTGGCGACCGGATCATCGCCAACATGATCACCGAGGACAGCGTCGACGGCGCCTTCTACCATCAGGAATGGCTCGGCATGAACCCGACCACGCCGATCATCTCCGGCGGCATGAACGCGCTGCGCATGCCGGGCTTCTTCGAGAACCTCGGCCACTCCAACCTGATCATGACCGCGGGCGGCGGCGCCTTCGGCCACATCGACGGCGGCGCCGCAGGCGCGGTGTCGTTGCGCCAGGCGGAGCAGTGCTGGAAGGCCGGGGCCGATCCGGTGGCGTTCGCCAAGGACCACCGCGAGTTCGCCCGCGCCTTCGAGAGCTTCACCCACGACGCCGACGCCCTCTATCCCGGCTGGCGCGCCAAGCTCGGCAAGGCCGCCGCTTAGCGTCGCTGCGCCTGCAAGAGACCGGACGGCGTAGGCGCTTCCGGCGGCGCCGTCCGCTATCCCCCTCCTCGGCCTCCTCCTTTCGCATCCGGCGGGGCGGGGGAGGGGGATCCGGCTCGGCCCCGCGAGCGCGCGCTCTTGCGCCGCTTGATCCCAGTCTCAAGGACCCTTCGAGATGACCTCACCCGACCGCAGCGTCACGATCGCGCCCTCCATCCTGTCCGCCGATTTCTCAAAGCTCGGGCAGGAAGTCCGCGACGTCGCGGCCGCCGGCGCCGACTGGATCCATCTCGACGTGATGGACGGGCATTTCGTGCCCAACATCACCTTCGGGCCGCCGGTGATCGCCGCCCTGCGGCCGCACACCGACAAGGTGTTCGACTGCCACCTGATGATCGAGCCCTGCGACCCCTATCTCGAGGCCTTCGCCAAGGCCGGCGCCGACGTCATCACCATCCACGCCGAGGCGACGAAACATCTCGACCGCTCGCTCTCCGCGATCCGCGAGCTGGGCAAGAAGGCCGGCGTATCGCTCAATCCGGCGACGCCCGAGAGCGCGATCGAATACGTGCTCGACCGGCTCGACATGGTCCTCGTGATGACGGTCAACCCGGGCTTCGGCGGCCAGAAGTTCATTCCCGCGACGCTCGACAAGATCCGGCGGATCAAGGCGATGATTGGCGACCGCGACATCCGCATCGAGGTCGACGGCGGGGTCGCGGTCGAAACGGCGCCGCTCGTGGTCGCCGCCGGCGCCGACACGCTGGTTGCGGGCTCCGCCGTGTTCAAGGGCGGCCCTTCGGCCTACGCCGCCAATATCGCCAGGATCCGGGCGAGCCTCGAGGCGCAAGGTCGGGCCGCGTAGGCCGACGGCGCTCTCCAAACCCGTTACGGCCGCGGCGCCGCGCTGTTCGCCGTCGCCGACGAAGGCTGCGCGCGCTGCTCGAAGAGCAGCTTCAGGAAGGCGCGCGCCGCAGGCGACAGGCGCTTCTCCGCGAGATGGACGACGTTCCAGCGGCGCAGGATCGGAAAGCCCTGGACGTCCAGTTCGCGCAACGGTCCGCCGTCCGGATCGAGCGCGAGAACGTGGCGCGACAGCACCGCGAGGCCGAGCCCGGCGGCGACCGCCTGCTTGATCGTCTCGTCGCTGCCCAGCGTCATGCGCGTCGCCGGGCGGATGGCGTGCTCGGCGAAGTAGCGCTCCGTCGCCTGCCGCGTTCCCGAACCCGGCTCGCGCAGGATGAAGGTTTCGCGTCCGAGGCGCGCGGGCGGGATCGCCGTCTCCGCGGCGAGCGGATGATTGGCGGGCGCAAGCACGACGAGGGGATTGTCGGCGAACGGCGTCGCGACGACGCTGAGCCCTTCCGGCGCCTGGCCCATGATCGCGAAGTCGTCGAGATTGAGCCGCAGCCGCTCGAGGATCTGCTCGCGATTGCCGACCTCGAGCGCGAACTCGACCTCCGGATAGGCGCGGCAGAAGTCGCCGATCAGCCGGGTGACGTAATACCGGGCGGTGGTGATCATCGCGACGCTGACCCGGCCGCGCTTCAGGCCGCGCATCTCGGAAAGCTCCATCTTGAGGAGTTCGAGGCGCTCGAGCACGTCCCGGCTCGCCGCCGCGACCGCCAGCCCCGCGTCGGTGAGATGAAGCCGCTTGCCGACCTGCTCGTGCAGCGGCAGCCCGAGCCCCTCGGCCAATTGCTTGACCTGAATCGAGAAGGCGGAGGGCGTCACATGCGCCTCCTCGGCCGCGCGGGTCATGCTGCCATGGCGCGCGAGACCGGCGACGAGGCGCAACTGATGCAGGGTGACGCGGCGGAGCATCCTTTTACTCTAGTCAAACATAATCGTTCAAACAATGAACTGTCCTAAAACAGTTGCCGGTCCTAAGCCTGCGAACCATCAGCCGCCGCAACGCCGGCCAAAGGAGGACATGCCCATGAACGTGCAATCGTCGGAAACCGTCAAGGGCAAGGACCGTTACAAGTCCGGCGTCATGTCCTACCGCAAGATGGGCTATTGGGAGCCCGACTACACGCCGAGCGACAGCGACGTCATCGCCTGCTTCCGCGTGACGCCGCAGGACGGCGTCGACCCGATCGAGGCCTCGGCGGCGGTCGCGGGCGAATCGTCGACTGCGACCTGGACGGTCGTCTGGACCGACCGTCTGACGGCTTGCGAAAAATACCGCGGCAAGTGCTACCGGGTCGATCCGGTCCCGGGCGCCGAGGGCCAGTATTTCGCCTATATCGCCTACGACCTCGACCTGTTCGAGCCGGGCTCGATCGCCAACCTCACCGCCTCGATCATCGGCAATGTGTTCGGCTTCAAGCCGCTGAAGGCGCTGCGTCTCGAGGACATGCGCCTGCCGCTCGCCTATGTGAAGACCTTCCAGGGCCCGCCGACCGGCATCGTCGTCGAGCGCGAGCGGCTCGACAAGTTCGGCCGGCCGCTGCTCGGCGCGACGATCAAGCCCAAGCTCGGCCTGTCGGGGCGCAATTACGGCCGCGTCGTCTACGAGGCGCTCAAGGGCGGGCTCGACTTCACCAAGGACGACGAGAACATCAACTCGCAGCCGTTCATGCATTGGCGCGATCGCTTCCTCTACTGCATGGAGGCGGTCAATCGGGCCGAGGCCGCGAGCGGCGAGGTCAAGGGCACCTACCTCAACATCACCGCGGGCACGATGGAGGACATGTACGAGCGGGCCGAATTCGCCAAGGAGCTCGGCTCGTGCATCGTGATGATCGACCTGGTGATCGGCTACACCGCGATCCAGTCGATGGCCAAGTGGGCGCGCCGCAACGACATGATCCTGCACCTTCATCGCGCCGGGCACTCGACCTACACCCGCCAGAAGAGCCACGGCGTGTCATTCCGCGTCATCGCCAAATGGATGCGGCTCGCCGGCGTCGACCACATCCACGCCGGCACCGTCGTCGGCAAGCTCGAAGGCGATCCGGCGACCACCAAGGGCTACTACGACATCTGCCGCGAGGACTTTAACCCGATGCGGCTCGAGCACGGGATCTTCTTCGATCAGCCGTGGGGCTCGCTCAACAAGCTGATGCCGGTCGCCTCGGGCGGCATCCACGCCGGACAGATGCATCAGCTCCTGCATCTGCTCGGCGAGGACGTCGTGCTGCAGTTCGGCGGCGGCACCATCGGCCACCCGATGGGCATCGCCGCCGGGGCGACGGCGAACCGCGTCGCGCTGGAGGCGATGATCTTCGCCCGCAACGCCGGGCGCGATTATCTCAACGAAGGCCCGACCATCCTCGCCGAGGCGGCCAAGACCTGCACGCCGCTGCGCCAGGCGCTCGACGTCTGGGGCGACGTCACCTTCAACTACGCCTCGACCGACCAGCTCGATTACGCGCCGACGCCGTCGGTCGCCGTCTGACGAAACCAATTCCACGGGAGATTCTCATGCGCGTGACCCAGGGCTGCTTTTCCTACCTGCCCGACCTGTCCGACGACGACATCCTCGCTCAGGTGCAATATTGCCTCGACAACGGCTGGGCGGTGAACCTCGAGTTCACCGACGATCCGCATCCCCGCAACACCTATTGGGAGATGTGGGGCCTGCCGATGTTCGACCTCAAGGACGCCAAGGGCGTGCTGATGGAGCTCGACGCCTGCCGCAAGGTCCATGGCGACAAGTACATCCGCCTCTCCGCCTTCGACGCCAGTCACGGCTGGGAGTCGGTGCGCCTGTCCTTCATCGTCAACCGGCCGAAGGACGAGGACGGCTTCCGCCTCGAACGGACCGCCGGACCCGGCCGCGTGCAGCGCTATGCGGTTCGCGGCTATGGCCTCGACCTTCCGGAAGGGCGGCGCTACCGATGAACGCCCCGGCAGCGGCCCCGCCGCGGATCAGCCTCGCCGAGGAATACGCGGCCTCCGGCGTCGGCCCGGTGCTGCAGGAGCTCGACGACGAACTCGTCGGGCTCGCCCCGGTCAAGCAGCGCATCCGCGAGATCGCCGCGCTCCTGCTGGTCGACCGGGTGCGGGCCAAGTTCGGCCTCTCGACCGAGGCCCCGACGCTGCACATGAGCTTCACCGGCAATCCGGGCACCGGCAAGACCACGGTGGCGAACCGGATGGCGCAGATCCTGCACCGGCTCGGCTACGTCCGCCGCGGCCACCTCGTCTCGGTCACCCGCGACGATCTCGTCGGCCAGTACATCGGCCACACCGCGCCCAAGACCAAGGAAGTGCTGAAGAAGGCGATGGGCGGCGTGCTGTTCATCGACGAGGCTTATTATCTCTACCGCCAGGAGAACGAGCGCGACTACGGGCAGGAGGCGATCGAGATCCTCTTGCAGGTGATGGAGAACGCGCGCGACGATCTGGTCGTCATTCTCGCCGGCTACGCCGACCGGATGGACCGGTTCTTTCAGTCCAACCCGGGCTTCCGCTCGCGCGTCGCCCACCACATCGACTTCCCCGACTACGCCGACGACGATCTGCTGGCGATCGGCGAGACGATGCTCGGCCGGCTGCACTACCGGCTCGACGACGGCGCGCGGGCGGCGCTGCGGGAATATATCCCGCTCCGGCGCACCCAGCCGCTGTTCGCCAACGCCCGCTCGATCCGCAATGCGCTCGACCGCGCCCGGCTCCGGCAGGCGAACCGCCTGCTCGCCGAGGGCGACGTCGAACTGACGCTCGAACGGCTCGCGACCCTGACCGAGGCCGACATCCGCGCGAGCCGGGTCTTCCGCCAGAGCGAGGGCGTCGGAAGCTGAGCGGCTTTCCGACGCCGCGCGCCGCCGCATTCTAGATCCACTTCGCTCGCTTGAACCAGACGAACAGGCCGGCGCAGAGGAAGAAGATCACGGCGAGCACGACGTAATAGCCGTACTCGGTCTTGAGTTCGGGCATGTTGGCGAAATTCATCCCGTAGACGCCGGCGATCGCGGTCGGCACCGCGAGGATGGCGGCCCAGGCGGCGAGCTGGCGGGTGATCGCGCCCTGGCGCTGCTGCTCAAGCAGGTTGGCGGCTTCGAAGACGGATGTGAGGATTTCGCGCAGGCTGCCGACGCGCGTCTCGACCCGGCGCACATGGTCGAGAACGTCGTGAAAGTAGGGGCGGACGTCGGGATCGAGCGCGGGCAGCGACAGGTGCGTCAGCTTGTTGCAAACCTCGTGCATGGGGCCGAGCACGCGCTGGAACCGGATCAGCTCGCGCCGGAGCGTGAACAGCCGGCGGATTTCGCTGCGCTCGAGGAAGGCCTCGAGCGCGCGCTCCTCGGTGTCGAGCACCTCCTCCTCGATCGCCTCGACGATCGGCAGATAGCCGTCGACGACGAAATCGAGGATGGCGTGAAGGACGTAGTCGACCCCGTGCTGCAGCAGCGCGGGGGAAGCCTCGAGCTGATGGCGAAGATCGGAATGGGCGCGGGCCGAGCCGTGCCGGACGCTGATGACGAAGGTCGCGCTGACGAAGATGTCGGTCTCGCCGTAGATCAGGGTGTCGTCGGCCCATTGCGCGGTGCGCGCGACGACGAAGATCTGCTCCCCATAGACGTCGACTTTCGGCAGTTGGTGGGCGGTCAGCGCGTCTTCGACGGCGAGCGGATGCAGGCCGTAATTCTCCTGAAGCTCGCGCAGTTCGCTTTCGGTCGGTTCATGCAGCCCGATCCAGACGAATTCCGACCGGTCGTCGGCGCACATGATGGGGCGGTCGAGCGACACCGGCCCGACCAGCGTGCCGTGGCGGTAGAGGTTGGCGGCGATGACGCTCATCGGTCTGACCGGCGGTCTTGCCCCGGTTCGGCAGCCAAGCCGGCGGCGTTTCGGAAGCTTTCGGCGAGGTTGCCGGAAACGCCGCGGCAGGTCCAGTTCGACTTAGGGGGCGGCGCCGCCGCCGGCCCGGGTCCCGCTCCCTGCTCCAAAGGGACGTTTCAAGCGGGGAGCGGCATGGTAACGAGGGAAAATCGAGCGGAACGACGATCTTCGCCGGCCTCGTGATCTTGTTTGACCATCAAGCGCCACCGAGGTCCTCCGGATGAACAGTGACTTTTCCGTGCGGCAGAGGGAAATTGTCTCGCTCGCCCGGACGATCGGCAAGGTGAGCGTCGACGATCTCGCCCGGCGCTATGACGTCTCGGTGCAGACGATCCGAAAGGATCTCAACGAACTCTGCGATCGTCACGCGCTCATGCGCATCCACGGCGGCGCGATCATCGCCTCCGGGGTGGAGAACATCGCCTACGAGGCCAGGCGCTTCGTGGCCGCCGCGGAGAAGCGGGCGATCGGCGCCGCCGCCGCCGCGATCATCCCGAACAGCAGCTCCCTGTTCGTCAATATCGGCACCACCACCGAGGAGGTCGCCAAGGCGCTCTCGAACCACGAAGACCTGCTCGTCATCACCAACAACATCAATGTCGCGATGCTGCTTTACCAGCGCCCGCGCATCGAGGTGATCGTGGCGGGCGGCACGGTGCGCCGTGCGGACGGCGGCGTGGTGGGCGCTTCGGCGAGCGATCTCATCCGCCAGTTCAAGGTCGACCACGCCATCATCGGCGCCTCCGCCATCGAGGCGGACGGCACGCTGCTCGACTTCGACTATCGCGAGGTCCAGGTGGCCCAGGCGATCCTGGAGAATTCCCGCCACGCTATTCTCGTCGCGGACAGCTCCAAGCTCGAGCGCACCGCCCCGGTCCGAATCGCCCATATCGGCCAGGTGAAGACCTGGGTCACCGACGAGATCGGCGATTCGCCGATCCGCGCCGTCTGCCACGAGCGCGGCGTCAGAATCGTCGAGGCGCTTCCCCGGCAAGCGGAAGACGACCCGGAAGCCTGAGAATCCTCCGACCCGCAAAGACCAAGCGGCGCCCAGACGCGGCGGATCGGTCCCGAGCCGAGTCGAGGCCGCTCCGACAGGCGCGTTGATCGATCGTTGATCGACGGCGCGCTTGCTTTCGTTTTGCTTTCGATCTACAAAAAAAGGAAATCAGACTCGCTACAGACGAAGGCTGGTTCAAGGGGAGGGCGTTCGTTGGATCGGGTCGTCGACCTCGTTATCATTGGGGGCGGAGTCAACGGCTGCGGCGTCGCCAGGGACGCGGCGGGACGAGGACTTTCCGCCGTCCTGTGCGAGATGGACGATCTTGCGAGCGGCACCTCCTCATGGTCGACCAAGCTGATCCACGGGGGCCTGCGCTACCTCGAATATTATGAATTCCGGCTGGTGCGCGAGGCGCTGAGCGAGCGCGAAATTCTCTGGTCGCTGGCGCCGCACATCATTCGCCCGCTGCGCTTCCTGCTGCCCCACCGGCCCGGGCTGCGTCCGGCGTGGATGCTGCGCCTGGGGCTGTTCCTCTACGACCATATCGGCGGCCGGAAGCGGCTGCGGGCGACGCGCGCGCTCGACTTGCGGACGGACCCGCTCGGTCGTCCGTTGAAGCCGGGCGTGTTCGACACCGGCTTTGAATATTCCGACTGCCAGGTCGACGACACGCGTTTGGTCGTCCTCAACGCGCGCGACGCGGCCGATCGGGGCGTCGACGTCCGGACGCGGACGATCGTCGAATCCGCCGAGCGCGGCGCCAAGGAATGGACCATCCATGTCCGTGACCAGCGCACCGGAGCGGCGGACACCCTCCGCTGCCGCGTGCTGATCAACGCCGCCGGGCCTTGGGTCGAGAACGTGATGGTCGGCGCGCTGGCGCTGAAGCCGAAAGCGCGCGTGCGGCTGGTGCAGGGCTCACACATCGTCGTGCGCAAGCTCTACGACCACGACCGCGCCTATATCCTGCAGAACCCCGACGGGCGGATCGTGTTCGCCATTCCGTTCCAGCAGGATTTCACCCTGATCGGGACGACGGATCGCGACTATGACGGCGATCCCGCCAAAGTGGCGGCTTCGCAGGAGGAGGTCGACTACCTCTGCCGCGCCGCCTCCGAGAACTTCACCCGATCCGTCACGCCCGCCGACGTCGTCTGGAGCTTTTCCGGCGTGAGGCCCCTCTATGACGACGGGGCGAGCGAGGCGAAGGCGGCGACGCGCGACTATGTGCTGGAGACGGACCAGCCGCCGGGCGCGGCGCCGGTCATTTCGATCTTCGGCGGCAAGATCACCACCTACCGCAGGCTCGCCGAAGCGGTGTTGCGCAGCGTCGAGTCCGTCTTGCCCGCGGCCGGCGCCAGGAAGGGCTGGACCGCTCGGGCGCCTTTGCCGGGCGGCGAGTTTCCCGTCGACGGCCTGCGCGCGCTGACCGACGGCCTTCGTCGGGACTACCCCTTTCTGTCCGCCTCGGACGCGGATCGGTTGGCGCGCGCCTATGGCGCGCGCGCCCGACTTGTGCTCGGTTCAGCCAAGCGCAGGGAGGATCTGGGGATGGCGTTCGGCGACAGCCTGACCGAAGCGGAGGCGCGCTACCTCATCGAGCACGAATGGGCGCAGACCGCCGAGGACGTCGTCTGGCGGCGCTCGAAACTCGGCCTACGCATGACGCTGGCCGAAATCCAGGCGCTCGGCGCATGGATGGAGCTTCAGGTCGCGAGCCTTGCGAACGCCGCCCCGCGGAGCGTCGCATGACGGTCGCGCTCGATCACGTCTGCCGCTCGGTGCGCGGCGAGGATCACATCCTCGACATGACGGCGACGTTCGAGCCGGGGACGATCAACGTCCTGCTCGGGCCGACGCTGTCGGGCAAGACTTCGACCATGCGCCTGCTCGCCGGGCTCGACCCGCCGACGTCCGGCCGCATCCTGGTCAACGGCCGCGACGTGACCGGCCTGCCGGTTCGCGAACGCTCGGTCGCGATGGTCTACCAGCAGTTCATCAACTACCCGTCGATGACGGTCTACGAGAACATCGCTTCGCCGCTGCGGGTGCGCGGCGCGGCCCGGGAGGAGATCGACCGCAGGGTTCGCGTCGCCGCCGGTCTCCTGCGCCTCGAGCCCTATCTCGACCGCATGGCGCTTCAGCTCTCCGGCGGCCAGCAGCAGCGCACCGCGATCGCCCGCGCGCTGGTGAAGGACGCCGGTCTGGTGCTCCTCGACGAACCCCTCGCCAACCTCGACTACAAGCTGCGCGAGGAGCTGCGCGCCGAGTTGCCGCGGCTCTTCGAAGGCAAGGACGCGGTCATCGTCTACGCGACGACCGAGCCGACCGAGGCGCTGCTGCTCGGCGGCGCCACCGCGACCCTGCACAAGGGCCGGCTCACGCAGTTCGGCCCGACGCCGCATGTCTATCGCAATCCCAAAGACCGGATCACGGCGCAGACCTTCTCGGATCCGCCGATGAATTTCATCAGCGTCGAGCTCAAGAACGGCTTCGCCCGGAGTCCCGCCGGCGTGACGTTGCCGGCAGAAGGCATTCTCAAATGGCTGCCCGAGGGGCGCTACGACGTCGGCTTTCGCCCTCGCCGGCTGTCGCTGACGAAGGCGCCGGCGCTCATTCCGGTCAAGGGCGTGGTCGCGGTCAGCGAGATCACCGGCTCGGAGAGCTTCGTGCATATCGACGTGCCCGGGGAGCGCTGGATCGCCCTGACCGCCGGGGTGCTCGAGCGCCAGCCGGGTCAGGAAATCGAGGTCTATCTGGACCCGACGCGTTTCTTCATTTTCGCCGCTGACGGCCGGCTGGTGCACGCCGAGCCGCACGGCGAAGAAAGGCGCTGACGTCCATGGCGCGGATCGAACTCCAGTCCCTTTCGCACAGTTACGGGTCGGCGCCCGGGACCTCCGCCGCCTACGCGGTCAAGCCGATGACCATGGTCTGGGAGGACGGCGGCGCCTATGCGCTGCTCGGCCCGTCCGGCTGCGGCAAGACGACCTTGCTCAACATCATTTCCGGGCTCGTGACGCCGACCAAAGGAAAGGTGTTGTTCGACGGGGTCGACGTGACCGCGCTGCCGACCGAGCGGCGCAACATCGCCCAGGTGTTCCAGTTCCCGGTCATCTACGACACGATGACGGTGGCCCAGAATCTCGCCTTTCCCCTCGGCAATCGAGGCGTTCCGGCCGAGCGGATCGAGGCGCGAGTCCGCACGGTCGCGGCGATGCTGGGTCTGACCGGCGAACTCCGGCGGGTGGCGCGCGGCCTCACCGCCGACATGAAGCAGAAAGTCTCGCTCGGCCGCGGCCTGGTGCGGGAGGACGTCTGCGCCGTGCTGTTCGACGAACCGCTCACCGTGATCGACCCCCATCTCAAATGGCAGCTGCGCGGCGAATTGCGCCGCGTCCACCGCGAGTCCAGGACGACGATGGTCTACGTGACGCACGACCAGACCGAGGCGCTCACTTTCGCCGACAAGGTGGTGGTGATGTACGACGGCGAGGTGGTCCAGATCGGGACGCCGCAGGAATTGTTCGAGCGGCCCGCGCACACCTTTGTCGGCCATTTCATCGGCTCGCCGGGGATGAACGTCCTGCCCGCGTCGGTCGAACGCAATGTCGCCCGGATCGGCGGCGTCGCCGTTCCGCTGGCCCGGGTCTACCCGAACCTCGCGGGCAGGGGGCGGATCGAGATCGGCGTCCGGCCCGAGTTCTTGCAGGTGCGCTCGGGCGGGGAGGGGTTGCCGGCGGTCATCAAGCGCGTCGAGGACGCCGGCCGGCACAAGATCGTCAGGGCCGAATTCAACGGCGTGGCGCTCGCGGCGCTGGTCGACGAAGACGATTCCGTGCCCGAAACGGACGTGCGGTTCGTGGCCGACCCGGACCGCGTCCACGTCTACGCCGACGGCGTCCTGGTGGGGGGCTGAGACGCATGGAAAAGCCCGTCTCCAACCGCGCCTGGCTCCTCGTCCTTCCGGTCGTCGCGATCGTGGCGTTCAACGCCATCATCCCTCTGATGACCGTCGTGAACTATTCGGTGCAGGACACGTTCGGCAACAACCAGTTCTTCTGGAACGGCGTCGGCTGGTACAAGGAGCTGCTCGACCCTTCGACCGACCTCGGCGGCCGCTTCTTCGCCGCGCTCGGACGCAACGTCGCCTTTTCGCTGATCATCCTGGCGATCGAAGTTCCGCTCGGCATTCTGGTCGCCCTGTGCATGCCGAAGCAGGGCCCCGCGGTCGCCGCCACCCTCGTCGTCCTGGCGCTGCCGTTGCTCGTGCCGTGGAACGTCGTCGGCACGATCTGGCAGATCTTCGCCCGCAGCGACATCGGCCTGCTCGGCTGGACGCTCAATCATCTCGGCATCGACTACAACTACACCGCCGGGTTCTTCTCGGCCTGGTTCACCATCATCGTCATGGACGTCTGGCACTGGACGAGCCTGATCGCGCTGCTGTGCTACGCCGGACTGAAGTCGATCCCCGAGGCCTTCTATCAGGCGGCGCGCATCGACGGCGCGTCGCGGATGTCGGTGTTCCGCTGGATCGAGTTGCCGAAGCTCAATCGCGTGCTGCTGATCGGCGTGCTGCTGCGCTTCATGGACAGCTTCATGATCTACACCGAGCCCTTCGTGGTCACCGGCGGCGGTCCCGGCAATTCGACGACGATGGTGTCGATCGACCTGGTCAAGATCGCGCTCGGCCAGTTCGACCTGGGCAAGGCGGCGGCGATGTCGATCGTCTATAACCTGATCATCCTCGCGACGTGCTGGGTGTTCTACACCGTCATGACCAGCAGCGACTCCAGCCGCAAGGAGGGCGCGCCATGACCCGGCGGCTGATCCTGATCGCCTATATCGTGTTTCTGCTGTTGCCGATCTACTGGCTCGTCAACATGAGCTTCAAGACCAACACCGAAATCACCACGACGATGAGCATCGTGCCGATCGCGCCGACGCTCAAGAACTATGCGGAAATCTTCACCAATCCGACCTGGTACGGCGGCTTCCGGTTTTCGCTGACCTATGTCGTGCTCAACACGCTGATCTCGATCGGGGTCGCGCTGCCCGCGGCCTACGCCTTTTCCCGCTATCATTTCCTCGGCGACAAGCATCTGTTCTTCTGGCTGCTGACCAACCGCATGGCGCCGCCGGCGGTGTTCGCGCTGCCGTTCTTCAACCTCTATTCGGCCGTCGGGCTGTTCAACACCAGTTGGGCGGTCGCCCTTGCTCATTGCATCTTCAATGTGCCGCTGGCGGTCTGGATCCTCGAAGGCTTCATGTCGGGCGTGCCGCGGGAGATCGACGAAACCGCCTATATCGACGGCTATTCGTTCCCGCGCTTCTTCATCCGGATCTTCCTGCCGCTGATCGCGAGCGGCGTCGGCGTCGCAGCCTTCTTCTGCTTCATGTTCTCGTGGGTCGAACTGCTGTTCGCCCGCACGCTGACCAACAACCAGTCGATCTCCTCGATCATGACCCGGACGGTTTCCGCGGCCGGCATCGATTGGGGTCTCCTGTCGGCTGCAGGCGTTCTCACCCTCGTTCCGGGGGTGCTCGTGATCTGGTTCGTCCGCAACTACATCGCCAAGGGCTTCGCGCTCGGGCGCGTCTGAGAGAGGGATCGATGGACGTCGCATGGATGGCGTGGACCTGGCAGACGGGGCTGTTCTTCGCCCTGCTCGGCGCAACCCTCGTCGTTATGACCGGGCTCGCGGTCCGCTATCCGGAGGCCGAGCGCGACGGGGTTCTCCGCATTCCCACCACCCGCGGCGACCGGCTTTTCCTGTCGCTGGTCGGCGCGGCGTTCATCCACCTCGCCTGGATCGGACTTGTCGGCACGGAGACGATTCTAACCCTGCCAATCGCTGGCGGTCTCGAGGTTTCAAGCCTCTGGATCGCAAGCCTGGTTTCCCTCGTTTACGCCGCGGCGGTTTTCCGCTGGGTGTGACGGGTGAGGTGGTCCGGGGTCGCGCGCGCGCGCCGCGCAGCCCGCGGAAAATGAAAAAGGCACGCAGAATGGAGAGGAAACCGATGATCATACGAAGCAGCGTTTCTGCGGCGGCCCTTTTGCTGGCCTTCGCCGCCTCGACGGCCCTGGCCGACGACGCCACGAACAAGAAATGGATCGAAGAGTTTCAGCCTTCGACGCTGTCAAAAGACCAACAGGCGAAGGAATTGGAGTGGTTCGCCAAGGCGGCCGAACCGTTCAAGGGCATGGAGATCAGCGTCGTTTCGGAAACGCTGACGGTCCACAAATACGAGTCCGAGGTGCTGGCCAAGGCGTTCACCGAAATCACCGGGATCAAGGTCAAGCACGACGTCATTCAGGAAGGCGACGTCGTCGAGAAGATCCAGACTCAGATGCAGTCGGGCAAGAACATCTACGACGGCTGGATCAACGACTCCGACTTCATCGGCACCCACCCCCGCTACAACCAGACCGTCGACCTCACCGAATACATGGCCGGCGAGGGCAAGGACGTCACCGACCCGATGCTCGACGTCGACGACTTCATCGGCAAGTCGTTCACCACCTGGACCAACGGCCACCTGTTCCAGCTTCCGGACCAGCAGTTCGCCAACCTGTACTGGTTCCGCTACGACTGGTTCAACCGTCCCGACATCAAGGAGAAGTTCAAGGCCAAGTACGGCTACGACCTCGGCGTGCCGGTGAACTGGTCCGCCTACGAGGATATCGCCGAGTTCTTCACCAACGACGTCAAGGAGATCGACGGCGTCAAGGTCTACGGCCACATGGACTACGGCAAGAAGGACCCGTCGCTGGGCTGGCGCTTCACCGACGCCTGGCTGTCGATGGCCGGCAACGGCGACAAGGGCCTGCCGAACGGCAAGCCGGTCGACGAATGGGGCATCCGTCTCGAAGGCTGCCGGCCGGTCGGCTCCTCGGTCGAGCGCGGCGGCGACGTCAATGGCGCGGCGGCGGTCTACTCGATCGAGAAATACCTCGACTGGCTGCACAAGTACGCTCCGCCTCAGGCGGCGGGCATGACCTTCTCGGAGGAAGGGCCGGTGCCGGCGCAGGGCAACATCGCCCAGCAGATCTTCTGGTACACCGCCTTCACCGCCGACATGGTCAAGCCGGGCTTGCCGGTCGTCAACGAGGACGGCACGCCGAAGTGGCGCATGGCTCCCTCGCCGCACGGCGCCTACTGGAAGGACGGCATGAAGCTCGGCTACCAGGACGTCGGCTCTGTGACGCTGCTGAAGTCGACGCCGGCCGACCGCAAGAAGGCGGCCTGGCTTTACGAGCAGTTCATCGTCTCGAAGTCGGTGTCGCTGAAGAAGAGCCACGTCGGCCTCACCTTCATCCGCGAGAGCGACATCTGGGACAAGAGCTTCACCGAGCGCGCGCCCAAGCTCGGCGGACTGATCGAGTTCTACCGCTCGCCCGCCCGCGTGCAGTGGACCCCGACCGGCGTCAACGTCCCCGACTATCCGAAGCTGGCCCAGCTCTGGTGGCAGAACATCGGCGACGCCGCCTCGGGCGCCAAGACCGCGCAGCAGGCGATGGATGGTCTCGCCAACGCGCAGGACGAGGTGCTCGGCCGCATCGAGAAGTCCGGCGTGCAGGGGGAATGCGGGCCGAAGCTGAACAAGAAGGAATCGGCTGAATATTGGTACAAGCGGGCCGCGGCGGACGGCAACATCGCGCCGCAGCCGAAGCTCGCCAACGAGAAGCCGAAGGGCGAGACGATCGACTACGACACGCTGATCAAGTCGTGGCCGGCGACTCCGCCCAAGCACTGAGACCATGAGCGAAGGCCAGACGGGCGGGGAGCCGTCCGTCTGGCCAAGTCAGACGATGGAATCGAATGCGCGTTCGTTTTCGCTGCGACCCGGCGTTGATCGACCTGCTGCCGCGTCCGAAGCCGGCGCGCGAGGCGCTGCCGGACTGGCTGCGCCAGATGCCGGCGACGGCGTTCAGCGAAAGTCACGGGCATCCGGTCCGCACGGTGAAGCACTGTCCGCCGTTCGTCGACGCGATGACGTGCGGTTTCGTCATGCCGCTCCCCTGCGACGTGCAGGTGGCGAAGGGCGAGTTCACCTGGCGCTGGCCGCTGCCGCCGCTCGGCGTCCGCGAACACGCGCGCTCGCCGCTGAGCTTCCACGTCCCCGCGCAGGCGCAGGGCGCCCCGTTCCATGACGAACGGCAGGCGGTGATCAAGTTCAACAGCTTCTGGACCATCGAGCTCGAGGCCGGGTGGTCCCTGCTCGCGACCCATCCCATTAACCGGCCCGACCTTCCGTTCAGGACCCTGACGGGACTGGTCGACAGCGACCGGTTTCACGACGTCGGGATCTTCTTTCCGGCGCTTTGGGTCGACCCGGATTTCATCGGCGTGCTGCCGGCGGGGACGCCGGTCGCGCAATGCGTTCCCGTGCTTCGGGAAGCGCTCGAGTTCGAGGTCCTTGCGTTCTCGGCGGAGGAGGCGGCGCGCTATGCGTCGGTCGGCGCCGCGATCAAGCGCGAGCCAGGCTACTATCGCAAGACGGCGCGCGCGCCGAAGCGGCTATCCGGCGAGGCGGTCGCGGAGGGTATGCAGATCGAGGATGAGGATGCCGACGTTCCCGGCCGGGAGAGCCTGGGAGATGACCGCGAATGTTGACGGGTCGGTCCGATAGGCGGAACGGTAGCAGGCCCAAGCGCCGTCGAGGTCGCCCGCTTGCTGAAGGCTGATTCCGCGATTGACCATCGCCTTCGCGTCGCCGGGCGCGAGGACCAGCACGCGGGCGAACGCCTCCGCCGCGGCGAGGTAGTCTCCGCAGGTCTGCAAGGCGAGGCCGAGCGAAAACCACCCCGGCGCCGGCGTCGGATCGAGTTCGAGCGCCCGGCGGAAATCGCCGGCGGCCGCGTGCGCGTCGTCGCCGGCGCGCGCCGCCTCCGCGGCCGCGGCCAGCGCTCGGGCGACGTCCCTGGCGATGGCGAGCGTGGGGCCGTGACCCGGCCGGACCGCGAGGCTGGCTTTGACCGCTGCGTGCGCAGCGCGCGGGTCGCCGCGCAACTGGGCGAGCAGCGCCTTCAACTGGAGCGCGGCGGGGTGGCTAGGCTTGGCCGCCAACAGCGCGTCGATGCGCCCCTCCGCCTCCGCGTAACGGCGCGCCTTGTAGGCGGCGATCGCCGCAATCAGGGCGGGCTCCGGCGCAGCGGTTTCGATCATGCCGCGACGGTGGCGGAAGCCTTGCGAGAAGGCAAGGCCGACCCCCGTCGACCTGCGCCGCACATCTTTCCGTCCTCGGACGAAGCCAATTCAAAATAGGAGCGGCCGCCGCCATGTCTGGATACGTCCTCGCCATCGACCAGGGCACCACCTCGACCCGGGCGATCGTCTTCGACGCCGGCGCCGCGATCCGGGGCGTCGCGCAACAGGAGTTCCCGCAGCACTATCCCAACTCCGGATGGGTCGAGCACGATCCGGAGGACCTGTGGCGGACGAGCGTCGATACGGCCCGGGCGGCGCTGGAAAAGGCCGGCGTCTCGGCAGGCGACCTCGCCGGCGTGGGGATCACCAACCAGCGCGAAACGACGCTGGTCTGGGACCGGGCGACCGGCAAGCCGATCCACAACGCGATCGTCTGGCAGGATCGGCGAACGGCTCCGGCATGCGCCGAGCTGCGCGACAAGGGCATGGAGCCGACCGTCTCCGCCAAGACCGGCCTGCTGCTCGATCCCTATTTCTCGGCGACCAAGATCGGGTGGGTTCTCGACCACGTTCCCGGAGCGCGAGCGCGCGCCGAACGCGGCGAGCTGGCGTTTGGAACCGTCGACAGTTTCCTGATCTGGCGGCTGACCGGGGGCAGGGCGCATGTCACCGACGCGACCAACGCCTCGCGTACGCTGCTGTTCGACATTCACGCCGGCCGCTGGGACGACGAGCTCCTGTCGCTGTTCGGCGTGCCGAAAGCGATGTTGCCGGAAGTCCTCGACTGTTCGGCGGAATTCGGGGTGCTTGATCCCGCGATCCTCGGCGCGAGCGTCGCGGTCCGGGGCGTCGCCGGCGATCAGCAGGCGGCGACCGTCGGCCAGGCCTGTTTCGCGCCGGGGATGCTGAAATCGACCTATGGCACCGGCTGCTTCGCCCTGCTCAACACCGGGCGGCAAGCGGTCCGGTCGCAGAACCGGCTGCTGACGACCATCGCCTATCAGCTCGGCGGCGAACGCACCTACGCGCTCGAAGGCGCGATCTTCATCGCCGGGGCCGCCGTGCAGTGGCTGCGCGACGGGCTCGGGGCCCTGCAATCGGCCGATCAGAGCGGCCCGATGGCGGCGGAAGCCGATCCCGGCCAGGATGTGGTGCTGGTGCCGGCCTTCGTCGGCATCGGCGCTCCGCACTGGGACGCCGAGGCGCGCGGCGCCCTGTTCGGCCTCACCCGGGCGACCGGGCGCAAGGAACTGGCGAAGGCCGCGCTCGAAAGCGTGGCCTTTCAGACGGTCGATCTCCTCGACGCGATGCGGCGCGACTGGGGCGGCGTCGGCGACACCGTCCTGCGCGTCGACGGCGGCATGGTCGCCTCGGAGTGGACCATGCAGCGACTGGCCGACCTGATCGGCGCGCCGGTCGATCGCCCCAAGGTTCTGGAGACCACCGCCTTGGGCGCCGGCTACCTCGCCGGACTTCAGGCCGGCCTCTACCCCGAGCCCGCGACTTTCGCTCGGCGATGGGCGCTCGACCGGCGCTTCGAGCCGACCATGACGGAGGCCGAGCGCCAGCGAAAGCTTCACATCTGGCGGGAGGCGGTTCGGCGTCTGATCGGACGCTGAATACGCCCCCGGGCTACTCGGCGACGCGCAGCAGCTGCTTGCCCTCGTTGCGGCCTTCGAACAGCCGCCGCAGCGTCGCGGGCGCGTTCTCCAGGCCATGCTGGACGTCGACCTTGTTCTTGAGCTTGCCCGACTGCACCCAGCCCGCAAGCGCGACGATCGCCTCGCCGGCGCGCGGCATGTAGTCGAGCACGATGAAGCCCTCCATCCGCCCGCGCTGGACGACCAGGTTGAGGTAGTTCTTCGGCCCCGGCGGCGGCTCGGTCGCGTTGTAGTTCGCGATCCCGCCGCACAGCACGATCCGCCCCCGCATCGCGAGGCGGGCGAGCGCCGCATCGAGAATTTCCCCGCCGACGTTGTCGAAGAAGACGTCGATTCCCTTGGGGCACAGGGCCTTCAGGCGCGCCGGCACGTCCTCCGCCTTGTAGTCGATCGCCGCGTCGAAGCCGGCTTCGTCGGTCAGCCAGCGGCATTTCTCGGTCCCGCCGGCGATGCCGATCACCCGGCATCCCTTGATCTTGGCGATCTGACCGACCAGCGAGCCGGTCGCGCCGGCCGCGCCGGAAACCACGACGGTCTCGCCGGCGACCGGTCGGCCGACGTCGAGCAAGCCGAAATAGGCCGTGACGCCGTTCATCCCGAGCGCGCTCATCGCCAGTTCGAGCGGCGCTCCCGGCGGAAGCTTGGTGAGCTGGCCCTTGGCGTTGACCACCATATAATCCTGCCAGCCGGTCAAGCCGGACACGATGTCGCCGACCGCGAAGTCGGGATTGTTCGAGGCGACGACTCGGCCGGCGCCGATCGACCGGACCACCTCGCCGATCTTCACCGCCGGCAGATAGGTGTCCATGGCGATCCAGCCCCGCTGCGTCGGATCGCAAGAGAGCATGATGTTTTGCACCAGCGCCTCGCCTGCGCTGAGCGCCGGGACCTCGGTTTCGACGAACTGGAAATCGCTGTCCTGGATCGTCCCCTGCGGACGGCGGGCGAGCAGCCATTGGCGGTTCTTCATGTCGTTCCTCCCAAGCATTGCGCCGTCTTCCTAACACGGCGCGCGCTTGGCCGCGCGCTTGCGGTTTACTCGCCCCATTCCGAGACGTTGCGGTTGTCGTTGTCGGGAATCGGCGGCGGCAGGCCGAACAGCCGGTAGGACAGCAGCCGGGCCTTGCGGGCGATTTCGCTGTGCGCCCGCAGGTAGTTGAGGGAATTGTAGTCGTAGATCGAGCTCGCCGGCAGCACGCCGAGCGTCTTCGGCATGTTGTTGACGCTGAAGGTGGTGCGCAGGCTCTCCTTCCAGTCCAGCGTCCGGTCGATGTCGATGACCGCCAGATCGCGCCACGGGCATAGGCGCTCGTCCCAGACGATCATGTTGTTGAACACCTCGGGATCGTCGTCGTCCTGCGCCTGCCGCGTCTGGATCTGCATCCGGTACTTCGCGCCTTCGCGGGCGACCCGGTCCTGGTACTCGTACTTGAGGAAATTCCTGCCGCGCGTCTCGTGGGGAAGCACGCGCTGATTGCACTGGTCCCACGCGCTCGGATCGCGCTCGAGGCCGGTCTCGGGTTCGTCGTCGAAGGGCAGCACGCGGTATTTCGCGTAGCGCTTGATGCCGTCGTCGCCGATGAACAGGAACGGGGTCTTGCAGTAATAGCGGACGTTGTGGAACGAGGTGACGTGCCGACGGCCGGCGTCTTCCGAGCCTTTCAGGCCGTCAGGGTAGCGGTAGTAGTAGTCCGGGTATTCGACGCCCCATTTCTCCTGCCGGGACTTGGCGAACTTCAGGAAGCTGACCGCGGACCAGAACAGGCTCTGCACGCCGCTGTTCATCTCGATGTCGAACGGGCTGCGGAGGTGGTCGTCGGAAAACTTGATCGACAGGCTGCGGATGCAGTTCATCGCGTCGTCGAGGAAGGTCGCCGACGCGTGGCGGATGCGGCAGGGATAGACCTTGCCGGCGGCGAAGAACGGATGCGCGGGGAACTGCGGGTCGTCGACGATGCGAATCGCGCCGCTGCCCGCGATTCCGTTGTTGTGGCTCATGCGCTGCCGCTTCGGCAGGCAGATGAACAGCACCAGCATCAGGGCGAACAGCTTGGCGTAGAGCCAGAGCTGAGCCTTGTCGAAGGCCCGGCCGAGCCAGAGCCCGACGAGGTCGGCGAAGGAGAGGGATTCCGTCTTCATGGGCGGGGCCATTCAGATGTTGGTCCGGGACTCGATCGAGTCGATGTCGACGCCGAGCGCCCTGAACGCCTCGCGCTTCTCCTCAAGCAGGCGGATGAGCAGCGGATTGACGTCGCCTTCCTCGTTGCGGGTGATGAAGCCGTATTCGGTGCGCGACAGGAAGTTGGTGAAGAACAGCATCTCGGTGCTGCGGGTGAGGTCGGGCGCGATGGCGTCGTCGCTCTCCGGGCCCATGACGCCCGACGGGGCGTCGCCGAAGCGCAGGCCGCCGCAGCTGTAGCGCACCTCGCCGAGGTCGTCGTACTGGTGCTCGTTGATCCAGGTGTGCATGTAGGTGGCCTGCATGATGATGTAGCGGCAGGCGTCCTTGAGGTTGCGCCAGTCGCGCTCGCCGGCTTCGTCCCAGGTGCGCGCGGCGGTGATGCGCGAGACCGCCTTGAGTTCGCCGTCGACCGTCTCGCGCGGGAGATCGGGATCGAACGCGTATTGCCGCGCGTAGTGCTTCAGCCGTTCGGCCGCGAGCTCGCGATAGCGCGGGTCGGGCGGCGGGGCGTCGCGAGCGGCGGTGACGAACACCGGCACGCTGTGCGTGACGAGGTCGTCGGCGAAGCGATGGATCTCGCCCCAGTGCGCCTTGATGCCCGCCTCGTGCTCGGCGAAGAACGCGTCGACATAGGCGCCGAGCACGTCCCAGAACAGGGTCTCGGCCTTGGCGCAGCTGTGCGCTGCGCTGATCGGCGTCATCGGTCGCCAGCCGCGCCAGTCCTGCACGCCGAGGATGTCGCGCGTGCGCTGCAGTAAGCCCCGGTAGGTGAGCGCCGTCGCGGTCGGGATGTAACCCCGGATCAGTCCCGAGTCGGCGGTGTGGTCGATCAGCGACACTTCCTTCAGATGCGGCAACAGCAGCCCTGCCACCGGATTGAGGCGCAGGTTGCGGTAGGCGGCGACAGCGTATTGCTCCGCGTTGAGATGCGTGCCGGAGAAATGCTCCTCGACCTCGGTGCAGAAGGCGCCCGCCACGCGCGCAACGCGCTTGGCTTGCAGCCAGGCCTCCGGGTCGGCGGCGGTGAACGCGCGGCAGTAAAACGGATCGTCATCGCCGCGGCTGAGGCGCCCGGTCAGGCGGATCTCGACCGGAAGGGGCAGGCCGTCGTCCTTCAGCCGATAGAGGATCGCGACGTCCGGCAGGGCGTAGACATCGTTGATCTCATACCAGCACACGCCGAAGTAGCGCATCCAGAAGTGGCCGGGCCGCGTCTCGTCCGGGACGAAGCAGCCGCGGTTCATGCCGTTCATCATGCGCTCGCCGAACCAGTCGTCGCCGCGCGTGTATCCCGGGAGGCGGCGCTCGATGCAGCGCGTGAGATTTATGGGATAGTCGGCCTCGATCTCTTCGATCGTCAGCGTGCCGGGGAGGAGGTCGATCTGCTCGAGATGTTTGGTCTTGGTGATCTCGATCGGCGTGGCCTGCTCGATCAGCGCGTCGTTGCGGCCCTGCGAATAGATTTCCGGCGTGCCGGCCTGCTCGTCCACGACGGCGCGCGGCGTCGTCGCGGCGGGTCGGTAAAGCCAGTAATCGAGCGCGATGGTGCGCAGATTGTAGTCCATGCCGATCAGATCGGACTTGGCAACCGGGACGGCGCGAAACAGGTCGAAATGAAAGTGCGGCGCGCCGTCGCGAAAATAGGCGCGCGTCGTCTTCTGGATCTCGAGGTTCAGCGAGCGGATCGACAGCGCGCGCGCGGCGCGTAACGGAAAGGGCAGGGCGAAGCATCCGTCGGCGTCGGTGCGGCCCTCGGCGATCTTGCGCCAGGCGAGCCAGTAGGTGCGGCCCCAGAACTCGAGGTGCATGTTGTGAATCGGCGGCCCGTAGCCGCGCTCGGCGGCGAACACGAGCCGCCCGACGAGACGCGAGTCGCGATGGCCCTCCGGAAGCGCCGGCGACCGCGGAAACAGCTCGTCGAGCAACCGATTCCATCCGTTGCGCAGGCGGCGGAACTGCTCGAACAGCCACTCGATCGTGATCGTGAACGGGCTGTCGATGATCTTCGACTTGCCGACCTGCATATAGTTGACGCCGCGCAAGCGGGGCCGGAAGAACGTATTCCCCTTCGACGTGTAGCGAATGCGGGTTTCGCGCAGGCACTCCGCGATGATGGCGCGGGTCGGGTCGGGATCGGCGGCGGCGCGCGGCGTGGTCAGGGGCGGGGGCGCGTTCATGCCGACACCGCCGGTTCTGCGGCGGTCGCTTGCGTCCTCCCCACGGCCGGTCGGGACGGATCGAGGCGGTCGACGAAGAACATCGCGAGCTTGCCTTTTCCTTTGGCCTCCAGTTCGCCGCGCGGCGTGAACGCGAAGCGGCCGCCGAGGTAGTCGTGCGTGGCCTGCGAAATGTTCACCTGACCGGCCGCGCCGGACGATTCCATTCGCGCGGCGGTGTTCACCGTGTCGCCCCAGACGTCGAACTGGAACTTCTTCGTGCCGACGATTCCGGCGACGACCGGCCCGGTATGCACGCCGATACGCATGCCGAAATGTGAACCGCCGCGTCGCCTGCGCTCGGCGATGAAGTCGCGCATCTCGAGCGCGGCCTCGACGACGTCGTCGGGATGGGTCGAGTTCGGCACCGGCAGGCCGCCGACCGCCATGTAGGCGTCGCCGATCGTCTTGATGCGCTCGACGCCGTGTCGGGCGACGATGGCGTCGAAGGCGTTGAAGCACTCGTCGAGCTCCTGCACCAGATCGGTCGGGGACAGGGTGGCGGCGAGCTCGGTGAAGCCCTCGAAGTCGGTGAACAGCACGGTCACGCGCTCGTAGGATCGCGCCTCGGCGCGGCCGGTCCGCTTCAGTTCGTCGGCGGTCTCGGCCGGCAGGATATTGTGCAAGAGGTCGTCGCTGCGCCGCTTCTCGCGGTCGAGTTCGGCGGTGCGCTCGGCGACCTTCTGCTCGAGCTTGTCGTACAGCATCGCGTTGTCGATCGAGACGGCGATCTGGCCGGAGAGCAGGGTGAGCAGGTCGACCCGTTCGCGCGTGAACGCGCCGGGCGCGAGGTTGTTCTCGAGATAGAGCACGCCGACGCTGCGCCCGCGATTCAGGATCGGGACGCAGAGGATCGAGACCGGCCGCTTCTTCAGGACATAGGGCTGGGTGCGGCAGCGTTCGTCCGTGGTCGCGTCGGACACGACCAGCGGCTCGCGCGTCCGGTGGACGAACTGGGCGAGCGGAACCGAGAGGTCGTCGCTGGTCAGCGCGGGAAGGTCCTGCAGCACCTCGATCGTCGCGCCGGCGTCCTCGCCGCGGGCCTGGACCGCAAGCCCCTCCGGCCCGTCGAGCAGGATGAAGCCGCGCTGCGCGCCGGCGTTCTCGATCACGATCTCCATCAGCACCGACAGCAGCCGGGCCGGGACGACCTCGCGCGAAATGATCGTCGAGGCCTTGAGCACGGTGCTGATGTCGAGCACGGCCCCGTTGAGCAGCGACGTGCCGAGATCCAGCGCGCCTTCGCCGGAGGCGAGCGCAGAGGCGTTTTCCCCCTTCTGCGTGATGTACTTGGGGAAGTGATCCAGGAGGTCGCGGTGCTTGGCCACCGCGCCCCATTCGCGATAGGCGTTATAGGCCGCCTTGAGGTGGAACTCGGCGAGCACGGGGCGGTCGGTCGCGGCGTAGAAGCGGCCCGCCAGTTCGAAGGCGAGCGCCTCCTCCTGGAGGAACTCGTTCCGTGTCGCCCCGGTGATGGCGCGGTCGTAGGCGAGCCGCGCGGCGTTGCCGGCGCCGGTCACGCGCGCGTATTCGGCAAGGCAAAGATCGAGCTTGTGGCGGTGGTTGGCCGGCGAGAACCGCGCCCAATAGCGCAGCCGCATCATGTCGACCCGCGCGCCGAGCAGCAGCCGCCATCGCTCGGGCCCGGTCTTGTGTTCGGCGAGGGCGATCTTGGCGAGCGCGTCGTAGAAGCGCAGGTTCGGAATTTCGAACTTGCCGAGAACGGCGTCGAGCAGCTTGCAGGCGGCGGCGGCGTGCTCCTTGGCTTCGGCGAAGCGGCGGAAATGGTAGCCGAGCACGAGCTTGTTGAAGTGGATGAAGAACGCGCCGGTCTTGTCGCCGCGCTCGCGATTCTGCGCGATCATCCGGTCTTCGTCGTAGGCCTCGCCGACCAGCCGGACCGGGTCGGCGCTGCGGCCCATCAGGTTGAGCATGCTCTGCCGGAAGACTTCGTTGTAGTTGTAGTTCGTCTCCTGCTTGAACTGCCGGTAAAGCTCGCTGTAGGCGCGGGTCTCCTCCTCCACCCGCTCGAGCGGCCGGCCGCACAGGAACGAGTGGATGCAGTAGATGTTGGTGTTGACGCAGGCGAACTCGATCAGGCCGGTTTCGAGGCCGATCTGGAAGGAGTCGCGCAGCGGACCGAGGCTGCCGCGCACGTGCTCGGTCCAGTGGAAGATCAGGCCGTAAGGCGGGATGTAGATCTGCGCCTTCCACTCCTTCGCGTTCAGCTTGTCGAGCAGCTCGAGCGCGAGGCGGCCGTACATGGCGCCCTTGCGCATCGATCCGAGCACGCCGCACATGATGACCCCGTACGAGCCGTAGGCGAAGCACGAGACCGCGTTGTTGCCGTAGCGCAGCGACAGCCGCACCATGCGGAAAACGATCAGCGGCAGCAGGTTCGGCCGCCCCCAGTAGACCGAGGAGGTGATGTGCGCGATCGTGCGCATCGCCGCGATCTTGCGTGGGTCGGCCATCTCCGGCAGCGACATCAGGTCCGCTTCGGAATAGCGGCTGAGCGCGATCTGCGTGGCGACCAGATCGGCGAGGACGTGCGCCATGTTCGGCCGCGCGGGAAACTGCTCGCCGAGCTGCGCCAGCACCTCGAGCCCGGTCTCGATGGCGTCGTGGAACCGGTTCTCGGCCTTCAGCGCGAGGATGCGCACCTCGTAGGGCTTCACCTTGTCGAGGATGTCGTCGAGCTCCGCGAGCAAGGTCCGGACGCGGGCATCGGTGCGCTGGAACTCGCCGCTGAGATAGGCCGCCTCCGCCGATTCGGTGTAGAGCTCGCGCATCAGCGCCGGCGCCTCTTTCCACGGCTCGGCGCCGAGCTCGACCAGCGCGATCCCGGTCTCGAAATATTGCAGCGCCGTCGGAAACGCCGAGTTCAGCTTGGCGCGCGCGCCGGCTTTCAGGTTCAGCGCCGCAAGCTCGATCTGCTCGGGCCGTGCGTGGATCGCCGAGCGGCCGCTGTTGAGCTGGTTGGCGATGTCGAAGATGCGCGCTTCGAGCCCGGCCTCCGGCGTATTGGCGAGCAGGAGACGGCCGATCTCGAGATGCACGGTCGTGCGCTCGGCCTCGGGAATGAGGGAATAGACCGCCTGCTGCACCCGGTCGTGGCTGAACTTGTAGTTCGTGGCGTCGAGCTGGACGAGGAGCCCCGCGCCGAGCGCGATCTTGAGAAGCGCCGCCTCCTCCAGCGGGTCGCAGCGACGCAGCACCGACAGCGTGTCGAGGTCGAACCGGCTGCCGATGCACGAGGCGAGCCGCAAGGTCTCCTGCACCGCCGGGTCGAGGCGGCGCACCTTGGCCGCCATCAGGTCGACGACGTTCTCGGCGATGTTCCTCTGCCCGATCAGCTTCGCGTCCCACCGCCAGCGCCCGGCGTCGGGGTCGAAGGCGAGGAGACGTTCCGCCGCGAGCGACTTCAGGAACTCGGTGGCGAAGAAGGCGTTGCCGTGGGTCTTCTCCTGGGTCAGCGCCGCGAGCGGCGCGACGTCCTCGCGCGCGGCGCCGAGGGCGCCGGCGAGCATCGCGCCGAGATCGTCCTCGGTGAGGTTGCCGATGCGGATCAGCTCCGGCGTCAGACCGGTTTCGCGGATCGCCTCGACGGCGCGGATGAACGGATGCGCCGCGCTGACCTCGTTCTCGCGATAGGCGCACACCAGCATCAGGTGGCCGCATTCGGGATCGGTCAGCAGCACCTGCAACAGATCGAGCGAAGCGGAATCGGCCCATTGGAGGTCGTCGATGAAGATGACCACCGGATGGGCCGGCGCGCACAGGGCGCGGACGAACTTGCGGAACAGGTAGTTGAACCGGTTTCGGGATTCTGAGCCGCCGATCTCCGGGATCGGCGGCTGCGGGCCGATGATCAGTTCGAGGTTCGGCAGCATGTTGGTGATCACGCGCCCCTCGTCGCCGAGCGCGGCGCGCAGGTCGTCCCGCAGCGCGCCGAGCCGCTCTTCGCGCTCGGTCAGGAAGTCGTCGACCAGGTCCTTGAAGGCCTCGACGAAGGCGACGTAGGGCGTGGCGCGCTGGAACTGGTCGAACTTGCCGGAGCTGAAATAGCCGCGCCGCGCGGTGATCGGCTTATGCACTTCGTTGACCAGCGAGGTCTTGCCGGTGCCCGAATAGCCGCCGACCAGGACGAGCAAACGGGCGCCGTCCGCGCAGCGGTTGAAGGCGTCGATGAGCGCGGCGACCTCCGGCTCGCGCCCGTACATGCGGGTCGGCAGGCGAAAGATGGTCGACTGGTCTCTTTCGCCGAGCGGGAACAGCGGCGCGTCGGGCCCGCTCTCCAGGAAATCCCGGAGACAGCGCTCGAGGTCGTGACGCAGGCCGTCGGCCGACTGGTAGCGGTCGTCGGGGTTCTTCGCGAGCAGCTTGTCGAACACGGCCGAGAGCGAGGCGGGGACCCTCGGGTTGAGCTGGCGCAGGGGGGTGGGAATCTGGGCGAGGTGCGCGTGCACCATGCCCATGGCGTCGGCGGCCTGGAAGGGCAGGGCGCCGGCGAGCACCTCGTAGAAGGTCGCGCCCAACGCGTAGAGGTCGGCGCGGAAGTCGACCGCGCAGTTCATCCGGCCGGTCTGCTCCGGCGAGCAATAGGCGAGCGTCGCCTCGATCAACTCGGGGTTGCTGACATAGGGCTGCTTGAGGTCGAAGATCGTCGCGATGCCGAAGTCGATCAGCCGGACGCGGCGCTCCTGAAGGTCGACCAGGATGTTGTAGGGGCTGACGTCCTTGTGGATGATGTGGTGGCGGTGAATCTCCGAAAGCGCCCGCGCGGTCGCGATGGCGATGTGCAGCACGTCGACGATGTCGGCGGATTTCTGGCGGAAGGCGGTCTTGAGGTCTTCGCCGTCCACCCACTCCATCTCGATGACGTGGCGATTGTTCTCGCGGGTCTTGCGCAGCGCCGCCCGGATCTCCGGCAGCGCGAGCCCGCTGATGATGTCGAACTCGTTGTGAAACTGCGCGATGTCGACCGGGGTCGGAAACTCGTAGTTGAGCACCTTGACGGCCGTGACTGCCCCCGAAGCGTCCTGGCGGCGAAAGACCTTCGATTTCTTGCTCTCGTAGATCAGGCGGTCAGCCATCTCGGCTCGCGCCTCCCGACAATCCCGGAGCCCGCAAGGCGCACGTCACGTCGGGTTTCCGGTTCGACCGGCGCGCTTCGAGCCACATGAAATATCGTTCCCGGAAAGTCTGCTCGTCTCAACCAGAACTGGATCGCCCCGGACCAGCAGGGCCGTGGCGAGTTTAATCACCCGCAATCGTCGCGCCAGATGTTTTTCGCACGCCGCCCCGGTTCAAACCTGAGGGACCTCCGCTTTGCCGGCCGTCGGCGCGAACGCGCGTTGCGGCGATCCGGAGATGTCTTGTCCATCCGGGCAGGAGGCCGCGCGTCCGATCGCGCTCGCCGTCCGCACCGAATCCCGGTGCGAGAGCGCGTCCGGAATCTTGCGATGGCGACGCATTCTCGCGCGGATTTCCTCGGACGAATACGAATGGGCGATCGCGCCGCAAAGCCGGGCGGAGCGCCTTGCGTCGCCAGCCGGAACGGCGGCGCCGACAGCCTGTTGCACAACGTGTCCGGCGGCGTCTGTGCGCCCGGCCCTGTCAACCTTTGACGCCGGCGGCGCGATCATCCGAAGCAACGCTGAAGAATAGGACGATCTTGAACTGCGCCGGCTTTCTGGCTGGCTGGACAGGGACTATTCGACGACGTAAACATTGTAAATAGCGTTGATTCCGGGGGGTTGCCCAGGCCGCATGAATATTGACGTTGGCGAGACCTTGTCGCGTGCGGCGGCGCACTGGAATGCAGGCCAAGCCGACGCAGCAGAAATGGCGTGTCGCCAAGTATTGGCGGTTTGGCCGGGGCAGGCCGACGCCTCGCATTTGCTTGGCCTGATCGCGCATGCGTTCGGAAATGCTGAGCTCGCCGTGTTGCACATGCGGACGTCCTGCGAGGCGCCGCGGTCCCCGGCACTCTATTTCAGCAATTTCGCCGAGGTTTGTCGCCAGAGCGGGCTGCTGGCGGAGGGGGAACGCGCCGCGCGCCGCGCGGTCGCGCTCGACCCGCGACAAGCGGGCGGTTGGAACAACCTCGGCATTCTGCTTCAGGAGCTCGGCCGTTTCGAGGACAGCCTGCAGGCTCTCTTGCGCGCCCTGGCGCTCGCGCCGGACGATCCGCAGACCCACAACAATCTCGGCAACACCTACCGGCGCCTCGGCCGGCTCGCGGAGGCCGAGAGGCTTTGGACGCGCGCCATTGAACTCGCGCCGAACTATCCGGAGCCCTACAGCAATCTCGCGCATCTTCTGACCGAGCAGGCGGAGCTCGACAGGGCGGCGGCGCTCGCCCGCCGCGCGATCGAGCTCAACCCGCAGTTTGCCGACGCCTACCTCAATCTCGCCGGCGTCGAGATTGCGCGTGACCGTCTCGCCGAGGCGCTGCATTGGCTGCGGGCGCTGCTGGCGTTCGCGCCCGACCTTCCGAAGGCGTTGGCGGCGCTCGCCCTCGTCCTCAAGGATCTCGACGAACTCGACGAGGCGCTCCGCGTCGCGCGGCGCGCCGTCGCGCTCGGTCCGGAGAATGCGGAAGCGCACGACGCGCTGGGTCGCGTTCTCGAGGAGGTCGGCGACTTTGACGTTGCGCTCGCCGCCTTCGAGCGCGCCGCCTCGCTGCCCGGCGCGAACCGGGAAAACGCGTTGGTCCACCGAGCCGTGCTGCACGTCTCGTTCGGCCGCAAGGACCAGGCGGAAGCCGCGTTCGACGCCGTTCTCGCCGAGTTTCCCGGCTCGGTCGCTGCGCTGGTCGGCCGCGCCGACCTGAGGCCCGGATCGCCAAGGGAACTCGACATCGCGCGCATGGTCGCGATGCTGGAAGGGCGTTCCGGCGTCGCGCTTTCCCATCATGACCGGATGGCGCTCAGTTTCGCAGCCGGCGACGCGTTCCTCGATCTGGGCGAATCGGAGTTGGCCTTCCGCCACCTCGACGCCGGCAACCGCATGAAGCGGGCGCTGATCGACTACGATCCGGACGCGACGGCGGCGTGGCTTCGCAGCATCGCCGACGCCTTCAGCGCCGAGCGGCTAGCGCTCCGGTCGGGCCGAGGCGCCGCCTCCTCGACGCCGGTGTTCGTCGTCGGCATGCCGCGCTCGGGCACCACGCTGCTGGAGCAGATCCTGGCCTCCCATCCCGACGTTCGCGGCGCGGGAGAACTGCGACACGTTCAGCGGCTCGCCGACGACGTCGCGGGATATCCGCATATGGACCTCGACCCGGACCGCCTGGTCGCGATGGGGCAGGCCTATCTCGAGCGCATCGCGCGTCCCGCCGAAGGTCGACGGCATGTCGTCGACAAGATGCCGTCGAATCTGCTGCATCTGGGCTTGATCCGGATGATCCTGCCTGACGCGCGGATCATCCACTGCCGCCGCGACCCGGCGGATACCTGCCTGTCTTGCTATGCCAAGCTGTTCGCGTCGCAGCAGCTGTTCGCCTACGATCTCGCGGAGCTTGGCCGCTTTCACAAGGCCTATCAGGCGCTGATGGCGCATTGGCGCGCCGCCTTGCCGGATTCCCATTACATCGAGGTCGACTACGAGTCCGTCGTCGCGGATCTCGCCGGCGAGACGCGTCGCCTGCTCAGCTTCCTCGGCTTACCGTGGAACGAGGCTTGCCTCGACTTTCGCCACACCCAAAGGCCGGTCCTGACCGCCAGCGTCAATCAGGTGCGCGAGCCGCTCTACGCGACCGCGGTCGGCCGCTGGCGAAAACATGCCGCGCATCTCGGGCCGCTGCTCGATGCGCTGGACGCCGCCGCATGATCCAGGATCCGCTCGCCGCGACCCTGGAGCGACTCCGTGTGCTGATATTGGCGGATCGGCTCGAGGACGCTGAGGCGCTGCTGCGTCAGGCGCTCGCCTCCGGCTCCGGACCCGCCGTGTTGTGGTCGGCGCTGGTCAAGGTGTTGCGTCTTCAGTGCCGTCCCGCGGAGGCGCTGCCGATCCAGCGACTGCTGGTCGAGGCCTCGCCCGGCGACCTCGCGCAGCGCTTTGATCTCTCGGAGATCTTGCTGCTCCTGGGCGAGTTCGGCGAAGGCTGGCGCGCCTATCAATACCGCTACAGTCTCACGCATACCGCGCTGCTCGCGCGCAAGGTGCAGCGGCCGCGCTGGGACGGGCGGCGGATCGAGGGCGGCGCCCTCCTCGTCCATGACGAGCAGGGCTACGGCGACACGCTTCAGTTCATGCGCCTCGCGCCGCGCGCCCGCGAACGCAGCGCGGCGCGCGTCGTGCTAGAGATCAACCGCGAGCTCCTGCCGCTCGCCAGGCGGAGCCTGTCCGGCGTCGACGAGTTCGTCGCGGCGGGCGACCTGCCGCCGGCGTTTGATCAGCACTGCGAGTTGATGAGCCTGCCGGCCGCGCTCGGCCTGCAACTCGCCGACTTGCCCGGCCCGGTTCCCTATCTGTCGCCCGACCCGGAACGGCTCGCGCGCTGGCGGGCGCGCCTGGAGGCGCTGCCGCGGCCGCTCGTCGCGCTCGCCTGGGCTGGACGGCCGACCCACTACAACGACGCGGCCCGCTCGATGACGCTCGAGACGCTGGCGCCGCTCGCGCAAGCCCGCGCGACCTTCCTTGCGGTCCAGAAGGGACCGGCCGCGGCGCAGGCGCGCTTCGCGCCCGGCGGCATGCGGCTGGTGTCGCTGAGCGACGAGATCGCCGACTTCGACGACCTCGCCGCCATTCTCAGCGTCGCAGACCTGCTCGTGTCGGTCGATTCCTCCCCCGCGCATCTGGCCGGCGCGCTCGGACGCCCTGCCTGGGTGATGCTGCCCTTCGCGCCGGATTGGCGCTGGCTCACCATGCGGACGGACACGCCCTGGTATCCCGGCCATCGCTTGTTCCGCCAGAAGCGCCGCGGCGACTGGTCCCACGTCGTGGGCGAGATCGCCGACGCCCTCGCCGCCCCTTCGGCAAGGGCCGCCACCCTACGTTCCGACAATTCCAGCGACAGGCGCTTTCATCCCACATTCCCCAAGTAAATCGCTGATTTTGCTGTCAGGATCTCAATATTTCCGA
>CAMFKX010000018.1 GCA_945957375.1 uncultured Roseiarcus sp.
TTGGGAGGGGCGTCACCGCGCCTTGAGCGCGCGAAAGGCCGCGTAGGCGCCCTCGAAGGCGTCGCGTTCGCGCGGCGGGTATCTGGTGAGCTCGGTCGAGCGACGCACGATCGCGCGCCCTTCCTCGACGCCACCGATCTCGCCGCTGGCGATGAGCTGACACAGCATGTTGCCGGCGACCGTCGCCTCTTCCGGTCCGGCGATCACCGGGACGCCCGCGGCGTCGGCCGTCGCCTGGGCCAGGAGCGGCGCCCGGACGCCGCCGCCGACGAGGTTGATCGCGTCGATCGCCGCTTGTCCCGGCTGCGAGAGGGCGTCGATCGTATGCCGGTGGTTGAGGGCGATGCTGTCGTAGATCGCCCGCGTGACGGCGCCCGCGCCCTCCGGCGGCGCGACGCCGCGCTCGGCGAACCACGACCCGATGGCGGCCGGCATGTCCGCGGGCTTGAGGAAGCGCGGATCGTCCGGATCGAAGACGAAGGCGAGCGGCGGCGCGCCCGCCGCGGCGCGATCGAGGTCGGCGTAGTTTAGCCGGGCGGTCTCCGACCAGAGTCGTCGGCACTCCTGGAGAAGCCACAGCCCGGTGAGGATCCGGTGGTGGACGATCGTCCCGCCGACCCCGCATTCGTTGGTGAAGTTGCCGGCGAGCGCGGCTTCAGAGAGATCTGGAGCGGAAAGTTCGCGGCCGAGCAGCGACCAAGTGCCGCTGCTGAGAAAGGCCGCGCGCCCGCCGGGCGAGAACGGCGTCGCCGCGACCGCCGAGGCGGTGTCGTGGCCGGCGACGACGACGACGCGCGCCCGATCGCCGAGCCCGGTCCTCTCTTGCACTTCCGGCAGCAGCGGGCCGAGCATGACCCCCGGTTCGACGAGCGGCGGCAGGAAGTGGCTCGCAAGACCGAGGTCCTCGAGAACGTCGGGTCGCCAGGCTCTGCACGCGGGATCGAGCAGCTGCGAGGTCGAAGCGATTGTGACGTCCGACACGCGCCGCCCGGTGAGGAAGAAGTTAACGAGATCCGCGGTGAAGAGCAGCGTCGACGCCTCCCGCTGCAGCCAGGGCTGGTCACGCCGCTCCGCGTAGAGCTGGGCGAGCGTGTTGATCTGAATAGTCATCGCGCCGGTTCGCCGGTAAAGCTCCTCACGGCTTAGCCGTCGGTGAATCTCGTCGTAGACGCCGTCCGTGCGCGGGTCGCGCATGTGTCTCATCGGCGCCATCAGCCCGCCGCTAGCGTCGAGAAAGGCGTAGTCGACCCCCCAGGCGTCGACGCCGATGGTCACCGGCGACCGGCCGACGAGCGGCGCGGCGCGGCGCAGGCCTTCGATCACCTCGGCGTGGAGCCGCAGGACGTCCCAGTGCCAATGCCGCCCCAGACGCGACGGGCCATTCTCGAACCGGTGGATCTCCTCGGCGTGCAGCCTGCCTTCGTCGAGGCCGCCGAGATAGACCCGGCCGCTCGCATTGCCGAGGTCGAAGACGATGAGCTTCGCGGGGCCGGACTCGAGGCTCATCGCTGGGTCTCCCGATGGCGGGACTTCAGCCCGCGGCGTTTCGCGACGTTCCGCCGAGAACGTATCGCGAAAACGTTACGGCCTGTCGCGCGGTTTCGTCCATCTGCGCCTCGTCGCCGCCGTCGCTCAGATCGCGCCAGACCTTGATGTCGCTGCCGACGCCGCCGCCCATCTTGACGAAGGGCTCCATCACGACGGCGCCGCCGTAGCCGATCTCGCGCAGCGCCGATCCGATCTCGTGCCACGGCATGCGGCCCTTCCCGGGAACTCGGCGGTTGTTCTCGCCGGTGTGGAAGTGCCCGAGCAACGGACCCGCGGTACGGATCGCCGCCGAAAAACTGTCTTCCTCGATGTTCATGTGGAAGGTGTCGAGCATGACTTTGACGTTGGGCTTGTCGACCTCGCGGACGAAGGCGACGCCTTCCTCGGCGGTGTTGAGGACATGGTTTTCGAACCGGTTCAGAACCTCGATGCAGAGATTGACCCCAAGTCCGGCGGCGAAGTCGGCGAGGTCGGAGATGCCCTCGAGGCCGCGCGCGCGGTCTCCCGCCTTGTCGACCGGCTTCGAGTAGTCGATCGGCCAGTAGGAGTGGAGGGCGCCGCCGATCACGCGGATGTCGAGCTTCGCGAGGTTGCCGAGCGTCTCCTCGAAGAAGGCGCGGCCGGCCTTCCGGATCGCCGGATCCGGGGACGACAGGTTCCGCTGCGGCGACGGTCCAAGTCCGGCGGTGAGCGTGATCCCGTTGGCGCGAGCCGCGCGGCCGATCTCGGCGATGTGCTCGGGTGCGTAGCCGTTCAGGTGGTGGGCCGCGATCTCGAGCACGTCGAAGCCCAGCTTCGCGACCTTCTCGACGTACTTGAGGCAGTCAGCGCTCCATTCCTGCTCCCAGTACGAATAATAAATGCCGAACTTCATGAACTCCTCCGGTTTGTTAGCGGCTTGCCTGGCCTGTCTCCGACCGCCGGAAGCCGGCCGCCAGAGTCCGCAGCGTCGAGGATCGCGCGACCATCACGGCGATCAGGAACAGTCCCCAGACGGCGGTTGAAAGATGTTGGCTGGCCCCGAGCAGGTTGAGGCCCGACGACAGCGTCTGCAGGATGAGCAACGAGACGAAAACGGGCGCGACCCGGCCGAAGCCGCCGAACGGATCGACGCCGCCGAGGAAGCACGCGAGCACGGTCACCAGCAGCAGGGCGTCGCCGTGCCCGACCCGCACGGAGTTGAAGCGGGTCAGCATGATGATCCCGGCGAGGGCGCACATGACCCCGGAGAGCGCGTAGACCAGCGTCAGGGAGCGCTTGACGGCGAGGCCGGAATATTCGCTCGCCCGCGGGTTGGAGCCGATCATCGCAACCGAGAACCCGTGCCGCGTGCGCGCGAGCAGCACGTGCCAGACGACGGCCGCCACGATGAAGACGACCATCGGCGCCGGAATCCCGAGGATCGAGCCGTGTCCGATCTCGCGCAGGAAGTCGGGGAAGCCCGAGATATCGCCGCCGCGCGTAAGGAATTCGCCCAAGCCGCGCAGGAAGATCATCATCGCGAGCGAGGCGAGGATCGGGTGCGCGCCGAAATAGGCGATGGTCGCGCCCATGGCCGCGCCCGACGCGCCGCCGACGGCGAGCGCCGCCACGACGCCGACGACGAACGCGAAGACGCCGGCCTGCGGGCCGCCGTTCATGTTGAGGATCCAGGCCAGGGTCAGTCCGCTGAGGTTCGCCGTGGCGATGATCGCGAGGTTGATGCCGTTGGACATGATCGGCGCAAGCATGGCTAGCGTGAGCAGGCCGAGATCCGGCAGCTGGAACGCGATCGAACCGAAGTTGGCGGCGCTCAGGAAATGCGGCGTCGTGAGGCCGAAGACGACCAGGATGACGACGAACAGTCCGACCAGCCCCGGGACGTCGCGCCCCAACGCGCGACCCATGCGTTCAGTGAGAGCTTGCATGACCGCGCCTCCTCGAGCCGCCCGCGAGGAGCGCGCCCAGATCAACGTTCGAGAGCGAGATGGCGCCGAGTATCGTCAACCCGATCACCATCTTGAATGCGTAGGGCGAGACGCCGAGCAGATTGAGCCCGTTCTGCACCACCGCAACCAGCATCACGCCGAGGAAACAGCCGAATACGGAACCCCGACCGCCGCCGAGCCTTGCGCCGCCAAGCACGATGGCGGCAAGCACGTCGAGTTCCCGCCCGATCAGCGCGTTGGGGACGACCTCCTGCGCGAGATTGACCTGCATGAGGCCGCCGACGCCGGCCATGAGCCCCATCCAGCCGTAGGCGATGAACTGTATCTTCACCGTCGCGACGCCGGCCCGCCGGGCGCCTTCGGGATTGTCTCCGAAGGCGTAGATCTGGCGGCCTGTCGTCGTGCGGGTGATCAGGAACCAGGTCGCCGCCATCGCCGCGGCCATGGCGGCGACCGGAAGCATCAGCGACGCCCCCTCTCCGAGGGACGCGGCCGCGATCCGGTCGGTCCACCAGTCGGGCAGGTCGTAGATCGACCGCCCGGAGGTCATGAACATGAGAAGTCCGAAGAGCGCGTTGAAGGTGGCGATGGTGACGATGATCGACGTGATCCGGAATCCGGCGATCAGCACTGCGTTGACGCAACCGATCGCGATCCCGAACGCTCCGGCGAACAGGAGGCCGAGGATCCAGTCGCCTCCGCCGATGGCGAGCAAGACGAGCGCCGTCAGGTACTGCGTGACCGACGCCGCGACAGCGAAGGAGATGTCGATGCCGCCGGCGATCAGGACCACGAGCAGTCCCACCGCCCAGATGACGTTGACCGCGTTGTTGTTCATCAGCGAGGCGAAGTTGCCGGCGGTGAAGAAACTCGGCGAGGCGAAGGCGAGGAACGCGATCAGGACGGCGAGGACGATCAAGATGCGCGCCTCGCCCTCGTGGGTCCGAAGATAGTCACGCATAGACGGCGCGCTCCAGGTCGGCGATCGCGATGCGGCGGGGGTCGAATTCCGCAACGATCCGGCCGCCGGCCATGTGCAGGACGCGGTCGGAATGGAAATAGACCTCGGAGACCTCGTCCGAAATCATGAGGATGGCGATGCCGCGATCGGCGAGGCCGCGCACGATCCGGTAGATCCCGTCGCGCGCGCCGACGTCGACGCCGACGGTCGGGCAGTCGAGGATCAGGAGCCTGGGCGAGGTCGCGAGCCACTTCGCCAGCACGACGCGCTGCTGATTTCCGCCGGAAAGGGTCGACACGGCGTCGTCCGGCCGGCCGATCTTGATGGCGAACTCGTTGATCCCCTTCGTGACGGCGGCGGATTTCCTGGCCTCGGAGATGAGACCGCCGGCGCCTGTGATCGCTTTCAGGATGGTGATCACCGTGTTGTCGGCGATCGACTGCGGCTGCACGAGGCCGAGCGCGAGGCGATCCTCGGAGACGTAGGCCACCCCCGCGCGGATGGCCTCGCGGTTGCTTGCGAAGGCGACCGGCGACCCCGAAAGGCGGATCACGCCGGCGTCCGCCCGGGCCATGCCGAAGAGCGTGTGGGCGAGTTCCGTGCGTCCGGCGCCGATCAGCCCGATCAGGCCCACGATCTCTCCGGCGCGCACCGTCAGGTCGACGCCTTCGTACTCGCCCCTCCGGGTCAGGCCTGCGGTCTGGACGACGATCGGCTTTTCGCCGACGTCTCGGGCGGTGACGGCCTGATCGAAGCGCCTGCCGGTCATCAGCTCGGTCAGGCGCGACTGCGTCATGTCCGCGGCGTTGAACACGCCGACCAGCCGCCCGTCGCGCAGCACTGTGACGCGGCTCGAGACCTCCAGCACCTCCGCGAGCCGATGGCTCACGAAGACCACGGCGACGCCGGAGGCGGAGAGCGTGCGGACGACGGCGAGCAGATGGTCGGTTTCGGCCTGCGTGAGGGAGGCGGTGGGCTCGTCCATGAAAATGAGCTTCGCGTCCGCCGCGAGCGCGCGCGCGATCGCGACCAGTTGCCTGCCGGAGATCGGCAGGCTCCGGAGCCTCGCGGCGAGATCGAGGGTCACGCCGAGCTTGGCGAGCGCGGTCCGCGCGGTTGCGCGGATCGCGCGGTAGTTGACGAGCCGCGGCGCGCCGACGAGGCCGTCGAAGGCGATGTTCTCTGCGACCGACATCTCGGGGAAGAGCGCAAGGTCCTGCCAGATCACCGCAACGCCGCGGGCTCGGGCGAGCTTGGGCGTCAACGACGTGACGCTCTCGCCGAAATAGTCGGTCCGCGCGCCGGGCGCGGCCTGATAGACGCCGGCGACGACCTTGATCAGCGTGCTCTTGCCGCTGCCATTTTCGCCCGCGAGGCAGTGCACTTCGCCGCGGCCGACCGAGAACGACACGTCGTCGAGCGCCTGAACGCCGCCGAAGCGGACCGAGACGTGTTCGAAGCGGATCGCCTCGGAAGCGGGGATCGGGGAGGCTGGCGACGGCGATGTCATGGATTTTCGCGCGTTCTGGATTGTCGTCCGAGGGTGAAGGCCTCTCCCGCTCGCGCGGGAGAGGCCGGAGGGTCAGAGGCCCAGGTCGGCGAGCTTGTCGACCGTTTCCTTGTTGATCGGCTGAAGGTTGTCCGTGATGATATTGTGGGTCTTCGGATCGGGATGGATGACCCCGAGGCCTTCGATCGTCATGCCGTCCTTGAGCTCCTGGCCGTTGGCCAACATCTTGCCGACGCGGACGAACACGCGCCCGGCTTCGGCCGGGTTCCAGATGAACCCCCCGGTGATCGCCCCTTCCTTGATCAGCTTGCGGCCCTGGCCCGGCGAGAAAGGCCCGACCACGAACACCTTGCCGACCTGGCCCTTCTCCTCGATCGCGCGGGCCGCGCCGATCGGCCCCTGGCTGCCGAAAGCGAGGAAGCCATGCAGGTTCGGATGAGCCGACATGAGGTCGAGGGCAGTCTTGCGGCTGTCGTCGACGTTCTCGGCGACGCCGTACCGTTCGCCGACCGGCTTCATGTCGGGATACTTCTCCTTCAGATAGGCGATCGCCGCGTCGGCCCAGGCGTTGTGGAGCGGAACCGTCAGCGAGCCGACATAGACCGCATATTCGCCCTTGCCGCCCATCGTCTTGGCGAGCAGCTCGGCGTGCGCCTCGCCGAAGCCCTTGGACGAGGCGAGTTCGAAGTCCACGTCCTTGTTCTGGATGCCGGGGCCCTCGTGCGCGACGACCTTGATGCCGGCGTCGCGCGCCTTCTGGAGCACGGGCTCCAAGGCCTTCTCGTCGTTCGGCACGACGCCGATGACGTTCACCTTCTTGGCGATCAGGTCCTCGATCGCACGGACCTGCAGCGCCGGATCGGCGCTGGTCGGGCCGATCATGAAGGCGTCGACGCCGTCCTTGGCGCCCACTTCCTTGATCCCCATCTCCATGGCGTTGAACCACGGAATGCCGCCGATCTTCACGACGACGCCCATCGTGGGCTTGTCGGCTGCGAGAGCGCCTGTTGCAAGCACGACCGCAAAGGCGGCGCCGGCCAACAGGGCGCGTCTGGTTACTGAAAGAGCTGTCATCGCTTCACTTGCCTCCCATCATTCGCCCCTCGGGCGCGTTGCGGATCGGTTGATCCGGTCGATCTGGGTCGGATGGAGACCCAGAATTCCTTGGACTGGTTCGAAGGCCTCCGATCCAGCTCCGGCCAGCCCGCGCGTCGGTCCGCGCGCGGGCGTCGACGACGGGGATCGTCGACGCCCGAACCTTGAGTTCACACGGCAGCAGAACATGCTCGGCGGGCGAGGCGTCGCCCTTGATCCGCGCGCTCAGCCTGTCCCAGGCGATGCGGCCGATGTCGCGGACGGGCTGGGCGATCGCGGTCAGGGGGGTCCGGCGAGCGCGCATCCAGGTGTAATCGTCGAAGCCGATCAGCGAGATGTCGTCGGGAACGCGGAGACCCCGCTCGGCGATCGTCGCGAGCGCGCTCAGGGTGGTGAAATTGGTGAGCGCCAGGACGGCGGTGGGCGCCGGATTGCGATCGAACCAGTCGGAAAGGCGAGCGAGGGCGGTCTCGTCCGACAGGCCGAGTTCGACGATCGCCGGTTCGGGCAGTCCATGGGCGCGAAGCGCTTCCCGCGCGCCGCAGCAACGTTGTCGGATGTTGGCGAGGCCGAGGGTGGTCGCGGCGATCAGGATGGTCCTGTGTCCGAGTTCGATGAGGTGTCTCGCCCCGGCGGCGCCGGCATTCTCGTTATCGATCGAAACGGTGTCGGCCGAAGGATTGCCAGTGACGCGATCCGCGATCACGTACGGCGTCCTCGACGCCTCGACGAGTTCGCGCCCCGCGAACCCGTCGGAACAGGGAATGACGATCAGCCCGGCCGGACGCCACGCGAGGATCGCCTTGAGCCGGGATCTCTCCATCGAGTCCGCGCCATGGGAACTCGCGACGATGACTTCGTACCCTTCCGGCGCGAGCGTCTTTTCGACGGACGAGACGATCGCGGTGAAAAAGGGGTTGTCGAGATCGGGGACCAGGATCGCGACGATGCGCGTCCCGCCGGACCGGAGGGTTGAGGCGCGCGGATCGGCCCGGTAGTCGAGCGCCTCGACTGCGGCTTCGACCTTCGCGACCAGCGCAGCACTCACCGGCTTCCGACCAGTCAACACGTTCGAGACGGTGGCCGGCGAGACCCCTGCGAGCTTCGCGACGTCATTGATCGAAGCGGACCTTTCGATCATCGCCCTCAGACTTTCGCTCCCGGAAAATGCTTGCCTGTAAATCGTTTTACAGGGGTTGCGGGCCGCTCGCAAGAGGGCGCGTCCAACCGACCGCGTCGACGGGCCGCTCGCTTTGGGCCTGGGCTAGATCGTGAAGGCCTCGCGGAATCGCTGGAGGGCGAGTTCGTCGTCGCCCGAGGCCCAGGACTCGAGGCCGACCGCGCCGGCGTAGCCGAGCCGCTCCAGAGCCCGCGCGACGCCGGGATAGTTGATCTCGCCCGTCCCCGGCTCGCAGCGGCCGGGCACGTCAGCGACCTGGATCTCGCCGACGAAGGGCAGCGCCCGCCGGCAGAGTTCGATCAAATTCCCCTCGCCGATCTGCGCGTGATAGAGGTCGAGATTGAGCCTCAGGCGCGGGTGGTTGATCGACGACACGAGGGCGAGGGTGTCCTCGGCGCGGCCGAACGGCACGCCCGGATGGTCGACCGGCAGGTTCAAATTTTCCAGCGTGAACACCACGCCTTCCTCGTCGGCCAACTCGCACACGCGGCGGAGCGTGTCGCGCGCCTTGAGCCACATGGCTCCGGTGACGACCTCGACCGGGGTGACCGGCAGGCCGCGGTCGCCGAGGCCGGTGCCGTGCAGGTTGAGGCGCTGGACGCCGAGGCGTTTGCCGACCTGCGCCGTCTCGCGCGCGGTCGCCAGCAGCTCCGCCGCGCCTTCGTCGTCGGTCAGCCGCCCGCGCAAATAGCCGTTCATGATGGTGAAGTTCGCGCCGGTCCTCTCGAGCTTGGCGAGATCGTGGTCCGGCCAGTTCCATAAGCCCACGCCGAAGCCGAGTTCCTTCAGACGCGAGGCGCGCCACTCGATCGGCCGGTCGCGCCAGAGCATTTCGGCGCAGGCGGCGAGCTGGAAGGTCATCGAGTTCTCCTCTCGAGTTTCGTGGCGGCGGCGCCGCGAGCGCCGCGCGGGGGGACGCTGCGGCTCAGGCGCGCCGCCAAGCTCGCTCGCCAGCTTCAAAGCGCTCGCCGCCGGCCAGGTCAGCAGCGCCTTGATCGCGAATCGTGTCTTTGTCATGCGTGACGATAAGCGCGTCCCGGGTCAAGAAATCGCGGCCGTGTGCGGACTTGGCCTCGCCGTCAGCGCCTCCTGCGGCGGCGCGATAAGTCTTCTCACGGATCGCGCTCTTCAACGCGCGCCATCACGCCGGGCGCGTCCGGTAGAACGGTTCGGGATGGATGATCGGCGGGGTCGCCGGGGTGATTGCCGCGATGCGGGCGAGGCAGGCATCGACCGCGGCCTTGTCGGTGAGGAGTTCAAAGCTGACGCGGAAGCGCGCCTCTCCCCCCGGCTCGAGCTGTTTGAGGCGGCCGGCCGCCCGTTCGACGGGGGGTGGATAGGGATAGTTGGAGCCGGGCTCGAGGCCGGTGACGTAGCCGTTTCTTTCAGTGTCGGTGTTCTTCCAAAGCGTGAATGTCGGCAATTCCACGACGGGGTAGACCACGGCGAAGCCGAGCGAACCGGCCGCGTTGACGAGCGCTGCGGCGGTGCGTCCGTCCGGCCCAGCGGCCAGCTCGCAGGCATAGACCATCTCGTTGAAATTGCGCGTCGGCCCGGGATAGCTCCGCCAGTTCGCCAGGCCGGGCTTGGCCGCGTCGTTGAAGGGCGCGACGCTCAGGAAGGGGGCGACGACTTGCGCCCCTTCCTCAAGCACCGGCCGGCCGATGTTGGTATGGTAGATGATCTCGTAAGGCCGGGCGTAGTCGCCGCGATTGACCAGCCGGTCCTCGAGCGCGAACCGGGTCTCGCCGGGCGTGATCGCCAGCTCCGTCCAGGTCTCGAAGTCGATGGCGTTGAACGCCTTCTCGACCAGCAGGCCGCGCACGGCGATGCGATGGGGAGCCTCGCGCGCGATGCGCACCTCGACCGCCGACGCCGGCGTGTTTCCCGCCCGGCCATGCAGCGTGTAGGCCTTGTCGCCCTCGACCGCCGGATGTCCCGACCATTCGTAACCGCAGCGCACCATCAGCTCGTTGAAGCCTTCGAGCCATCCGAGCCCGCCGCGCTCGCTCAGGCGCATGAAGGACGGGTGGACGATCTCCTCGACCGGCGAGGCCCAGCCGAACTCGACGCCGTCGAGGCTCGCCTTGTAGACGCTCATGCCGCGGGTCGGGATCACCGTCACCGTCAGGCGGCCCGCGCGAATCACGATCAGCGCGCTGCCCTGCTGGCGCCCCCCCGCCAGCGTCCGCTTTGCGATTTCGAACGGCGTCCCCGTCAGGCCCAGTTCGCCCGACGAGACCGACCACTCGGCGAGGTCGATCCCGGCCCGGGCGTCGGTTAGGGTGAACACGAAGTCGTCTCCGCGCATGGTTCCCGGTCCTTCTGTGGCGCAAAATCCGGTCGCCCCGGCCACGCGCTCGCGCGCCCGGGGAATCCCGGCCCTTTGCGCCAACGGCGTCCCGCCCGAGGCGTTCGGGCGCATGCGCCGCCAGTGCCCGACTTCGCATCGCGACACAAGGTCGCCGCGACCGTCGACCCTCTGCTGCGCTCGCGGGCCGTCAGCCGACCGGGATCACGCCCTTCTTGATGATGATGTTGCCGTATTTCGCGGTTTCGCCGGTGACGACCACCGCGAACGCGCTCTTCGTCCGGTCATAGAAGTCGAAGCGCGGGATGAAGGCGGTCGGAGGCGTGCCAGGATGATGGCGCTCGATCACCGCGCGATAGCCGGCGACGACGGTCTGGTCGAGCGCGTCGCCCTCGACCGGCGCCATCATGACGACCGGGTCGGCGACGTAAGGGTCGAGCGTCCAGAGCGGCAGGATGCCGTCGAGCAGCGGCGCGATCCGAACGCCGTCGGCGCGCAGGACGCGGGCGCCGAACGTCTCGCCGGGAAAATGCGCGTCCGCCAGCACCAGTTCGTCGCCGTGCCCCATGCGGCTCAACAGCGCCAGCAGATCCGGAGACAGAAGGGGCGAGATTCCACGCAGCATCGTTTCCTCCTCCGCCGCCGGCTTCAGCCGCGGCAGGCCTTGTCGTAAACCATCAGGACGCGCTGGACGGCGGCGATGGCGAGATCCTTCGGCCGGGCGACGAGGGCGCCGTCCGCGACCGCCGGCTGCAGGGCGCCGAGATATTGGCCGATCAGCGGCTCCGGGATGATCCGCTCCCCGAGCCTCGCGAACAGCCGCTCGACCGCGGCTCGCGCCGTCGGGTGGGTCCAGTAGTAGCGGATTCGGTCGCTGAAGCTGAAATGACGCTGAAGGCGCAGGGCGTCCGCGCCGCCGTGGTAGTGCCCGCGCCAATGCTCCGGCGCTTCGAGCATCACGGCCTCCATGACCGCGGGAAGCGCTTCCTCAATTGGCGCCGGAGACAGAACCTGGGCGATCGCGTCGAGGCCGTAGAGCGCCTCGCGCAGCGCAAAGGTGAGCCAGGGGCCAACCTTCAGGATCGCGAACCCGTCCCGAACCAGAGCGTCGAGCGCCGCCGCCGGCTGATAGTCGGTGGAATGCGCTTCGAACACGAAGCCCGGCATGGCGGAGAGCGACGCGACGAGGGCGCGCGCCTCGTCCGGCCGGTAGGCGACGACATCGTCGTTGCCGAACTCGACCCCGGGCTGGACGACCACGCCGATTGCGCGGTTGAAGGCGTCTTCCAGGCCCTTCGCCGCAAAGGCCGCCCGGTGCGTCTCCACCGTCCGCAAGGCGGCTTCCGGCCGGGTTACGGCGAGCGTGTCGAGGGCGTGCAGGGCGCCGCCGGGCGTCGGCACCTCGGTTCCGATGACGTAGACGGGCGCCGGCCCGTCGATCCGCGCGGCCTCCGCGACCTCGGCCAGCGAGGCCGCGCGCTCGGCCGCGATTGCGTCGGGCGGCGCCGCGCCCTCGCCGGCGCAGCCCATGCTGGTGTCGAGATGCAGCTTGGCGAAGCCGGCGCGGGCGTAGGCGTCGATCATCGCCCGCGCGCGGCCCATCGCCTCTTCCGCCGGCAGATGCTTCCACGGGTTGGGGCCGAGGTGGTCGCCTCCGAGAACCACACGCGACGGGTCGAAGCCGACCCGCGCCGCGATCGTCTCGACGAAGGCGCGGAAGTCCGCCGGCGTCATTCCGGTGTAGCCACCGTCCTGGTTCACCTGGTTGCAGGTCGCTTCGATCAGGACCCTGCGGCCGTCGCGCGCGCCCTGGAGCAGAGCCGCTTCGATGACCATCGGATGGGCGGTGCAGATCGACGTCACGCCGGCGGCGCCATCGGTCAGACGCTCGCGCACCAGCGCCGGCGCGGGGCGGGTCACGGCGCAGGACTCCGGGAGCGGGCGGCGAGGAAGGCGTCGATCTCCGCCCGCGTGGCGGCGCCTTCCATCGGTCCCTGCCGGGTAACCGCGAGCGCACCGGCGGCGGCGGCGAAGGCGAGGCCCTCGGCGGGCGGCAGGCCCCTGAGCCAGCAACTGACGAAGGTCGCGCCGAAGCAATCGCCGGCGCCGGTCGGGTCGACCTCCGCGACCGCGAACCCCGGCTGCGTCAGGCTGGACCCAGCGTCGAAGTAGGCAGCGCCCTCGGCCCCTTTCTTGTGGATCACGGCACGAACGCCGCCCGCGAGGATTTCGGCGACGGCCTCGCGTTCGTCCTGGGCCCTGGTGAACAGGGTCAGTTCCTCCCCGCTCGGCAGGTAGAGATCGCAGCGGCGGAACAACACCTCGCACGCCTCGCGCAGGCCGGGCAGACGCAGCATCTCCGGACGCAGGTTCGGGTCGAACGAGATGGTGCCGCCGCGCGCCTTGATCGCCTCCGCCGCCTCGAGCACGATGGCGACGATCTGCGGCGAGAACAGCGCGGTTCCCATCACGTGCAGGTGGTCGCTGCGGGCGAGGACGGCGCGCGACGCCGCATCGAGCGCGATCCGGCCCGACGCGCTCTGCTTGATGTTGTAGACGAAGGCGCGCGAACCGTCCGGCCGGTAGCGCACGAAGGCGCTGCCGGTCACCGCCTCGGGGTCGATGCGAATGCCGCTCACGTCCACGCCGTCGCGCCGCAGCCGGTTCAGGTTGACGCGGCCGAAATCGTCGTCGCCGACGCAGCCGACCATCGCCGCCGGCTGGCCGAAGCGCGCCGCCTGGTCGATGAAGATCGCCGGCGCGCCCGAGGGGAACGGGCCGATCAGCGTCACCGGCTCGAGGAAGCCGTCGCCCCGGTCGGTGGCCATGATCTCGACCAGTATCTCGCCGATGGTGAGGATCGACTTCATGGCTCAACTCATCCAGTTGCCGCCGTCGATATTATAGGTCTGGGCGACGATATAGTCGGCGTCCTCGCTGGCGAGGAAGGTGGCGAGCCCGCCGATCTCGTCGGGTCGCGCCATGCGCCCGAAGGGCACGGACAACCCGACCACCCGCTTCTTCTCGCCGAGCGGCAGGTTCTCGTATTTTGCGAACATCGCGTCGACGTGCGCCCAGTGCTCGTTGTCGACCACGCCGGGCGCGATCGCATTGACGTTGATGCGATGCTTGATCAGATCGAGGCCGGCGCTCTGGGTGAGGCTGATGACCGCGGCCTTCGATGAACAGTAGATGGCGACCAGCGCTTCGCCCCGGCGCCCGGCCTGGGACGCGAAATTGATGATCTTGCCGCCGTGGCCCTGCGCGATCATCTGCTTCGCGCCGGCCTGGAGCATGAACAGCAGGCCCTCGACGTTGACGGCGTAGATGCGGCGGTAGCTCTCGCGGGTGATCTCGACGATCGGCGCCAGGTCGAAGATGCCCGCGTTGTTGACGAGGATGTCGAGGCGGCCGAAATGCGCGACCGTCGCCGCGATGGTCGCGTCGATCGACGCCTGATCGGTGATATCGAGCCGCAGGCCGAGGGCGTTCGGGCCGAGCTTCGCCGCGGCCGCCTTGGCGCCGGCCTCGTTGATGTCGGCGATGACGACCTTCGCGCCTTCCGCGACATAACGCTCCGCGATCGCCAGGCCGATGCCGCGCGCGGCGCCCGTGATGATCGCCACCTTGTCCGTGATCTTCATATGCTAGTCCTCCATCACAAGCGCACATCGATTGCTTTGGACGCGCCGCCCCGCGTCCTCTGAACTCTTCGCCCCGACGTCGCTGGGACGCGCCTCCCGATCAGGGCGGCGTGATCGTTCCGTCCGGATCCCAGAGGTCTTCCCAGCTCTGGCCGTCCTTCCACAGGAAGACCTGGCCCTTGATCAGCCGGCAATTGCGGTCGACGCCGGCGATCGCGCGCATTTCATCCTCGCTCAGCGGGTCCTCGACGGCGGCGCGCAGGTTGGCGGCGTAGTTGCGCGGATTGACCGAGAAGGGAATCGGAACCTGTCCGCGCTGCACCGCCCACTTGATGCAGACGGCGGCGGGATGGACGCCGTGCGCCTCAGCGACATTGAGGATCACCGGATCCTCGAGCGGCGAGGTGTCCTCGGGCGTGCGGTCGCGCTCGGGGCGCCCCGGCGAACCCAGCGGACAGTAGCCTATCGGCTGAATCCCGTTGTCGACCACGAAGCGGAACAGCTCGGGCTGCTGGAAGTGCGGGTGAAGCTCCATCTCGTTGGCGGCCGGTTTGATGCGCGCGTCGCGGAGCACGAGGCGGAGCTTGGGCACGGTCATGTTGGACGTGCCGATGTGGCGCACGAGTCCGCGGTCGACGAGCCGCTCCATTGCGGCCCACGTCCGCATGAAGCGCTCGTGGACGTAGGGCCGGGCGTCGGGACTTCGCGCGCTCACGTCGCAGCCCGGCGGGTGAAAGTTCGGGAACGGCCAGTGGACGAGGTACAGGTCGAGCCAGTCGAGGCGCAGGTCGCGGAGCGACTGCTCGCAGGATGCGACGACGGCGTCCGGCTCGTGTCTGTCGTTCCACACCTTCGAGGTGACCCAGAACTCGTCGCGCCGGACGCCGCCGCGAACCACCGCCTCGAGCGCGCCGCCGACGGCCGCCTCGTTGCCGTACACCGAGGCGCAGTCGAAATGGCGGTAGCCGATCTCCGCCGCCCCCCGCACCGCCGCGGCCACGGCGTCCGCCGGGACGGAATCGGAGCCGAAGGTGCCGAGCCCAATCGCCGGCATCGCCGTCCCGTCGCTGAGGCGCATTTGCGGAACCGACGCCGGGTCGATCGGCTGGATTCCTGTCTCGCTGACGATGCCCATGACTGGTGCTCCGGCTCGGGGCGCCCCGGCGATCAACGCTTCCGGGTGCGCAAGGTGTCGAAGTAAACGACGATGATGATCAGGAAGCCGGTGATGATCCGCTGCCAGAAGGGGTTGAGATTGAGAAGGTTCGCGCCGTTGTTGATCGTGGTCAGGATGAACGAGCCGATCAGCGGCCCGTGCACGGAACCGACCGCGCCGAACAGGCTCGTGCCGCCGATGACCGACGAGGCGATCGCCTGAAGCTCCCAGCCCTCGGCCTGAGTCGGGTTGCCGATGCCGATGCGCATGGCGAGCAGGATGCCGACAAAAGCTGCGCAGAAGGCGGAGACGACATAGGCGAGATAGGTAATCGCCGCGACGTTGACGCCGGAGAGGCGCGCGGCCTCCTTGTTCGAGCCGATCGCAAACAGGTAGCGGCCCCAGCGGCTGTGGTCGAGCAGGATGTAGGCGGGGATCGCGACCACGATCACCATCCAGAACAGCATCGGGATCTGGAACCAGGTGCCGTCTGTCCATGGGAAGCCGAGGAAGCTCGCGCGCGAGAACCCGGTGAAGTCGGTGTTGGTGATCGAGATGGTCGATCCGTTGGTGATCAGGAGGCCGATGCCGCGCAGCGCGTACATCGTGGCGAGCGTCATGATGAAGGGGGGCAGGCCCATCTGCACCACGCCGAAAGCGTGAAAGAGGCCGATCAGGACGCCGATGGCGAGCGAAATCGTGATCGCGCCCGCGATCGTCGAGGCGAAGCCGAGATCGTGCGTCAGAAGCCAGGCGACCGCCATCGAGACGAAGCCCGCGACCGCGCCGACCGAAAGGTCGATGCCGCCGGTGATGATGGCGAAGGTTTCGCCGATCGCCAGGATTGCGATCATCGCGCCCTGACGCAGCAGGTTCGACATGTTGTTCGACGTCCAGAAGGTCGTCGTCTCGAACGAGAGCGCGAGCCACATCACGAGCAGAAGCCCGAGCAGCGTGAGTCCGAGCAGAACGTCCAGCCGGCGCCCGCGCTGGCCGACCGCAGCGATGGTGGTCTGGTCTGTCATGGTGTTGATGCCCCGCGCCTCTAAACGCCGATCGCTTCGGTCAGGATGGTTTCGTGGGTCGCGTCCTTGTGGCCGTGAGTCGCCACCAGCCGGCCCGCGCGGAAGACGTGCAGGGTGTCGGCGAGTTCGTAGACTTCCGGCAGGTAGGACGAGATCATGATGATTCCCGCGCCCTGCTGCAGCAGCGATCCGAGCAGCCGGTAGATCTCCGCCTTGGTGCCGACGTCGACGCCGACCGTCGGTTCGTCGAAGATGAAGAGCTTGGCGCCGTGATTGAGCCACTTGCCGATCACGACCTTCTGCTGGTTTCCGCCGGACAGGCTGGAGACCGGCGCCGCGCGAGAGGCCGTCTTGATCTGCACGTCGCGGATCTGCTTGTCGGCCGAGGCCGCCTCACGAGGGAGATTGATCAACGGGCCGAGGCTCAGACGCTTGAAGACCGGCAGGTTGATATTCAGGCCGACTCCGAGGTTGAGGCAAAGGCCCTGGTCGCGGCGGCTCTCCGGGGAGAGCGCGATGCCGAGATCCATCGCCCGGCGCTCGGTGCGGATCGAGACGGGCTCGCCGCGCCACAGGATGCGGCCGCCGGTCGCCGGTCGACGCCCGAAGACGCTCTGGACGAACTCGCTGCGGCCGGCGCCGACGAGGCCGTAGAGCCCGACGATCTCGCCCTCCCGCACGGTGACCGAAACGTCCTGGAATCCGGGCCCGGTGAGGGCCTCGGTGGTCAGGATCGTCGAGCCGATCGGAACCGTGTCCTTGATGTAGATCTGATCGATCTTGCGGTTGATCATCAGCGCGATCAGGTCGGCCTCGTTGGTCTCCTTGACCTTGCGGGTTCCGACCAGCGCGCCGTCGCGCAGCACGGATACCCGGTCGCACAGCTCGAACACCTCCTCGAGGCGGTGGCTGATGTAGACGATGGTGACGCCGCGCTGCTTGAGGCGCCGGATCAGCCGGAACAGGGCGGCGGCCTCCTGCCGGGTGAGATAAGCGGTCGGCTCGTCGAAGACGAGGAACTTCGCGCCGCGCCGTTCGGCGCGCGCGGTCGCGACGAGCTGCTGCTGGCCGATCGTGAGGGAGGAGAGCACAGCCTTCGCGGGGAGCGTGAAGCCGAGCTCGTCGAGCAGCGCCTGCGCGTCGCGCTCCATGCGCCGCTTGTCGAGCAGGCCCCCGCGCATCTCCTCGTCGCCGAGGAAGATGTTAGCCGCGACCGTGAGGTGCGGGCAGAGCACGACCTCCTGGTGGACTGCATTGATGCCCAGGCCGATCGCCTCATGCGGGTTGGCGAGCGGCACGGTCTTACCCTGCCAGTAGACCTCGCCTGAGGTGCGCGGATGGACGGCGGTGAGGACCTTGATCAGGGTGGATTTGCCGGCGCCGTTTTCGCCGACGATGGCGTGGATCTCGCCTTCCTCGAAAGTCAGGTCGACCGATTTCAGCGCATGCGTCGCGCCGAACCGCTTGTCGAGCTTTTCAAGGACGAGGATCGGCGGGCGGGGCGCTCCGCTGGCGGCTTCAACGGATGTCATGGCGCGCATCCGGTGGGGTCATTGTCTTGGGACCTTGACCAAGGAGGAGATGGAAAGCGCGCCGGCCGCTGGAGCCGGCGCGCCCGGTGTTCAGATCACTTCGGCGGATAGAGGAGCTTGTGCTCCTTGTCGTTGTCCATGTTGGCCTTGGTGACGAGGTTCGCGCCGGTGTCGACATTGGCCGGGAGCTTCTCGCCCTTGGAGGCGGCGAGTCCGCTCTTCACGCCGTCGTAACCCATCCGGTAGGGGTCCTGCAGCAGAAGGCCGGCGATCGAGCCGTCCTTGAGGTAGCCGACCAGCTTGTCATCGGCGTCGAAGCAGACGAGCTTGATGGTGTCGCCCTTCTTGTTCTCCGCGATCGCCTGGCTCGCGCCCTCGCACTGGATGAGGTTGTCGGCGAAGACGCCGCGCAGGTCCGGGATGGCGGTGATCAGGTCGGTCATGATGTTGAGGCCGGTCGTGGCGTTGCCGTCCGAGACCTTGTCGGCGACGAGCTGCAGACCCGGATATTTCTCGGCGAGCTCTTCCTTGTAGCCCTTGTTGCGCGCTTCGAGCGAGCCGACGCCCGGCAGGTGGGTGATCAGCGCGACCTTGCCCTCGGCCTTGCCGTACTTGGCCTTGATCGCCTCGGCCATGCCGTCGGCGGCGATGCGGCCGCCCTTCTCGTTGTCGGTGGTCAAGAACGAGGTGAAGGCCTTCGAGTCGGCCGCCGAGTCGATGCCGATGATCGGCACCTTCTTCGCCGCTTCGTCGATCGGCGCGCCGAGCGCCTTGAACTGGGTGGGGGCGATCACGACCGCGGCCGGCTTCCCGGCGACGGCGTTCTCGAGGACGGTGATCTGGCCGTTGATGTCCGATTCGGACTGCGCGCCGAGCTCCGGCACGTTGACGTTGAGGTCCTTGCCGGCCTGGCGGGCGCCGGCGAACACGATCTGCCAGTAAGGCGACGTGGTGTCCTTGACGATGACCGGAATGGTGGGCTTGTCCGCGGCGTGCGCCGGCAGGCTCAGTGCGGCCGCCGAGATCATCGCGGCGGCGATCAGTGACGACTTCATGCTATTCCTCCTCTGCAGCGGCGACGGGCGCTGTCCCGTTCCGCGGTCCCGTTTCCTCGTTGCCATGTTCCAGCCCTTCTTCGGGGCTGAAATTGCTTCTCCCACGACGACTCAGTCCCGGTCGACCGCGTTCAGTGCTACCATCCGTCTTTTGAAGGACGGGTCTGGCCGAGCGCAACGGTTATTGCAACCCTGCCATATTAATGTCAATAGTACGTCTCAGCGATTTTTTACAAATGTAAAGATTTGGAGACGACGAATGAGCGGCCCCGAAGCGGAGGATCCGCCCCGCGTCCGCACGATGGAGGAATTCTCGGCCGCGAGCGGTATTTCCCGGCCGACGTTGTCTCGCTATTTCAACGACCCCCAGAGCGTGCGCCAGGTGTCGCGGGACAAGATCGAAGACGCGATGGACCGCTTCGGCTACCGGCCCAACCTGTTCGCGCTCAACTTCAATCGCCGCAATCCGAAGACGCTCGGGGTGGTGGTGCCGTCGCTGACCGATCCCTTTTACGCGAACCTTGTGCAGCGGATCGAGCGGCAGGCGCTCTCGGCAGGCTACTGGACGATCATTCAGAACAGCCAGGGCGACCCGGATCTCGAGGCGGGTTCGGTCGCGACCCTGATGTCTCTCAAGCTGGCCGGGGTGATCGCCATTCCTCTCGGCCATTCCTCGCGCGAGGGCCTCTTCGGGCGGATGGTGAGCGATATGCCGGTCGTCTTCCTCGACGCGCGGTCGGATGCGGAAGGCGCGTTCGTCGGCACCGACAACCGGCAAAGCATCGGCCTCATGATCGACTATCTCCTCCGGTCCGGGCCTCCTCCGCGCTATTTCGACATGCCGGACGTCAATCAGAACGCGCGCGAGCGGCGCGAGGCCTATGAAGCCTCAATGCTGGAGCACGGCGTCGAGCCGAGGATCTTTTCCGTCCCGACGCAAGAGTGGGATTTCGAGCGGATCGCGTTCGAGGAGACGCGCCGTCTGCTCGAAACCGGCGAGCCGATCGGCGAGACCCTGCTGTGCGCTAATGACCGCCTCGCCTTCGGCGTCATGGCCGCGGCGTGCCAAGCGGGCCTCAGGCTCGGCCGAGGCGGGGATTTGCGGGTCGCTGGACACGACGACCATCCGCTGAGCCAGTACGCCTGCCCATCGCTGACGACCGTCGCGCAGGATGTCGAGCGGCTGGCGACCGTCAGCCTCGAATGTCTCATGCAGGGAATCACCGACGGAGCCAACGTCAGCGTCAGCCGGCTGATCGAGGCGCGGCTGGTGATGCGCGCGTCGGCATAGGAGGCCGCGGAAAGCGCAAGTCTGCATCGAGGAATCCCGCCTCAAGCCGCACGTTCGAACCCTTCGGAGGCGGCCACCTCGCCGTCGTTGGTCACGAACACCGCCCTCAGGCCGAGCGCGCGGGCGAGCGCCGCGCCGCGCACGCGGCCGAGGACCATGAGCGCGGTCGCCCAGGCGTCCGCCGCCATGGCGGTCGGCGCGATCACCGTCACAGAAGCCAGGTCGTTGTCGAGCGGCGCGGCGCGATGCGGATCGATCGTATGCGAGACTGTCCGTCCCGCCACGGTCACGAGATGGCGGTAGTTCCCCGAGGTCGCGACCGCGCAGTCGCGCAACTCGAGGACGCCCATGAGGGAGCGCGCCTCCCGGTCCGGCCGCTCGTGGCCCACGGCCCACGGCCGTCCGTCGGACTTCAGGCCCGCGGCGCGCATTTCGCCGTCGATGCCGACCAGGAACGAGGCGACGCCGGACTCCTTCATGACGCGCGCCAGTTCGTCGACTCCGAAGCCCTTGGCGATCGCGGACAGGTCGACGCGGTGCGGCGCGAGCCGACGCGCGCTCAGCGACCTGGGGTCGAGTTGCAGGCGCTTGGGCGAGCGGAAAACGGCGCGATCCGAGAGCGCCGCGATGGCGCCGGGATCGGGCGAGCGCGAGCCTGCGCCCAGTCCCCAGGCCGCGACCAGGTCGCCGACGCCGACATCGAACGCGCCGCCGGAAATCTCCCCGATCTCGAGCGCGGCCTCGATCACCCGGAACAGGTTTTCCGGCAAGGACGTCCAGGCGCCGACCGGCGCTCGGTTGAGGCGCTCGACATCCGAATCCGACCGCCAGGGCGACATCTCCCGCTCGACCGCGTCGACCGCGTCCTGCAGCCGGCGCGCGAGCGCGGCTTCGTCGAGGCCGCCTGCGGCGTAATAGACCGCCGACCAGCGCGCCCCCATCGCGGGGCCGTTGAAGGCGCGGCGCGCGGGCGCCGCGGATGCGAGGCGATCAATAGACATCTTCGAGATACCGTCCCTGGGAGCGAAGCGTGGCGAGGTCGAGTCCGAGCGGGCCGACCAGCCGATCGACGGTCCTGGCGACGGCGTGCGCCATGTCGCGGCCGCCGCAAACCAGGATCTGCGCCTCCTGCCGGACGAGATCGCGCAGACGGTGGGCGTCGGCCGCAAGCCGATCCTGCACGTAGGCGGCCTCGCCCGGCTCGCGCGAGAACGCGGTTCGCAGCGTCGTCAGGCGGCGGCGCGCGATCTGCTCAGCGAACTCGTGCTGATAGAGGAAGTCGGATGACGGCGAGCGCCCGCCCCAGTACAGGTGAACCGGGCGCTCCGCGTCGTTGGCGCGCACGAAGCCCGCGAGCGGCCCGACCCCCGCCCCCGCGCCGATCAGGATCAGCGGCGTTCGGCCGGCGGCGGGACGGAACGACGGATTGTCGCGCACGAAGGCTTCGATCCGATCGCCGACTCCGAGGCCGTGCAGGAAGGTCGAGCACAGGCCGCCTTCGCGCAGCCGCACGCAGATCTCGACCACGCCGTCGCGAGTGGACGAGGCGAGCGAATAGAGTCGCGGCATGTCGTCGCCCGGCGGCAGGACGCCGAGCAGATCGCCGGCCTCGAACCGCGGCAGTTGGCCAGGCCGGCCCGACGCCTCGGCCGCCGCCTCGAAGCGAAGGATGGCGACCGGCGCTCCGACCGCCTCTCCGTACATCTCCCGACCGATCAGCGCGAGCGCCGTCGTCTTCGGCCGTTCGGCGACGTGCTTCAGCTCGAGGTCGCGCCCGAGCGCCGCGCCGAGGTCGTGGCCCCATTGCGAGAACTCCTGCGCCGAGCGCCGGTCGATCCGCTTGAACGCGAGGAGCCGCGGCCAACCCTTGGCCTCGATCGCCTCGGCGACCGCGCGCGCGTAGCCGCAGAAGCTCGGGAACGAGCGGTCGCCGAAGCCGAGCACGGCGGTGGCGATCGGCCGGTCGAGCTTCGCCAGCCGGTCGAGGAACAGGCCCGCCGAGGCCGGGGCGCCGCCGTCGCCGTAGGTGGCGGTCAGGATGAGGAGCCGTTCTGCATCGAGATGCTCCGGTCCGACCGCATTCATCTCGGCCGCATGGACGCGATGGCCTTGTGCCGTCAGCGCCGCGTGCAAGGTGCGGGCGAAGCCCCAGGTCGAGCCGCCCTCGCTGCCGACGAGGAGGATGGTGTCGGCCGAGCGCGCCGGGATGTTGGCGGGCAGCCGGGGCCGAGCGCTGCGCCGCTTCAACCAGATCAGGAAGCCTGTGGCCCCCAGCGCCGGGGCGGCCGCCGTCGTCAGGCCGAGCGCGAGCGCGAACGCCCATGAGGCGCGTCCGGTGTGCAGGACATAGGCCCACTCGCCGATTCGTTCGATCGTCGAGGTTCGGGCGAAGGCTAGCGTTGCGCCCGTCGAGGGATCGACAAGGGCTTCGCCTTCGGAAGTGCGCAGCCGGAACGAGCCCGCCGGGTCTTTCCTGGCCGGGAAGGTCAGTTGCTTGAGGTCGGAGACGTCGGTTCCCGCGAGTCCCGCGAGGCTGCGGATCGGCGCGGCCGGGCCGCCGCTCGCGGCGACCGCCGGCGGCGTGGGCTCGGGCATCGGCGCGATTCCGAACGTCGTGGCCGCCAGATAGGCGGCGGTCAGCGACGACAGGAGAAGACCGACGAGCGCGAGCCGGCCGAGTTCGCCGTGCCAGCGGCGCGCGGCGTCGCCGCGGACAGGCTTGAGGATTGCGGAGACGCCGCCGAGGCTGCGCGCCAGCATCATCGTCCCGGTCAACCCGAGCGCGAGCATGCCAAGCGCCGCCAGCGCAACCGCGATCCGCCCGCCGTCGCCCATCAGCAGCGAGCGGTGCAGGTCGACGACGAAGCGGAAGAACGCGGAGCTTTCGTAGGCGCCGAGCGACGCGCCGCTCCGTGGATCGACCGCCTCGACCATCTTGCCGGCGCCGTCGTTGAAAGTCGCCGTCACGGCGCCGTCGCCGCGCACTCGGATCGAATCGACGCGCTGATGCCGGGCGGCGACCGCGTCGGCGAGCGCCGCGACGCTGGTTCCCGGCGCGACCGCCGGCCAGGCGAGCCGGTTCATCGCCGGCTCGACGGAGAGAAGGACGCCCGTCGTCGCGACGACGAGAAGCATCAGCGCGAGCGCGAGGCCCGCGAACGCGTGGACGCGCCGCAGCATGGCTACCTCTGGGGTAAGAAGACTTGTGTTCGCGCCGGCCGCCTTCGCCGCGATCGGGAAGGCGCGCCGTGTCGAAGGCGGCCGGACGAGAGCCGGCCGCTCTAGAAGGTCGCCTTGAACGTCTTGACGTAGCCGTCGCCGGCGACCGGCTTGCCGGAGGCGGAGGCGTCGAGCGGGGCGACGATCTCGGACGGGTTGTCGTCGCCATTCTCGACTGCGGTGTCGACGTGAATCTTGTAGCCGGCGTTGATCAGCGCGTCGGTGATGTCGACGGTGATCTTGAGCGTCTTGCCGGAGCCGACGCTCGCGCCTGTGATCCCATCGACCTCGGCGAGCCGCCCGCCCGAGGCGCGCGTCCAGTCGCTGAGATGGCGGTAGTATTTGGCCTTGTCGCCGGCCATCCAGAGCGTGCCTTTGTACTTGCCGGCGGGGTCGAGCAGGTAGATCGCGACAAAGGCGCCGTTGCCGCCGTAACTCTGGAGGGAAGTCTCCAGCGTGACCGGGCGGGCCTCGGCGAGGGTCGGCGCGACGAAGGCGGCCGTGACGGCGAGCGTGGGAAGAACGTGCTTCATCGGGGCGGTCCTTTTGCGATGGGTCTCGGGCGTCGCGGCGAGGGTCACTGGACCTCGACCTTGGGGCGCGCCTTGCCGTTGAAGACGCCGCTGTCGGGGACCGGCGCGCTCGCGCTGTTCGGATCCGCCGCGCGACCGCCGCCGCGGCTGGCCGAAGCCGAATCGTCGTCATCGCCGTCATCATCGTCGTCGTCGTCCCAATGGTGGCGGCGATGGCGGCTCTTCTCGCCCTCGCCATTTCCGCGGAAGCGTTCGAAGAAGCCTTCGGCGCTCCGGACGCCGGGTTCGTCGCGGTCGCCAGCCGAAGGCGAAGACCGCTCGTCGGCGTCGGCGCGGGAGGCGTCGTCCGACGCCGGGTGCGAGGCCGCGAACGCGGCGCCGGGGACGGCCGTGGTGAGAACGAGGGCGGCGACGATGGCGATCCGTTTCATGACGATTTCTGCTCCAGGTCGAAGGGAACCTGCGGCAAAATCGCGTTTCGCCCTGACAGCGGCCTGAACTCGCGCCGGAATTCCATTCAGCTTGCCGTCAGCTTCGTTTCGCTTGACGGCCGTTCCCCGTTAATCTCCGGCCGGCAGCGGCGCATCCCTCCGACCACCGGCGCACGCATCGCGCAGAAAGCGGATTGAACAGCATGACCAAACCTGCGGCTGTCCCCCACACGCCGGGGCTGACCGAGGCCGAGGCCCAGACGAGACTCGCGGCCGAAGGCTACAACGAGCTTCCCCGGCCCGACCAACGCACCTGGCTCAAGATCGTCTTCGAGGTGGTGCGCGAGCCGATGATCGCCCTGCTGCTCGCCGGCGGCGCCGTCTATCTCGCGCTCGGCGACTGGCACGAGGCGCTGATCCTTCTGATCTTCGCCAATCTCTCGGTCGTCATCACGGTAGTGCAGGAGACTCGCACCGAGCATGTGCTCGAGGCGCTGCGCGATCTCACCAGTCCGCGCGCGCTGGTGATCCGCGGCGGCGAGCGCAAGCGGATTCCCGGGCGCGAGGTCGCGCGCGGCGACGTCGTCGTTCTCGCCGAGGGCGATCGCGTCCCCGCCGACGCCGCGCTGCTCGAATCCGACGACCTGCTGATCGACGAATCGCTCTTGACCGGCGAGTCCGTGCCGGTCCGCAAGCGCGTGGGCGCCCTCCACGACGGCGCTGACGCCCGTCCCGGCGGCGACGATTCGCCGCTGGTCTTCTCCGGGTCGCTCGTCGTGCGCGGCTCGGGCGTGGCCGAGGTCACGGCCACTGGCCCGAGGAGCGAGATCGGCAAGATCGGCCAGTCGCTGGCCGCGCTCGACCCGGAGCCGCCGCGCCTGCAGACGCAGATGAACCGGCTCGTACGCATGTTCGGGATTGTCGGAGCAACCGTCACCGTGATCGCCGTGGCGCTCTACGGAGTCCTGCGCGGACATTGGCTCGACGCCCTGCTCGGCGGCATCGCGCTCGGCATGTCGATGCTGCCGGAAGAGTTTCCGGTCGTGCTCGCCGTGTTCATGGCGATGGGCGCTTGGCGAATCTCGCGCGCCCGCGTGCTGACGCGGCGCGCCGCGGCCATCGAGACCCTCGGCTCCGCGACGGTCCTGTGCACCGACAAGACCGGCACGCTGACCGAGAACCGGATGACCATCGCAGCGCTCCGGCTCGCCGAGGGCGAGGCGCTCGCCGTCGACAGGTCGTCTCCGGCCCCGGTTTCCGACGCGTTCCGGAAGCTCGTCGAGGTCGGCGTGCTCGCGAGCGCGCGCGAGCCGTTCGATCCGATGGAGAAGGCGTTTCATGACCTGAGCCGGTCGATGGCGGCGAATGCGCCGCGCTACGGCGGCGACGGCCTCGCCTTCGTCCACGCCTACGGCCTCCGGCCCGATCTGCTGGCGGTGACGCAAGCCTGGAGGCCTGCGGGGAGCACGGGGCTCGTGCTCGCCTCGAAGGGCGCGCCGGAGGCGATCGCGGAGCTCTGCCGTTTCGGCGAACTCCAACTCGGCGCGCTCAAGGTTTCGGTCGGCGAGATGGCCGCGCGCGGCCTGCGGGTGCTCGGCGTGGCCCGGGCCGTCGTGGAGGACGGCGCCTTGCCGACGTCCCCGCGCGAGACGCCGTTCGCCTTCGTCGGGCTCGTCGGACTCGCCGATCCGCTGCGCAAGAGCGCGCCCGAGGCGGTGGCGAACTGCCGATCGGCTGGCATCCGCGTCGTCATGATCACCGGCGACTACCCCGAGACCGCGGCGGCGATCGCGCGCGAGGCGGGGCTCGACGCGGACCGGGTCCTGACCGGGAAGGCGCTTGAAAGCCTGGACGATGCGGCGCTCTCGAGAGACGTGGCGGAGGCGGACGTGTTCGCCCGCGTCATGCCCGAGCAGAAGCTGCGGCTGGTCAAGGCGCTCAAGGCGAAGGGCGAGGTGGTCGCCATGACCGGCGACGGCGTCAACGACGCGCCCTCGCTCAAGGCCGCCCATATCGGCGTGGCGATGGGCGCGAGAGGGACGGACGTCGCGCGCGAAGCTTCCGCCATCGTGCTCCTCGACGACGATTTCGGCTCGATCGTCGAGGCGGTGCGGCTCGGGCGACGAATCTGGGACAACCTGCGCAAGGCGGTCGGCTTTATCTTCGCCGTGCACGTCCCGATCGCCGGCCTCGCGCTCGCGCCGCTGGTGTTCGGCCTGCCGGTGCTGTTCGGGCCGATCCACATCGCCTTCATCGAGATGATCATCGACCCGGTCTGTTCGCTGGTGTTCGAGGCGGAGGTCGAGGAGGACGACGTGATGCGCCGGCCGCCGCGGCCGCCGGCCGAATCGATCGCGCCGCCGTGGTTCGTCGCGTGGAGCCTGTTTCAGGGCCTGTTCGCCTTCGCCGTGGTGGCCGGCGTGCTGTTCGTCGGGCTCCAGCGCGGCATGCCGGTGGACGAGGTGCGCGCCCTGACCTTCTTCGCTCTGATCCTGGCGATCGTCGGGCTGATCCTGATCAACCGCTCGTTCAGCGCTTCGGTCTGGACCGCGGTTCGCCGCCCGAATCCTACGCTGATCTGGGTGCTCCTGGCCGTGGCGGCGATCCTGACGCTGACTCTCGCGTGGCCGTTCGCGGCGGGCGTCTTCCGGTTCGGGCCGCTGCACCTCGACGACCTGGCGCTGACCGCAGCCGCCGGGATCGTCGTGTTCGCCGTCCTGGATATTCTCAAGCTCGTCTTGAAGCCCAAACGGCTGGCCGGCCTCTGAGGCGCTCAGAGGCCGGCGCAGAGGCTGGAGGTGGAGATCGGCTCCGGCGGCCGCTCAATCGAAGAAGCGGTCGAAAAAGCCCTCTCGCCGCCGCTTCCTGGAGTTGTCATGGTCGTCGTCGTGATGGCCGTGGTCGTCGCGGCGATAGTCGCGGGATGGCTCATATCCCGTCTGCGGCTGGGCCGGCTGGCCCGGCCAGACCGCCTGCGCAGGGTTCGGGGGAAGGAAGGAAGCCGCTGGCGCGGCCGCCGGCGTCGGCGCGGTCGTCGCCCTCGCCTCCGCGAGCGCCCGCTCGATGATCGTGTCGAGTTCGCCGCGGTCGAGCCAGACGCCCCGGCACTTGGGGCAGTAATCGATCTCGACGCGCTGGCGTTCGCTCATGACGAGGTCGACGCGGCAGTTCGGGCAAACGAGGCCCATCGGCGACTGGGTCTGTTCCATGATCGTCTCCATGTTCAGGCCGCGCCCAAGCGCCCGCCTGCCTTGTGGCTAAATCGCTGAATTCGACGGCGCGGCGGACGCCCGGCGTCAGGCCCGCTTTCGACCCGTCCACATCGCCCTGACGAGGTTCTCGCCGTGCTCGAAACTCGTCAGCACGACACCAGCGACGTGAACGAGAACCAGAGCGAGCAGCAGGTAGGCGCTCGCCTCGTGGAGGCCCTCGAGTCCTTCCGAGCCCCAGTAGGCATCCGTCGTCAGCATGACGCCGGTCGCAGAGACGACGCCGATCATCGCGAGCAGAACGATGATCATCGCTCCGCCGGCCGGGTTGTGCCCGAGGACGCGCGGCGCCCTTAGCGAAAGGCTCTGCTGCACGAAGCGGACGACTTCGGACGGCGGCCGAACGAAACTGGAGAAGCGCGCGTATTTCGTTCCGACGAACCCCCAGACGACCCTCAGGGCGACGAGGATGAGGATCGCGTAGCCGACTTGCACGTGCAGCCGCTCGGCGTCTTCCCCCGTCGCAAAGGCGACGGCGATGAGCGCGACCAGGCTCCAGTGGAACACCCTGATGAAGAGATCCCACACCCGAACCGTCGACGGCTTCCGGGGGTCTACGGTCTCGGTCAGCATAACTCCGCTGGTCATGGCTTCAGCTCCTTGGCTTCGTCTGGTCGCTGGTGTTCACTCTTTGCGGAAGGCGATCGCTATCACCTCGCGCTCGTCCACCCCGCTCTGGACCGCGAGGTCTCGGGCGGACTGCTGCATCGACGCCGAAATCCCCGCCGCCTTCAGCCGCGCTTCGAGGTCCCGCGGCGCGAGATGGGCGAGGCCGGCGAGCGTCGAAAGCGGGGCGTCGATCACCGACTGCTCGACGGCCTTATGCAGGCCGTGGCCGGTCTGGATCCCGGTCGGAAGGACGGCGACGGCCAGGAGCGCGACGGCCGCCGCGAGGCTGACCCGTCCCCAGCGCGACTTGAGATGCAGGGTGAGCGGGCGATAGTTCACTGCGAGGTGGGCGACCGCGCCGGCAAGAAAGAGCCAAGAGAACCATTCGTGCACTTCGCTGACGAGCCCTGTGCGGACGCCGAAGAACATCAGCACGCCGGTGACCGCCATCAGAAGGAAGGCGCCGATGGTCACGGGCGTGGCCCACGCGCGCATGGTGATTTTCGGGGCGGCCCGCCCCGCGGGCTTCCCGGGCAGGACGACGGATGACATGTTCTTGCTCCCGTTCATATCGACGAGAGCCTTGTCGCAACGCCGCCTGACAGCGACCTGAAGCGGCGTGAAAAATCCGTTCAGCTTGCCGTCAGCTTGGTCCCGGCGCCGGGGAAGCGGACGATCGCGACGAAGCCGTCTTCGGCGCCGGCCGGGGGCGAAGCGAGCTCGAGCGTCAGCCCGGCGCCGCGACAGATCGCCGAGACGATGGCGAGCCCGAGTCCGGAGCCCTCGGCGCCGGTCGGTCCGCGCTCGAACGGCCGCAGCAGCCAGCTCAGCCGCTCGCGCGGCACGACCGGGCCGCGATTGACGACGGAGAAGCCGTCCTCCTCCAGACGCGCCTCGATCGGCTGCTCAGGATCGCCATGCTTGACCGCGTTTTCGATCAGGTTGCGGGCGAGCACGGCGAAGGCGTCAGGGTCGAGGTCGGAGAGCGGGCCGTCGCCGTCCGGCAGCGCGAGTTCGAGGCGGCCGCCGAGGTCGAGGTCCCGGTCGGCGTCCTCGGCGACGAGGCGCAGCACCGGGGCGAGCGGCCTCGGGGCCGGCGCGATCAGACCGCCGCCCTCCGCCTTGGCGAGCTGCAGGAGCTTTTCCGACAGCCGCGTCAGCCGGCGCAGCGCCGAGGCGATCTCGGCCGCGCGCCGCCGCGGCGCGCCCTCGGGCAGCTCCGCGAGCAGGCGCTGCGCCTGCGCGAGCGCGGCGGCGATCGGCGTCCGCAGTTCATGAGCGCTGTTGGCGGCGAAGCCGCGTTCGGCTTCGAGCGCGTCGCCGAGTCGGCCGATCAGCGCGTTGACCGATCCGGCGACCGGCAGCACCTCGTCCGGCAGGCCTCCCGATGCGACGGGCGTGAGATTACCGCGGCCGCGCTCTGCGAGGTCCTTGCGGAACCGGTCGACCGGCTTGAAGGCGAGCCGCACCGAGACCCAGACGACCGCGACGATGATCGGGGCGAGCGCGACGAGCGGCCAGACCAGCGCCGCGACGGAGCGCCACACCGCCGCCCGCCGATGGGCGAGATCCTCGACGGTGGTGACGAAGATCGTCCCTTGCACGCCCGATGCGGTGAAAGCGCGCACGCGGCCGGTGGTCGAGAAGCCGATCGGCGGACGACTCGGGAATTTTGCGAGGTCGGCGTCGCTCGACTGCAGCAGCACGGCCCCTTTCCCGTCGCGCACCACGTAGCTGATATGCTCCTCCTTCGGCCCGACCGACACCACCCGCTGCGCCTCGGTCGTCTCGCGCGACAGCATTTCCGCGTAGGCGAGCGGGAGAACGCGCTCCGCCACCTCTCGGAGCGCGCTGTCGAACACTTCGGTGGTTTCCCGTTGGAGAACGTGGGCGGCGAACGCGGCCCCCGCGATCCAGAGCGCCACGACGGCGGCCGTCAGGGACAGCGCAAGACGTCGCCTGAGGCTCCAGGGGCGGGGATCGCGGCTCACACGTGCGCTTCCGGCGCTCCGAGCCGGTAACCCATGCCCCGGACCGTCTCGATGATGTCGGCGCCGAGCTTGCGGCGGAGCCGGCCGATGTAGACTTCGATCGTGTTGCTCTCCACCTCGGCGTCGAACGAATAGAGCCGCTCCTCGAGCTGCGCTTTGGACATGAGCTGGTTCGGACGCTGGACGAAGGCCTCGAACAGCGACCATTCGCGCCGGGTGAGCTGCACCGGCTTGCCGGCGCGGCGAATCGAATGCGCCGCCAGATCGATTTCGAGATCGGCGACGGTGACCAGCGGGTTCGGATTGCCCGCATAGCGGCGCGCGACGGCGCGGATGCGGGCGGAAAGCTCGAACAGATCGAAGGGTTTGACGAGGTAGTCGTCGGCACCGACGTCGAGCGCGGCGATGCGGTCGGAGATCTGGTCGCGGGCGGTCAGCACGATCACCGGGGTGGCGTCGCCGGCAAGCCGCCGTCCCTTCAGGAAGTCGAGGCCCCGCCCGTCCGGCAACATCAGGTCAAGCAGCACGAGGTCGTAGGGCGCGGAGAGAATCGCCACCCCGGCGTCTTTCACCCCCGTCATCCAGTCGACCGAATGGCCGTCGGCGATGCACTGGTCCCGCACCGCCTGACCAAGACCGTGGTCATCCTCGACCAGAAGCATCCGCATGGCTCGATCCTCAAGCCGGCAATCTACTGCGAGGCTCGAAGAAAGCCCGAAAAATCTGCCGCGCGCTTTCAGCGGGCCGTCAGGTTGTCCGGTTATCTTGACCATTCCGCCGCCGGCAGCGAAAGCGACTTCCATGCGCGTCGTTCTTCTCATCGGCCTCGCCTTGCTCCTGGCCGAGCCGACCGGCCGGGCGTTCGCCGATTCGTATTGCGAAGCGCCGCTCGCGGACTGGCAACCCCGCGAGGCCTTGCAGACGAGACTCGAAAGCCAGGGCTGGCGCGACGTCGCGATCCGCATCGAGGACGGATGCTACCTGGTCCACGCCCACGACGACCAAGGCGAGCGCCTCCACGGCATGTTCGACCCGGCGACGCTCGAACCGCTCCCCGACCATGACCACGGCCATCGCCATCACCGAGGCTCGTCCGAGGAACACCCGGACTGAGCCGCCGGCGGCAGTATGGCGCGCCAGGAACCGGGCGTATGAGCGCGGCTCCCGCCGAGCGAGCTACTCGTCGCCGGAATCATCGCCCTCGCCCTTGGGCTGCGATCCCATCATGCCGCCCATGCCGTGCTCCATCCTGCCCATGCCGCCGCTGCCGTGCATGCCCCCGGCGCCGCCCATGCCGTGGGCCCCCATCGGACCTGCGCCGCCGCCCATCGGGCCCATCATGCCCACGGGGCGCCCGTGACCCATCATCAGCGCCTCGCCGCCGAGCAGACCGAACAGCCGCCTCTGCGACGGGTCGAGACTCGCGTAGAAGGGTCCGGCGGCGTCCGCGATCTTCTTGAGCGCGGCGCCCCGGGCGGAAAGCCGCCCGGCGATCGCATCCAGCCGGTCGGCCGGCGACGGGGGCGACGCCTTGTCCATATCCGGCATGCCCTTCTCGCCCATCTCCCCGTCTTTCATCCCCGGCAGGGCCTTCATCCGCCCCATCATGGCCGCCATCGCTTGCATGTGGGCGGCGGCACCCGCGCGCACTGCAGCCTCGAACGGCGGCCAGAGCTGCTCCTGCTCCGGGGTAAGCTTGAGCCCCGCCTTGAGGCCGGCGACGGCGGCGTCGAGCATCGCCGCGTGATCGGCCGCCCGTTGCAGCATCTCCATTTCCGGCGCCGCCGCGGCGTCGGCCGAGCCGGCCTGCGCCGGAACCTGCCACGCGCATAAGCACAGGGCTGCGAAGGAAGCGAGAATCGTGTGTTTCATGGGTTTCCTCCTGGAGGATTGCGAAGCAAAGCGCGGGGGGCGTGAAGCCGAGGGGCCGTCCCCTTCTTGGATCAGAGGGCGCGGCTCACACGGGTTCGCCGCCGCGATAGCGGCCGAAGCGTCGCACTCCGGCGGGACCGAATAGGACGACATCATAAGTCTCGGGCGCAGCGTCCGTCTCCATGCCCGGCGATCCCAAGGGCATGCCCGGAACGGCGAGGCCGGCGGCCGCCGGCTTCTCGTCGAGCAGCCGGAGAATCGCACGCGCCGGGACATGGCCCTCGATCACATAGCCTCCGACTTCGGCGGTATGGCAGGATTCAAGCGCGCCGGGCACGCGCAGGCGCGCCTTGACGGCGGCCATGTCGGCTTCGTCGACGATCGTGACGGCGAAGCCGGCCTTGCCGACGTGGTCCGCCCACGCCTCGCAGCAGCCGCAGCTCGGATCTCTGTGCACCGTCATGACGCGGTCGGTCGCCGCGCTCGCCGGCCTCGCCGCCGAGGCGACAGCGACGGCGGCGGCGAGGATCAGCGCCCGCCGCGAAAGGAGTGTGGACATGGGTCATTCTCCATTGAGTTCGATTGTTGGGGTCGCGCCGGCGCGAAATCCGGCGCCGCGCTCGTAAGGGAAGCGGGTTCGGGGGCCGCGGCTCGTCGCCGTCAGCGCGGACGGCGTCACGGCTGTGACGTGTCCATGCGCCCACTCGCCGCGGGGCGTCGATTCAGGACCGAGGCGGGCCCAGCAAGGGCGGAATCGAGCGGCTGGCGGCGAACGGCTCGGCGGCGAACGTGAAGACAGTCGCCTCGGCGGGAGCGATCGCGATCATGTCTTCGGCCGAGAGGACCGGAGCGATGGCGCAGGATCCGAGGCAGCACGCGCAGGCTTCTGCCGGGTCGCCGAGGCAAGGCGTCTTGTGATCAAGGGCCCCAGCCAGCTGAGCGTCCGACGCGCCATGATGACAGCCATGCGCCTCGGCGACGGCCATCGGCGCAAACAGCAGAGCCGCGGCGAAGAGCGCCGTCACGATCGCCCGCAAGACTGCCGCTGCTCCTTGCATCACGACGCATGCTGCCGATCCGCGAGGCGATCGGTCAAGCGCCATAACGTCGCGGACGGCGGCGCCGGTCCTGCCGGCCTGCCGGCCTGCCGGCCTGCCGGCCTGCCGGCCTGCCGGCCTGCCGGCGTGAAAGAGCTTGCCTCTCGATCGCGCTCCGGCGCAATCTCGTCCTCACTAGGGCCGCTCACGCGGTTGTTTTTTGCCGGTGAGATGCGCCTTTCATGAAAGAACTTGGCCAAAATTTCTGGAATTTCCGCGGATCGTTCAAGATCGGCGGCCTCATCGACATCGGCACGCAGATGTCTCTGGTTCGCAAACCGGACGGACGCTTCGTCCTGATCGACAGCTATGCGCTGGACGGAGACCCCCTGAGGACACTTCTCCGGCTGACCGACGGCGGCGCGGCGATCGATGCCGTCGTCAACGTCCATCCGTTTCACACGATCCACTGCGAAGCCGTACACCGGCAGTTTCCCAAGGCGCAATTGGTCGGCACGCAGCGGCACCATGACCGCCTTCCCGCGCTGCCGTGGAGCGGGCCGCCGATCGAGACCGCGGCCGGACAGGCGCCGTTCAAGGGAATTTTCGAGTTCTCCGTGCCTGACGGCGTCGAGTTCGTTTGCGCGGACGAAAAGATACACGTGGCGTCGGTGCTGGTCCGGCATTGGGAAAGCCGCATCGTCCATGTCGACGATACGCTCAACGTGATCGATCCGCCCGGTCTGCTGAAGGTGGTCATGCCGGGCCCGAGACTGCGCTTTCATCCCATGCTGGCGAAGGCGCTGAAGCCCGGCGCCGCGGCCGCGGACGCCTATGCCGACTGGGCAGGGCGTCTCGCCGGCGCATGGGCCGACACGACCCTGGTGTGCACCGCCCACAATTCGGTCCTGTCGATGAAGGGGGCCGGCTTCGAAAAGCAGATGCTCGACGCGCTCGAGGCGGTGAAGGACAAGCTGGAGGCGCATCGGCGCCGCGCCTGACCCGTCGAGTTGCGCGACGTCCCGGCCGGCCAGAGATCTCTCACGAGCCTGGAGAAAGCGCGCGAACGCGCCACTACGGGCGCCGGCGCGGCGTTCTGCCGCCGGGCACACATCAATCAATCGATTGATTTTTTCCTTGTCCCCGCGTAAGGCCTCCGCATGCAGGCCGCGCCGCGCGACGTCCTCCCCTCTTCCCGCTCCGAAGCCACCCGGGCGGCCCTCGTCCGCGCCGCGCTCGATCTCTTCGGCGACAAGGGGTTCGACGCGACCTCGACGCGCGAGATCGCCGCGGCGGCGGGCGCCAACATCGCCGCCATCGCCTATCATTTCGGCGGCAAGGACGGGCTGCGCCTCGCCTGCGCGGATTTCGTCGTCGCCACCATCCGCGCGGTTTTCGCCGACGCGCTCGGCGAGATCGCGCCGACCGAGACCCTGTCGCCGCAGGCGGCGCGCGATCTGCTCGCCCGGATCGTCGCCGGCATGATCGACGGCGTCGTCGCCCGCGACGCCGCTCGGCCGGTCGCGCGCTTCGTGCTGCGCGAGATG
>CAMFKX010000019.1 GCA_945957375.1 uncultured Roseiarcus sp.
GCGCGCCGCCCGGCTGCCGCCGGGCCGGGTGATGGCGTGGTGCAGGTAGAGGCCGCCCGGCTTCAGCAGGCGCTGCACCGCGCCGAAATAGGTCTCGAAATTGGCGAGGCCGACATGCTCGAACATGCCGACCGAGACGATCTTGTCGAACCGTCCCTCCCCTTCGAGCAGCGCGTAGTCGCGCTTCTCGAACGTCACCCGATCCGACAGGCCCCGGCGTTCGGCCTTGGCGCGCGCCAGCGCCAGTTGCTCGTCCGACAGCGTGACGCCGAGCACGGTCGCGCCGAAATGCTCGGCCGCATGGCAGGCGAGCGAGCCCCAGCCGCTGCCGATGTCGAGCAGCGTCTCCCCCGGCTTCAGACGCAGCCGGCGGCAGGTCATGTCGAGCTTCTGGCGCTGCGCCGTGTCCAGATCGTCGCTCCAGTCGTGGAAATAGGCGCAGGTGTAGACCATGTCGGCGTCGAGCCAGAGCGCATAGAACGCGTTCGAGACGTCGTAGTGGTAGGAGATGTTGCGGGTGTTCTCGGCCTCCGAGCCGTCGCTCTCGCGATCCTTCTTGACCGCCTCGAGCGGCCACGGGCCGCCGCGCGGCACGAAAAGGTAGGGCGCCAGCGCGCGCAGCGTCGAGAACGAGACAAGCGCCTTGCGCAGATCCTTGGTGCGCCCCTTCGGCCGCGCCGCGACCAGGTCGAAGATCGATCCGTTGACGATATCGACGCGGCCCGCCGCCCAGAGGTTGGCGAAGGTGGTGATGTTGGGGCCCTTGAGCAGGGCGGCGATCGCGCCCTCGTCGGCGATAGCGAGCAGCAGGCGGTCGGCGCCCCATGCGTCCGGGACCGTCGAGCCGTCCCAGAGGCGAAACCCGAAGCCGGGCTCGATGCGCCGGTGAATCTCGGCGAGGAGCCGCTTCAGCGAGGCCAGGCGCGATTCCGCCGGTGTCATGGTCGCCCTTTCCTTCGCCGGCGCCGCGCCGGCCGCGACGCTCATACACCATTCCGGCCGAAAGCGAGGATGGACACGCCGGCCTGCAGCGGGCAAACAGCCTGACGCGAAACCGAACAGATGAAGCGGCATGGATCAGTGGCGACGGGGCGGCCTCGTGGTCCGCGAGGCGACGATCAGGGACCTCGACACGATCGCGAGGCTCGAGGAGGAAGCCTTTCCTCAGGATCAGGTTTCGCGCCGATCCTTCGCCTATCACCTGCGCTCGCCGCTCAAGCCCGTGATCGCGGTGACGGTCGAGGGCGAGCTTGCCGGCTATGCGCTTCTGGCGCTGAGCAAGGGCGGGCGCTCGGCGCGCATCTACACGATCGCGGTCGATCCCCGGTTCGCCCGCCGCGGCGTCGGGACGACGCTGATCGCCGCGGCGGAGAGTTTCGCCCGGCGTCACGGGCGAGGCCGGATCACGCTCGAGGTCCGCTACGACAACAAGCCGGCCATCACCCTTTACGAGCGGTGCGGCTTCCAGCCGTTCGGCGAACACGAGGACTATTACGCCGACGGGGCGACGGCGCTGCGCTACAAGAAGACCCTCGATCGCCAGGCTTTCGGCCCCAGGGAGCAGCTCGCGTCGTGAGCCCGGGCTTGGGGCCGTTGCGAGGGGCGCCGCCCCAAGCGTGCGACGGGCTCGTTAGGGGGCCCGTCGCGGCCTTGTGCTTGTCGTGCATGAACACGACAGGTCGGTCGTCCGCCTAGACGATCTTCACGTATTCGAAGTCGCCGGTCTGGCTGTTGATGCCGACGCGCGGCGGGGCGATCCAGGACGCGTACTGGCCGGGCTCGTGACAGGGCTTCATCAGCGAATCGATGAAGGTCATGTCGGCGGCGTTCGGCAGCCACGCGGCGCTCTGAGCCTGCCACTGCTCTTCCGTCATGAGCTGACCGTCAGGACCGATGCGCTTGCCGGCGAACTCGCCGATTCTGCGGTTGAAGCCCTTGTGCGGCTGGGCGAGCTTGAAGGAGACGCCCGCCTTCTCGATCACCTTGTTCCAGCGGTCGATGCCGCCCTGGCAGTCCTTGATGTAGTCGTCGAGCAGGCGCGAGTTGATCGCGCGCAAAGCCGGAACCTGTTCCTCGACCAGCTTGCCGTCGACGACCCGGGTCACCGGATAGGTCGCATCCGTCAATACGTGATCGTCGTCCTTGAGGTTCGCCTCGTTGAAGCGGCCCTTGAGGCCGGCGCTGAACGATTCGGCGGCGTTGGAGGAGATTTCGCTGCCGAACAGGTCGCGCGTCACCGACATGTGGAAGTTGGCCTTGCGCTGCAGGAGCGGCAGGTCGACCACGCCGAGCTTGCGGATCGCCTCGACGTCGTTCGGGTCCTTGATGCCGGCCTTGTTCATCGCGGCGCAGGTCGCCTCGATCGTGCGCTGCACGCCGGTTTCGCCGACGAACATGTGGTGCGCCTCCTCGGTCAGCATGAAGCGGCAGGTGCGCGACAGCGGATCGAAGCCGCTCTCGGCGAGCGCGGCGAGCTGCATCTTGCCGTCGCGGTCGGTGAAGTAGGTGAACATGAAGAACGACAGCCAGTCGGGCGTGCGCTCGTTGAAGGCGCCGAGGATGCGCGGGTTGTCCTGCTGGCCGCTGCGCCGCTCGAGCAGCGCCTGCGCCTCCTCGCGGCCGTCCTTGCCGAAGTATTTCACCAGGAGATAGACGATCGCCCAGAGATGGCGGCCCTCCTCGACGTTGACCTGGAAGAGGTTGCGCATGTCGTAGAGGCTCGGCGCGGTCGCCCCGAGATAGCGCTGCTGCTCGACCGAGGCCGGCTCGGTGTCGCCCTGCACCACGAGAAGGCGGCGCAAGGTCGCGCGATATTCGCCGGGCACCTCCTGCCAGGCGGGCTCGCCCTTGTGGCGGCCGAACGGAATCGTGCGGCCCTCGACCTTGGGCGCGAGCAGCACGCCCCAGCGGTAGTCCGGCATCTTGACGAAGCCGAACTTCGCCCAGCCGGTCGGATCGACGCCGACGGCGGTGCGCAGGTAGACCTCAGCGTTCTGGAAGCCTTCCGGCCCCATGTCGCCCCACCAGTCGAGGTATTTCGGCCGCCAGGTCTCGAGCGCCCGCTGCAGCTGCTTGTCCGAGGACAGGGCGACGTTGTTGGGGATCTGGTCGTCGTAGTCGATCTCGATGAAGTGATCGCCGCGGACGGATTCCGAGGCTTCGGTCAGCGTGTCGGTCGAGCTCATGGTGCGTTTCCTTCTGCGCGTTACTGTTGACTGGTTTCGAGCCGCGGACTGAGGTCGAACAGGCTCGTGGCCTCGGATTCGAGAACCTCCTGTCCGACCTGATTGAAGAGCCGCCACCGCCACCGCATGATGCCGAGGTGCGGCTGGCTCTGAGACCGCCGAATCTCGGTCGGCTCCGCCTTGAGCGTCAGGCTGTCGCCCGGGCGAACGGGGTTCGGCCATTTGATGTAGGCGACGCCGGGCGAACCGAAGGACTCGGAGCCGGCAAGGATATTGTCGACCGCGAGCCGCATGGCGATCGCGCAGGTCTGCCAGCCGCTGGCGATCAGCCCGCCGTAGGGTCCGTGCGCCGCCTTCGCCGGATCGACGTGGAACCATTGCGGATCGTAGGCCTCGGCGAAGCGCCTGAGTTCCTCTTCCTCCAGACGATAGGGGCCGGCCTCGATGATCTCGCCGACCTGAAATTCCGAGAATTTCATCGCTTCTCCTTCGCGCCCAGCGCTTCAATAGGTCTCGAGGTGCAGCCGGCCCTCGCGCTTCAGCGCCGGGCCGACGACCTCCCAGTCGAGGCCGCTGTCGCGCGCGACGTCGCGCAGCGCCAGCACCACCCCCTCCTCCATCGCCTTGAGTCCGCAGACGTAGAAGAAGGCGTTGGGATCGGCGATCAGCGGGGCGAGATCGGCGGCGCGCGCGCGCATCAGGTCCTGCACATAACGCTTGGGCTCACCCGGCGTGCGGCTGAAGGCGAAGTTGATGTCGATGAAGTCCTTGGGCAGGTTGCCGAGCGGGCCGAAGTACGGGAGTTCCTCCTTCGTGCGCGCGCCGAAGAACAGCATCAGCTTGCCGCCCTCGAATTTTCCGCTCTTGCGCAGGCGACGTCGCCACTCGGTCATCGCGCGCATCGGCGCGCTGCCGGTGCCGGTGCAGATCATCACGATCGCGCTCTTCGGATGGTTCGGCATCAGGAAGCTCGCGCCGAACGGCCCGGTCACCTGCACCGTGTCGCCGACCTCGCGGTTGCAAAGGTAGTTGCTGGCGACGCCGCTGACCGGCCGACCCTGATGGTCCTCGAGCACCCGCTTCACGGTGAGCGACAGGTTGTTGTAGCCGGGCCGCTCGCCGTTGCGCGGACTGGCGATCGAATATTGCCGCGGGTGATGCGCCCGCCCCTCCCCGTCGACCCCTGGAGGGATGATCCCGATCGACTGACCTTCGAGCACCGGGAAAGGCATCGCGCCGAAATCGAGCACGATGTGGTGGGTGTCGTATTCCCGTCCGACTTCGGTTACCCGCACGTTGCCGGCGACCGTGGCGGTCACGGATGTCTCCGCCGCGCGCGGCCCGTAAAGGTTCACGTAAGGGTGCGCCGCCGACCACGGCGGGATTGTCGCCGCGCAGTCGGCGACCCGGAAGACGCCCTCGCCTTCCGCCTCGGCGGCGGGCGCAGGCGCGGTCTCCGAAGGAGTGTCGAGCAAAGACACGCCGGCCGCCGCCAGTTCGTCGGCGGAGAGTTCGTCCGGCAGCACGTCGAACGCGAACTGCGCCTCGACGCTATAGGCCGCGGCCTTCGGCATGGTGCGCCAGTTGTCGATGCTGCCGGTCGGGCACGGCGGGATGCAGGCCATGCAGAGGTCGCATTTCTCCACGTCCACCACATAGTTGCGCGCGTCGTGGGTGATCGCGCCGACTGGGCAGGTCGCCTCGCAGGTGTTGCAGCGGATGCAGATCTCCGGGTCGATCAGATGTTGCCGGACGACTGCGGCCTCGACGCGCTCCATGGCAGCCTCCGCTCAGACCCGGTTCCAGTCGAAGGCGGCCTTCTCGCCCTTGCCGTAGACCTTGAGCGCCCCCTTCTCGCCGACGGCGTTGGGCCGCTGGAAGACCCAGTTCTGCCATGCCGTGAGGCGGCCGAACACCCGGGTCGCCATGGTCTCGGGCCCGTCGAAGCGGAGGTTCGCCTCCATGGCGGTCAGCGCGTCCGGGCTCATCGATACGCGCTCCTCGATCGCGAGGCGCACCTCGTCGCTCCAGTCGATGTCGTCGGGGGCGCTGGTGACGAGGCCGAGCGCGAGCGCATCGCTCGGGTCCAGGAGGGCGCCGACCTTGGCCTTCGCCGCGTCGAGCGCGGGCGTCTCGTCATAGAAGCGACGGCCGATGCGGCTCTGGCCGGAGGCCATGGGATAGTCGCCGAAATTGGCGGCGCTCAGCGCAACCTTCGGCGCGCGCTCCGGCGCGTCCGGCAGGGCGAGGTGGTAGATGCGATCGCAGGCGAGCGCGAGTTCGATGAGCGTGCCGGCGAAGCACGAGCCCTCGTCGACCAGGGCGAACAGGCTGCGCGAGGAGACGTCGAGCCGGCTGAAGGTGCGGCGCAGGTAGCCGATCGTCGCGCGCACGAGCCAGTGGTCCTTATGCGCCTGCAGCGTCGCGTCCAGCGCCAGCGCCGCGGCCGGGTCGCCCTCGGTGCGGATCAGCCAGAGGCCGATGTCGAGTTCGTTGGTCCGCATCGACAGGATCGCATCTTCGAGTTCCCGCGCCAGCGCCAGAGGATACCACGCCGCCCCCGCCGCCTCGATCGCCGCGAGATCGGCGGGCTCGTTCGCGCCGGGCCCCTTGACGGTGAAGGTCGCGGCGCGCGCCGCGCGGTCGATGGCGACCGTAACGTGCGGGTAGCGCAGCGCGTCCGGTTCGATCGCGCGGTCGAGCTGCGGCAGGGCGACGCCCTTCGCGCCCTCGGGGCGGTCGCTCTTCGCCGCCAGCGCCAGCGCTCGGGCGCGCGCGGCTTCCGCGAACTGCGCCGGCTTCGCGACCGCGTCGACGAGGCGCCAGTCGACCGCCTTCTGGCCGCGCACGCCCTCGCTGGTCGTGCAGAAGACGTCGGCGAGGTCGTGACGGACGTGGCGCTTGTCGGTGAGGCGGGTGAGGCCGCCGGTGCCGGGCAGCACGCCGAGCAGCGGCACCTCCGGCAGGCTCACCGCGCTCGACCGGTCGTCGACGAGAAGGATCTCGTCGCAGGCGAGCGCCAGCTCGTAGCCGCCGCCGGCGCAGGAGCCGTTGACCGCGGCGAGGAATTTCAGGCCGTCGAACGTCGAGGAATCTTCCATGCCGTTGCGGGTCTCGTTGGTGAACTTGCAGAAATTCACCTTCCAGGCGTGGCTCGAGACGCCGAGCATGAAGATGTTCGCGCCCGAGCAGAACACGCGGTCGCGCCCGCTGGTGACGACGACCGCCTTCACCTCCGGGTGCTCGAAGCGAATGCGGTTGACCGCGTCGTTGAGCTCGATGTCGACGCCGAGGTCGTAGGAGTTGAGCTTGAGCTTGTAGCCGGGGCGCAGGCCCGCGTCCTCGTCGAAGGCCGCGATCAGCGTCGCCACCGGCCCGTCGAAGGCGAGCTTCCAGTGGCGGTAGCGGGACGGCTCGGTCTGGTAGTCGACCGGGTGGCTCATGCGGCGCTCCTCGATAGGCAGTTTAGTGCATCTTCTAATGTGCACCATAATGCATGATTACCGCGACGGCAAGCCCAAATGTCCGGGTCACGCCGCCATTCCCAGCGCCTCCCGCACCTCCGCCCGCAGGATCTCGAAGGTCTCCAGCAACGGTTGCGCGCTCGTGTCGATGCGCAGGTCGGCCTTGGAATAGAAGGCGGCGCGGCCGGCGAGGATCGACTTCAAGTCCTCCATCGCCTCCGCGCTCGCCGCCATCGGCCGCGTGTCGCCCTGCGCGGCGACCCGCGCCATGTGATCCTCCGGGTCGGCCTGCAGCCAGACGGTCGTGCAATGGCCGAGCAGCAGGTTGAAACTGACGAGGTCCGCGACCATGCCGCCGGCGGTGGCGATCACCGCCTCGGGGTAGATCTGCACCGCCTCCTCGAGGGCGCGCCGCTCATAGCGGCGATAGGCGTTCTGCCCGTAGAGGCCGAGGATCTCCGAGGTCGAGCAACCGGCGGTCTTCTCGATCTCGCGGGTCATCTCGACGAAGGGGAAATCGAGGTCCTCGGCCAGCATTCGCCCGAGCGTCGACTTTCCGGCGCCGCGCAGACCGATGAGCGCGATGCGCGGCGGTCGCGTTCGCTCCTCCCCCGCCCTTGTGCCCAGCATCTCGGCGACCGCGACGCGCACCCGCCGCAGCGTCGCCTCGTCGCGCGTCTCGAGCATCTCGCGCAGCAGCAGCCATTCCGGCGACTGAGTCGTGACGTCGCCGAGCAACTCGGCGAACGAGCAATGGAGCGCGCGCGTCACCTGCAACAGCACCAGGATCGAGGCGTTGCCGACGCCATATTCCAGATTGGCGAGATGCCGCTCGGAGACGTCGGTCGCCTGCGCCAGCGCCTTGCGCGTCATGCCGCGGCGCGAGCGAAGCGCCCGCACCCGCTCGCCAAGCGCGATCAGGAACGGATCCTTGCGCTCGCCCCCATCCGCCTCGTCGCGGGCGGTCTGCGTCTCCGGCACTATAGTGCTTGACATGACGGACTCGCATTCCTATCCATTCGAGCAGGCATAATATTGCATCAACGCCAGCGCGGGCAAGCCGATCCCGCCAATCCGTGACGAAATGACCCTGACCCCCGACACGATGCGCGCCGCGATCGCCGCCATTGCCGCCGAGATCGCCGGCCGCCCGCTCGACGCCGATCTCGACGTGTTCCTCAACCGTGCGCACGGGCCGGGCTCCGGGACCTTCGCGAGCCTGAAGGCTCATTGCGAGGCCGGCGCGGCGGAGGGTTGGCTCTGCAACCGCGAGGCGGGCGGCTTGCGCTACGGCCGCGTCTTCAAGCCCGCCCCAGACCTTTCCGGCTTCTCCGTCGACGTGGTCGACATGAAAGACCTCGCCGGGCCGCATCACGTCCATCCCAACGGCGAGATCGACCTTGTGATTCCAGTCGAGGGCGAGGCGCTGTTCGACGGCCGCGGCGCCGGCTGGGTCGTCTATCCTGCAGGAAGCGCCCACGCGCCGACCGTGTCGCAAGGCCGCGCCTACGTGCTTTATCTGTTGCCCGCGGGCAAAATAGAGTTCACCTGAAGAACAGAATGACGGGGAGGACACGATGACCGCGACCAGCGTCGCAGCGCCGCCGGAGGCGTTCAACTTCGCCCGGCATCTCCTCGAAGCCAACGCGGGCCGCCCGAACAAGACCGCCTTCATCGACGACGAGGGCGCCCTGACCTATGGCCGCCTCGACGAGCGCGTGCGGCGCTTCGCGGCGGCGCTGAAGGACGCGGGCGTCAAGCGCGAGGAGCGAGTGCTGCTGCTCATGCTCGATTCCTGCGACTGGCCGGTCGCCTTCCTCGGCGCCATCCTCGCCGGCGCCGTGCCGGTCGCGGTCAACACCCTGCTCACCGCCGACGACTACGCCTACATGCTGGAGCACGCCCGCGCCCAGGCCGCGATCGTCTCGGGCGCGCTCAAGCCTGCGCTGAAAGCCGCGCTGACTCGCTCCGACCACGAAGTCCACAAGGTCGTGGTGTCGCGTCCGACCCAGCCGCTCGAGTTCGGCGAGGTGGACTTCGAGGCCTTCGTCGAGAGCCAGGCGCCGCTCGCGCGTCCCGCGCGCACCCACGCCGACGATCCGGCCTTCTGGCTCTATTCGTCGGGCTCGACCGGCCGCCCCAAGGGGACCGTGCATTCCCACGCCAACCCCTGGTGGACCGCCGAACTCTACGGCAAGGCGGTCCTACGCCTCGCCGAGGACGACGTCTGCTTTTCGGCGGCGAAGCTCTTCTTCGCCTACGGCCTCGGCAACGCGCTGACCTTCCCGATGTCGGTCGGCGCGACGGTCCTGCTGATGGCCGAGCGGCCGACGCCCGACGCCGTGTTCAAGCGCTGGCGCGGCGAGGTCGGCGGGGTGAAGCCGACCGTCTTCTACGGCGCCCCGACCGGCTTCGCCGGGATGCTCGCCTCCCCCGCCCTGCCCAAACGCGACGCGGTCGCGCTGCGACTCGTCTCGTCCGCCGGCGAAGCGCTGCCCGCCGACATCGGCGAGCGGTTCAAGCGTCACTTCGGCGTCGACATCGTCGACGGCATCGGCTCGACCGAGATGCTGCACATCTTCATCTCGAACCGCCCCGACCGCGTGCGCTACGGCACGACCGGCTGGCCGGTGCCGGGCTACGACATCGAGTTGCGCGGCGAGGGCGGCGCCCCTGTCCCCGACGGCGAGCCCGGCGACCTTTACATCCACGGGCCGTCGGCGGCGCTGATGTACTGGGGCAATCGCGAGAAGACGCGCGAGACGTTCCAGGGCGGCTGGACCAGGGCCGGCGACAAGTACGTGCGCAACGCCGACGGCTCCTACACCTATGGCGGGCGCAGCGACGACATGCTCAAGGTCAGCGGCGTCTATGTCAGCCCGTTCGAGGTCGAGGCGACCATCGTCCAGCACCCGGCCGTGCTTGAGGCCGCGGTGATCGGCGTGCCGGACGCCGAGGGCCTCACCAAGACCAAGGCCTTCGTGGTGCTCCGCCCCGGCGCGCACGCCGACGACGCGGAGATCAAGGCCTTCGTCAAGGACCGCCTCGCGCCCTACAAATACCCGCGCGCGATCGAGTTCGTCGACGAACTGCCCAAGACCGCGACCGGCAAGATCCAGCGCTTCCGGCTGCGCGAGCGGGAGCAGGGCCGCGCATGACCGCCCCAGCCGCCGCCCGCCCCGCTTCGACCATTGTGCTGCTGCGCGACGGGGCGACCGGGCTCGAGACCTTCATGGTCATGCGCCACCACCAGATCGACTTCGCCTCCGGCGCGCTCGTCTTTCCCGGCGGGCGGATGGAGGCGGCGGACGAAGCGCTGGCGCAGACGCAGGCGCCTTCGGACCCGCTCGCCCCGTTCAAGGTCGCGGCGATCCGCGAGGCGTTCGAGGAATGCGGCGTGCTGCTGGCGCGGCCCGAGGGCGAGCCGGGGATCGTCTCTGCCGCGCGCGCCGAAAAGCTGGACCGAGCTGCGCCCTTCGCCGAGCTGATGGCGCGGGAAAGGCTCTCGCCGGCGCTCGACGCGCTGGTTCCCTACGCCCACTGGATCACGCCGGACTTCGTGCCGAAGCGTTTCGACACGCATTTCTTCCTCGCCCTCGCCCCGCCCGATCAGGCGCTCGCCCACGACGGCCATGAGGCGGTCGATTCCGTCTGGATTGCGCCGGCGGAAGCGCTGGCCGAGCACGGAAAGCGCTTCAAGCTGCTGTTCCCGACCCACCGAAACTTATGGAAGCTCTCGGCTCACGCCGACGCGCAATCCGCGCTCGCCGCGGCGCGCGCGACGCGGGTGGTCACTGTGGTTCCGGAGAAGGCCATGGTCGACGGCGGCCCCGGTCTGAAGATCCCGGCCGAGGCCGGCTACGGCGGCGAGGCCTTCTCGGTGGTTGGGCTCCTGTAGGCGAGGCTTCGCCGCGACATTGGCGTCGCCAGCGAGGATTGTTCGGCGCGCGGCCGATTTCAAGGACTTAGGACTCGAATCCTGCAACTCGGCGACTTGCAACTCGTCCTCGTCCTGGTCCGCGCGGCGGACGTCTCGAGGACGTTCCTGACGGCGCTGGAGCTTCCTCCGAGAAGCGTCGCCTGAGGCGCCGCTCGGCCGGACGAAGTCCGTGACAGATTCGAATTTCATACAGCGGCGCGGGTGGCCGCACGACGCAGCCCCACTGTCACGACCGTATCATGGATTATCCTGACGATAACCATTTTGTTTCTGCGTAATCCCTCGCTTCTGCGACCTCGTCCGAGGTGCCCGCGTGGGCGGTCGAAACATTCCGGCGGATTCGTCGCACCGCCGCGACGCGCCGGCGACTGGCCTCGCCTGCGGATGTCTGCATAATCGCGCCGGGCTGCGGCGACGAACGCTGCTTGGGGAACGCCGGGGGGGCGATGTTCGATCCGAAGACGTTTCACGTGACCGAGACGCTGCACGACGGCTCGGTGGTGGAGTTGCGCGCGCAGAAGCCGGAGGACCGAAAGGCGATCATCGCGGAAATGGAGCATGCCAGCCCCGACACGCTCTATCACCGCTTCTTCGCGGTGAAGCGCCACCTCTCGGAGAAGGAGCAGCACTATTTCTTCGACGTCGATTTCGTCAATCACGTCGTCCTGATCGCGGTCACGAAGGCCAACGGCGCCGAGAAGATCCTGGGCGGCGCCCGCTATGTCGTCACCGAGCCGGGCAAGGCCGAAGTCGCGTTCACCGTCGTCGACGCGTTCCAGCACCACGGGCTCGGGGCGGTGCTGATGCACCATATCGCCGCGGTCGCCCGGGATGCGGGGATTACCGAACTGGTCGCCGAAGTCCTGGCCGACAACGTCTCGATGATCGCGGTGTTCGAGCACAGCGGCATGATCACCACGGCGCGCCGCGACGGCGCGACCGTCCACGTTACAATGCGCTATCCGGCGGCAGCGGGCCTCACATCCCGCATTTGATCAAGGCGGTGTCGAGCGTCTTGTCGCCGTTCGGCCGGTAGACGATCTGCGAGCCGGACTTGATCTCGATCTCCACCGACTGGGAGGTGTAGCTGATCGAGTCCTGGCATTCGAAGTCGAGCGTCGTCAGCCCGCCCTTCTGCACGGTCCTGGTCACCCGGCAAACCTGGTTCGGCAACGTGACCGCGCCCGGGGCGATGATCGCGGCCTGGGCGAACTGGTCGACCGGCTGGCGGAAGACGACGCCGCCGCCGCTGCGGACGAAGAGCTTCTTGCATTCGGCCGGCGAGGTCGCCCAGGCGCCCGACAGCCGCCCCTCGATGCCGGCGGCGGACGCGTGGCCCAGCCCGAACAGCAGAAGCGCGCCGAGCGCCAACCCGCGAGACCCATTCATCATCACACCCCCGCAGTTTCCTCGTCGGCGGCACGATAGGGCGCCGCACGCCCCGCCGCCAGAGACGAATGCTGCGGCTCAGGAGAAGGCCGGGATGCCGGTGATCGCGCGGCCGAGGATGAGGGCGTGGATGTCGTGGGTGCCCTCGTAGGTGTTGACCACCTCGAGATTGACGAGGTGACGGGCGACGCCGAACTCGTCGGAGATGCCGTTGCCGCCCATCATGTCGCGGGCAGCGCGCGCAATGTCGAGCGCCTTGCCGCAATTGTTGCGCTTGAGGATCGACGTCAGCTCGACCGGGGCCGCGCCCTCGTCCTTCAGCCGGCCGAGGCGCAAGACAGCCTGGAGACCGAGCGTGATCTCGGTCAGCATGTCGGCGAGCTTCTTCTGGACGAGCTGATTGGCGGCGAGCGGACGCCCGAACTGCTTGCGGTCGAGCACGTACTGACGCGCGCGTGCGAAGCAGTCCTCCGCCGCGCCCATGGCGCCCCAGGCGATGCCGTAGCGGGCGCTGTTGAGGCAGGTGAACGGACCCTTGAGGCCGCGCACCTCGGGAAACGCGTTCTCCTCGGGGCAGAACACCTCGTCGAGCACGATCTCGCCGGTGATCGACGTGCGCAAGCCCACCTTGCCGTGGATCGCCGGAGCGGAGAGGCCCGTGGCGCCCTTCTCAAGCACGAAGCCGCGGATGTCGCCGGCCTCATCCTTCGCCCAGACGACGAAGACGTCGGCGATCGGGCTGTTGGTGATCCACATTTTCGCGCCCGAGAGCCGGTAGCCGCCGTCGACCTTGCGCGCGCGGGTGATCATGCCGCCGGCGTCGGAGCCGTAGTTCGGCTCGGTCAGGCCGAAGCAACCGATGGATTCGCCGGAGGCGAGCCTGGGCAGGTACTTCTGCTTCGTCGCCTCATTTCCGAATTCGAAGATCGGCAGCATCACCAGCGACGACTGGACGCTCATCATCGAGCGGTAGCCGGAATCGACCCGCTCGACCTCGCGCGCGATCAGGCCGTAGCTGACGTAGTTCAGACCGGCGCCGCCGTAAGTGTCCGGGATGGTCGCGCCGAGCAGGCCGAGTTCGCCCATGGCGCGGAAGATCGACGGATCGGTCGTCTCGCGCCGGAACGCCTCCTGCGCCTTCGGCAGCAGCTCGCCCTGCGCGAAGGCCTGTGCCGCGTCGCGCACCGCCCGCTCGTCGGCCGAGAGCTGGCTTTCGAGCGAAAGCGGATCGTCCCACTGGAAGGACGCGCGGGGGGAAGCCATCGGGAATCTCCTGTCGTCTTGGTCGGCGTCACATGCCGGAATAGTTCGGACCGCCCCCGCCCTCGGGCGCGACCCAGACGATGTTCTGGGTCGGGTCCTTGATGTCGCAGGTCTTGCAGTGGACGCAATTCTGCGCGTTGATCACCAGACGCTCGCCGCCCGTCTCGTCCGCCACGAACTCGTACACCCCGGCCGGGCAATAGCGCTGCTCGGGGCCGGCGTAGCGAGCGAGATTGACGACCACCGGGACGCTCGGATCCCTCAGCGTCAGGTGCGGCGGCTGGTCCTCCTCGTGGTTGACGTTGCCGACGAACACCGACGACAGCCGGTCGAAGCTGACCTTGCCGTCCGGTTTCGGGTAGTCGATCTTCGGACTCTCCGCGGCCGGCTTCAGGCAGGCATAGTCAGGTTTGGGGGTGTGGATCGTCCAGGGCGGCGTCGAGACGCCGAGTTTGGGCAAAAGCCAGTGCTCGACGCCCGTCATCAGCTCGCCGACGAGCGGCCCTTTCTTGAACCACGGCTTGAAGTTGCGGCTTTGCTGAAGCTCAAAGTGGAGCCAGCTCTTGCGGAAGAGCTCCGGGTAGGCGGTCAGCTCGTCGCCCTGCCGTCCTGCGGCGAGCGCCTCGGCCAGCGCCTCGGCGCACAGCATGCCGCTCTTGATCGCCGCGTGGCTGCCCTTGACGCGCGCCGCGTTCATGAAGCCCGCGTCGCAGCCGACCAGCGCGCCGCCGGGAAAGACGACTTTCGGCAGGGCCTGCGGGCCGCCGTTGTTGATCGCGCGCGCGCCGTAGCTCAGCCGCTTGCCGCCTTCGATGTGCGAGCGGATCGCCGGATGGGTCTTCCAGCGCTGCATCTCCTCGAACGGGCTCATCCAGGGGTTCTGGTAGTCGAGGCCGATCACGAAGCCGACCGAAACCAGCCGGCCCTCGAGATGGTAGAGGAACCCGCCGCCGAAGGCGCCCCGGCCCATCGGCCAGCCGGCGGTGTGCATGACGCGGCCGGGCTCGGCCTTGTCCTCAGGAACCTCCCACAGCTCCTTGATGCCGATGGCGTAGGTCTGCGGATCCTTGCCTTCGGTCAGGCGGAACCGTTCGAGCAATTGCCGGCCGAGCTGGCCGCGCGCGCCCTCGGCGAAGATCGTGTAGCGGCCGGTCAGCTCCATCCCGAGTTGGAAGGAGCCTTTGGGTTCGCCGTCCTTGCCGATTCCCATGTTGCCGGTCGCGACCCCGCGCACCGAGCCGTCCTCGGCGTAGAGGATCTCGGCGGCGGCGAAGCCGGGAAAGATCTCGACCCCGAGCGCCTCGGCCTGCTCGGCGAGCCACTTCACGACATAGCCCAGCCGGACGATGTAGCAGCCGTTGTTGTGAAAATTGCGCGGAACGAGGAAATCCGGAATTCGCCTCGAGCCCGTCTCCGACAAGATCAGGACGTCGTCGCCGACCACGGGCTGGTTCAGCGGGGCGCCCCGCTCCTTCCAATCGGGAAGGAGCTCCGTCAGGGCCCGCGGGTCCATCACCGCGCCGGACAGGATGTGCGCCCCCGGCTCCGAGCCTTTTTCCAGGACGACGACCGACAGCTCCGGATTGAGCTGCTTCAGGCGAATGGCCGTCGCGAGCCCGGCCGGCCCCGCCCCGACGACGACCACGTCGTAGGCCATCGACTCGCGCGGCCCGAATTGTTCGAGAATTTCCTTCGGCGTCATCTGTGGCCTCGTTCTATTTCCGTCCCGCGTCCGCCCGGCGTTCCACCGCTTCGATCCAGGTCACGCCCCTGATAGAGACGAGCTGGCCGCATGTCACGACCTGATCGTTCATATCTAAACTAACTCCCGGTCCGCAAGGCCCCTCCGGGAAACCCCTGCATGCGGGCGTGCGCAGACGCCTCGTGTCAAGTCGGACAAAGGTTTCAAGATCGGCGCCGGCGCGCCGCCCTTCGCCTTACAGGCTCCCTTCCTTCAGCATTTCGCGCAAGCGGAACTTCTGGATCTTGCCCGACGGGGTCGCCGGCAGGGCGTCTCGCACGATCAGCTTCTCCGGAATGTACTGGACGGCGACCCTCTGGCTCCTGAGGAAGCCGCTCATCGCCTCGAAGTCGAATGCGGCGCCGGGCTTGGCGACCACGACCGCGCAAGCGCGCTCGCCGAGACGCTCGTCGGGAAAGGCGACGATGGCGATCTGCGCGACCGCCGGGTGTCGGTAGAGCAGCGATTCGATCTCGACCACCGGAATGTTCTCGCCGCCTCGGATGATCACGTCCTTGGCCCGCCCGCTGATGCGGATGTAGCCGGCCTCGTCCCTGTATGCGAGGTCGCCGGTGTCGAACCAGCCGTCCGCGTCGGTGTTGTTCCACTGCGGGCGCTTGAGATAGCCGCCGAAGTTGGAGACGGAGCGCACGACCAGCTTCCCCGGCTGGCCCGGCGGCAGGTCCGCCCCGTCGGCGTCGATCACCCTGACCTCCACGCCCGGCAGCGCGCAGCCGTCGCTGGTGACGGCGAGGCGGTCGTCGTCGTCCGGCTTGATCAGCGTGACCGCGCCGTTCTCGGTCATGCCCCAGGCCGAGACGATCTTGGCGCCGAGCCCCGCGCGCGCCTGTTCGACGAGCGGACCCGGAATCGGCGCGCCCGCGCACAGGAAAGTCTTCAGCGTCGGGACTCCCTCCCCGGTCTCGGTCACGACGCGGGTCAGGTCGGTCAGGAACGGCGTCGAAGCCATGGTGAAGGTCACCCGCTCCGCGCGAATGAGGTCGGCGGCCGTGGACGGGTCCCACAAGTCGAGGAGCACGGCGCTGGCGCCGAGCATGATCGGCATCAGGAGCCCGTACATGAAGCCGGTCTGGTGGGCCATCGGCGACGCCATCAGCACGATGTCGTCGGCGCCGAGCCTCAGACGCTCGGCATAGGGGGCAATGTTGGCCATCAGCGTGTTCGCCGAATGCATCACCCCCTTGGGCTCGCCGGTGGTGCCGGACGTGTAGATGAGCTGGGTGATGTCGTCGGGACCCGGGCGGCTTCCGCTCAGGATCGCCGCGGCGTCCGTCTCCTTCTCCCACTCCGGGACCGTCAGGAGCGCGTCGAAGTCGTCCGCGCCGCCGCCCTCGACAACGAGGACCTGCTTCAGCGACGGCAGGTCCCTGGCGAGGCCGCGCGCCATCGTCTCGTGGTCGAAGCGCCGATAGGCCTTCGGCGCCACGAACACCTTGGCTTCGCCGTGCTTGAGCATGAATGCGAGTTCGTGCTCGCGGAAGATCGGCATCAGCGGATTGAGCACCGCGCCGATTCGCGAACAGGCGAGATAGAGCGCGGCGAAGCGCCAGCCGTTCGGCAACTGCATGGCGACGACGTCGTTGCGGCCGACGCCAAGGCGAGCGAGGCCGACCGCGATGCGGTCGGCGAGCGTCGCGAGCTCGCGATACGTGAGCCGGCGAACCGCTCCGGTCTCGCGTTCGACAGACGTCAGCGCAAGCTTGTCCGGGCGGTCGGCGAGGCAGGCGTCGAGTTCGTCGTTGATCGTCCGGTCGCGCCAGAAGCCGCGCGCGACGCTGTCAGCGCGTCGCGGCGGCAGAAGGACGGCGTCGAATTCCATGTTCCTCTCCCGTTCCCCGTTTGCTTGTCTGCAGTCCTTCGCCTCAGGCGGGGACGGCCTCTCGCCCGGCGCGGGTCCTGGCGATGATCGTCTTCATGATCTGGGCGGTGCCGTCGCCGATCTGGAAGCCGAGCACGTCGCGCAGCCGCTGTTCCAGCGGCCCGCGGTCGTAGCCGCCGTGTCCGTGCATCAGCAGGCACTGGTGGATCGTGTCGTAGGCGAGCTTCGGCGCCCACCATTTGCACATGGCCGCCTCCGCGCTGTGGGGAGCGCCCTTGTCCTTCAGCCAGAGCGCCTGCAGGCACAGGAGGCGCGCCGCCTCGACCTGGGTGTCGAAATCGGCGAGGGGATGCGAGACGCCCTGAAACGCCGACAGCGGCTTGCCGAACGCCTCGCGCCGGGCGACGTAGGCCCAGGTCTCCTCGAGCGAAACGCGCGCGACCGCGAGCACCTGGAGGCCGATCAGCGCCCGGGAGAAATCGAAGCCCTGCATCACCTGGACGAAGCCCTTGTTCTCGGCGCCGAGCCGGTGCGAGACGGGCACGCGCACGGCGTCGAAGAACAGCGAGCCGCGCCCGATGGCGCGCTGGCCGTGGCAGTCGAACCGGTTGCGCGTGATCCCGGGCAGATCCATCGGCACGAACAGCGCGGTCACGCCATGGGCGCCGGCTTCGACGGAGCCGGTGCGCCCGAACACGACGGCGGCGTCCGCCTGATCGGCGGCGGAGATCGAGGTCTTTTCCCCGTCGACCACGTAATGGTCGCCGTCGCGCTCGATGCGCAAGCGCAGGTTGGCGGCGTCGGAGCCGCCGCGCGGTTCGGTCAGCGCGATCGCGATCAGCGCCTCGCCGGCGGTCAGGCGCCGGAGCCACGGGCCCACCACCTCGGGCGCCCCGTGATGAGCGAGGATCTGCGCGTTCAGCGACGCCAGCAGATTGGCGTAGGACATGCTGAGGTCGGCGCGGGCGATCTCCTCGCAGATCACGCCGGCGGCGAGCGCGCCGAGCCCCGAGCCGCCGAACGTCTCCGGCAGCTCCGGGGCGACGAACCCCATCGCGCCCATGTCCTTGATGAGCCCGCGGTCGAGCGCGCGGGTGCGGTCGCGTTCCTGGAAGCCGGGCGCGATCCGGTCGGTCGCGAAGCGGCGCGCCTGCTGGGCCAGGGCGACGAGGTCGTCGTCGAGATAGGGGTTCATGGGGAAGCCTTCCGCATTCCCTTCTCCCCGCCTGCGGGGAGAAGGTGGCCCGAGGGGCCGGATGAGGGGCTGCGCTGCGCTAGCCGGAATGATCGGCGGCGCTGCGCCAGCCGGACGGGGCGGCGCAGCCCCTCACCCCGGCCCTCCCCCCGCAAGCGGGGAGAGGGAGCGCTATTTCGCATGCTTGCGGAATTGCGGCTTGCGTTTCTCCTTGAGCGCGGCGACGCCTTCCTTCGACTCTTCGGTCTCGTAGTAGAGCTTCAGCGCGTACATGCCCATGCCGGCGATCCCGGCCTGATGGGCGGTGTCGGCGTTGAAGCTGCGCTTGGCGATGGCCAGCGCCGTCGGGCTGCGCTCGCACAGCTCCTCGCCCCACTTCTGCACTTCGGCGTCGAGTTGGTCGTGCGGCACGCAGAGGTTGGCGAGCCCCATCTCCACCGCTTCCTTGCCGGAGTAGCGCCGGCACAGATACCACATCTCGCGCGCCTTCTTTTCCCCGACGACGCGGGCGAGGAAGGCGGTGCCGTAGCCCGGGTCGACCGAGCCCATCTTCGGGCCGACCTGGCCGAACACCGCCTTGTCCGAGCAGATGGTCAGGTCGCAGAGGGTGGCGAGCACGTTGCCGCCGCCGATGGCGAAGCCCTGGACGCGCGCGATCACCGGCTTCGGCACGTCGCGGATGGCGGCGTGCAATTCCTCCATCGGCAGGCCGATCGTGCCGCGGCCGTCGTAGGCGCCGTCGTGCGCCGACTGGTCGCCGCCGGTGCAGAAAGCGCGGTCGCCGGCCCCCGCGAGCACGATCGCGCCGACATCGCGGTCGTACCCGGCCTTGTAGAGCGCCTTGATCAGTTCGTCGCAGGTCGTCCCGCGAAAGGCGTTCATCTTGTCGGGCCGGTTGATGACGATCCAGGCGACGCCGTTGCGGATCTCGTAAAGGATGTCTTCGAAGGTCATGGAACGCCTCTTTGCGAAATCTTGTGCGATCAGCCGGCCATCGTCAGGCCGCCGGACACGCTGAGCACCTGTCCGGTGACATAGGCGGCGTCGTCGCTGGCGAAGAACAGGATCGCGCCGGGCAGGTCGTCCGGCTGGCCGATGCGTCCGAGCGGGATCGAGCGGGTGAAGGCCTCGACCAGCTTCTCCGGGTTGGAGGCGCCCTCCTTGAAGCCGGCGAACAGCGCGGTGTCGGTCGGGCCGGGGCAGACGACGTTGACCGTGACGCCGTGGCGGGCGTGCTCGCGGGCCATGGTCTTCGAGAAAGCGACGAGCCCGCCCTTGCACGCCGCGTAGACGGCCTCGCCCGACGAGCCGACGCGCGCGGCGTCGGAGGCGATGTTGACGATCCGCCCCGACCGGCGCTCGGCCATGCCCGGCAGGACCGCGTGATGCATATGCAACGCGCCGACGAGGTTGATCGCGATCAGCTTCTCCCACTCGACCGGCTCGGTCTTCAGGAAGGGCTTGAACACGTCCCAGCCGGCGTTGTTGACGAGGACGCTGATCGGGCCAAGCTCCGCCGTGACGGCGGCGATCGCGGCGTCGACGTCGGCGCGCCGCGCGATGTCGCAGGCGAAAGCCGCCGCGAGGCCGCCGCAGGCGCGGATGTCGGCCGCGACCCTTTCCGCGGCGTCGCGGTTGAGGTCGAGAACGGCGACCGTCGCGCCCTCCTGGGCGAACCGGCGCGCGGTCGCGCCGCCGATTCCTCCCCCGCCGCCGGTGACCACCACGACCTTGCCTGCAAACCGCGCCATGCCTCGCACCCTCCCGTGACGCCGCCGGAGCGCCCTCCCCGCGCCTTGCGGCGTGAGGAGGCTTCGGCTGGACATTTAAAACAACATGTTGTCATATCTATCAACGATCCGGGCGATACGCAAGAGGGTCCCCATGACGAAAAGCGACGGCCAAGCCCGGATAATGGAAAGCGACGCGAAGATTGAACTGGCCAACCGGCTGTTCTTCCGTCTCTATCAATGCGCAAATATGTTGCATAAAACCGGCAGTCGGGCGGTCGAGGCCGAGGGCCTGACCACGCAGCAATGGGCGGTGCTGGGGGCGTTGTCGCGCGACGCGGTCGAAGGCGGAATGAGCGTCGGCGACCTCGCTCGCTACCTGATGGTCAGCCGCCAGAACCTCGCCGGGCTCATCGGCCGTATGGAGCGCGACGGCCATGTCGCGATCGCGCCCGATTCCCGCGATCGGCGCTCGCGCGTCATCACCATGACCGAGGCGGGCCGGCACGTCTGGCGCGACCTCGCGCAACCGAAGATCCGCGCCTACTACGCGGAGGCGCTGGCCGGCTTCTCGATCAACGATTCGGCCCACATGCTGCATTACCTTCTGAAGATCATCGACAACATGCGCCGCGTGGACAACGCCGCAGCCGACGGCGACGCCGATCCCCCAGCGTAGCGTCGTGTCGCCGAGCGCTCGGCGGCGGTTCCCAGGCCCCAAGGAAAGCGGCGCCGCCTGTGAAGACTCACGCCACGGCATCGAGGAATATATCGAGTTAAAATACATACTGATGGGGGGGACTCGGGCGCCGGGCGAAAGACAAGACCATCCATATCAAATATAGAAACGCCTTTGACTTGTTGTCAGGCGTCCTTAATATTGACTTGATTCAATATCCTCCTATAGACTCGACCTGTCCGGCGCCGGACCCCGATCCGTGCGCAGCGTCCGGGGCGCCGGGCGCCCAAAGCCATGAAGCGCGTCGAGAGCACGGGGTTCAGCCTGTCGCCGGCGACGGCAACGGCGGGACCGTTCGGCCTCAGGAGGTGGAATTGACCGCCGAAGCGACCTCGCTGGCGAGGATTCTCGACCTCGCCAACATCATCGTGCAGGAGCCGGACGGCGCCATCCTGCACTGGAGCTCCGGCTGCGAGCGGCTCTACGGCTGGAGGCGCGACGAGGCCGTGGGTCGAACGACGCAGGATCTGCTGAAGACAGAATATCCCGTCCCGCGCGACGAGATTCTGCGCATCCTGCGCGACCACGACAACTGGGAAGGCGAGGTCGTCCACCACACGAAGTCCGGCTGGCCGTTGGCGATCCGGACGCTGTGCGTCGCGCGCAAGTCCGAGGACGGCGCCCTCCGCTCGATCCTTCAGAACAATATCGACGTCACCGGATTGAAGCGGGCGAAGGAGGACCTGTCCGAGCGCGAGGCGCTGCTCCGCTCGATCCTCGACACCGTCCCCGAGGCGATGGTGGTGATCGACGAACGCGGAATCATCCGTTCGTTCAGCGCGGCCGCTTCCGAAATGTTCGGCTACCGCCGCGACGAGCTGATCGGCGAGAACGTCAAGATCCTGATGCCCGAGCCCTATGCATCCGGGCACGACGGCTACCTCGACAATTACCTGCGCACGGGCGAGAAGCGGATCATCGGTTATGGGCGGCTGGTGAAGGCCGTGACCAAGGCCGGCGTCGTCTTTCCGATCGAACTGTCGATCGGCGAGGCGCGGTCGAAGCACAGCCGAATGTTCACCGGCTTCATCCGCGACCTGACCAGTCGCCAGAAGATGGAGGAAGAACTCCGCCAGTCGCAGAAGATGGAGGCGGTCGGGCAGCTCACCGGCGGCGTCGCGCACGATTTCAACAACATCCTGACCGCGGTGATCGCCAATCTGGAATTGCTCGCGCCGCAGCTCTCCGACCCCGACCAGCGCGAACTCGCCGACGAGGCGCATGGAGCCGCGCGCGACGGCGCCCGGCTCGCCTCGCAGCTGCTCGCCTTCGGCCGGCGGCAGCCGCTCAACTCCGAGGCGACCGACGTCGGCGCGCTGCTCGCCAGTTTCTCGGCCCTGCTGCGTCGCACCCTCGGCGAGACGATCGAACTCAGGATCCAGGTTCCGGCGCACCCGCTCACCGCCATCATCGACGGCGTGCAGCTGCAGAACGCGCTCCTGAATCTCGCGATCAACGCGCGCGACGCGATGCCGCGCGGCGGGCGGCTGACGATCGAGGTTGCGCCGGTGCGGCTCGACGCCGACTACGCCCAGTCCTATCCGGACGTGCGCACCGGCCGCTATGTGCTCGTGACCGTGTCCGACAGCGGTTCGGGCATGTCGGACGAGATCCGGCGGCGCGCCTTCGAGCCGTTCTTCACCACCAAGCCCACCGGCGCCGGCACCGGTCTCGGCCTCAGCATGGTCTACGGCTTCGTCAAGCAGTCGGGCGGGCACATCCAGATCTATTCGGAACTCGGACGCGGCACGAGCGTGCGGCTTTATCTGCCGCTCGCCGAAGGCGCGACGGCGGAAGCCGCCGCCCGGACGGTCGACGTCGAGCCCGAGGCGCTCGCCAAGGGGTCGGAGACGATCCTCCTCGTCGAGGACGACCCCCGCCTGCGCAAGGTGCTCAGCCGGCGATTGCGCAGCCTCGGCTACGAGATCGTCGAGGCCGACAACGGCGCCGCCGCCATGGCCGAGGTCGCGCGGCGGCCGGAGATCGCGCTCGTCTTCACCGACATGGTGATGCCCGGGGGGATGACCGGCCTCGAACTTGCGGAGGCCGCCCTCGCGGTGAAGCCCGAACTCAAGGTGCTGTTCACCTCGGGCTACGCCGAGCCGGCGATCGCCCGCCTCGGCCAGCAGAAGGGCGCCTGGCTCAAGAAACCGTACACGGCCGACGATCTCGCCGACAAGATCCGACAGGTGCTCGAAACGCCGGCCGAGTGAACGACCAAAGCCCATTTCCGAACCGACAAGACCTCCGCGATGGCCAGCCATTCCGACTACCGCCTCGTCGCGCGCAGGGCCGGATTCGCTCAGCAGATGAAAATCACGGTCTCCGGCGCGGGCGAGGCGGCCGTGCTGCTCGGCAACGGCTTCGGCACGGACCAGCGGGTCTGGGCGAAGCTTCTGCCTTGGCTCGAGCCGCGCTTCCGCGTCGTCCGCTTCGACTGGATGATCGACCCGGTTCACTTCGACGCCGCCTGCTACGCCTCGCTCGACAGGTTCGCCGAGGACATGCTCGCGGTCGTCGTCTCGGCCGGCTGCGCCCCGTGCACGCTCGTCGGCCATTCGATGAGCGCGATGATCGGGATGCTCGCCGCCAAACGCGACCCCGCGGCGTTCCGGCGCATCGTCATGATCGCCGCCGCGCCGTGCTACGTGATCGACGACGACTACCCGGTCGGCCTCGCCGCCGACGACATCGACGCGCTGCTCGACCGGATCGGCGACGACTACCTGGCGTGGTGCGACGACTTCTCGCCCGTCGCCGTCGGCCGCGGCGCCGAACCGGCGCTGGTCGACGACTTTCGCCAGAGTCTGCGCGCCATGCGCCCGGACGTCGCGCTGTCGATGGCGCGGACCGTGTTTCTGACGGACATGCGCGATCGGCTGTCGGGCTATGCGACGCCCACCGTCCTGATCCAGCCGTCCGACGATCCCATCGTTCCGGTCGCGGCCGGCGAATACCTCGCCCGCTGCTGGCCGCATGCGAGGCTGGAGCTGATCGAGGCGAGCGGCCACCTTCCGCACCTGACCGCCCCGGACACGCTGCGCGCGGCGCTGGCGCGCGCCCTCGGCTGACGGATTGAGGGCGACTCGCAACTGTCGCCGCGCAGCCGATTTCAAGGACTTGGTTGCGAAAAACTGCAACGTTTGCGGTCGCGACGCGCGACAAGAGGGCGCGGCCTCGACCGGAGGGCGCGCGTCCCGCGCGCCGGGGCGGCGGGACGCCGCCCCTCCCGGAGCGCGCGGAGCAAAAGCGAAGCGCGATGGCGGACGGCATCATCCGGACAGCATGACTCGCTTTCTGAATTTCTGAAATGATTTGTTTTCAGAGGGGCTCTGTAGCCGCGCTCGGCGAGCGCGGCCAGACGCGGTCAGCGCGGCCAGACGCGGTCAGCGCGGCCAGACGCGGTCATCGACCGCGTCTACAGAGGGACGCGGTCGACCCCGGCTTCGCAACAAAAAGCGGCGGAAGCGTTTCCGCTCCCGCCGCCAAAATCGTGCAGGCTTTACTCCGTCGCGCCGATCAGTAGCGATAGGCTTCCGGCTTGAACGGGCCGGTCTGCGACAGGCCGAGGTACTTCGCCTGCTCGTCGGTCATCTTGGTCAGCTTGGCGCCGACCTTGGCGAGGTGCAGCGCGGCGACCTTCTCGTCGAGGTGCTTGGGCAGGGTGTAGACCTGCTTGTCGTACTGGCCCGGCTTGGTGAACAGTTCGATCTGCGCCAGCGTCTGATTGGTGAACGAGGCCGACATCACGAACGACGGGTGGCCCATCGCGTTGCCGAGGTTCACGAGGCGGCCTTCCGAGAGCAGGATCAGGCGCTTGCCGTCGGGGAACTCGATCTCGTCGACCTGCGGCTTGATGTTGTTCCACTTGTAGTTGCGCAGACCCGAGACCTGGATCTCGGAGTCGAAGTGGCCGATGTTGCACACCACCGCGCGGTCGCGCATGGCGCGCATGTGCTCGATGGTGATCACGTCGACGTTGCCGGTCGCGGTGACGAAGATGTCGGCGCGCGGGGCCGCATCCTCCATGGTCGTGACCTCATAGCCTTCCATCGCCGCCTGGAGCGCGCAGATCGGATCGATCTCCGACACCAGCACGCGGCAGCCGGCGTTGCGCAGGCTGGCCGCCGAGCCCTTGCCGACGTCGCCGAAGCCCGCGACCATCGCCACCTTGCCGGCCATCATCACGTCGGTGCCGCGGCGGATGCCGTCGACGAGCGACTCGCGGCAGCCATAAAGGTTGTCGAACTTCGACTTGGTGACGCTGTCGTTGACGTTGATCGCCGGCCACAGAAGCTTGCCTTCCTTGGCCATCAGATAAAGGCGATGCACGCCCGTCGTCGTCTCTTCGGTGACGCCGCGGATCGATTCGGCGTTCTTCTTGTACCAGCCGGGGCTCGACTTCAGCTTCGCCTTGATCGCGGCGAACAGCACTTCCTCTTCCTCGTTGGTCGCCTTTTCGAGGAAGGCGACGTCGCCCTGCTCGGCGCGCAGGCCGAGGTGGATCAGCAGCGTCGCGTCGCCGCCGTCGTCGAGGATCATGTTCGGCGCGCCGCCGTCCGACCAATCGAAGATGCGGTGGGTGTAGTCCCAGTAGTCGACCAGGCTCTCGCCCTTGATCGCGAACACCGGCGTGCCGGTCGCGGCGATCGCGGCCGCCGCGTGGTCCTGGGTCGAATAGATGTTGCACGAAGCCCAGCGCACGTCGGCGCCGAGCGACTTCAGCGTCTCGATCAGCACGCCGGTCTGAATGGTCATGTGCAGCGAGCCCGCGATGCGCGCGCCCTTGAGCGGCTGGCTCTTGGCGTATTCCTCGCGCGTGGCCATCAGGCCCGGCATCTCGGTCTCGGCGATGGAGAGTTCCTTGCGGCCGAAGGCGGCAAGGCCGATGTCGGCGACGGCGTAGTCGGCGGCTTTGGTCATGTGGTCGTGGTCCCGGTTATTGATGACGCTCCCCTATCAGGGGTCCGCGCATAACGCAATAAAGATATAAGCAAATCTTTATATCAAATTTCGGTTCGCCTTGGACGGCGTGCCGCCGGCGCGGCGATTCGCCCGGCGGGCGTTTTGTCGCAACCGAATTTTCTGGGCGAGCGGCGGAGGCTTCTATACACTATGCGGCCAAGCAAGAACTGCGCCGCGCACCGGAGAGGCGCGGACGGGCGGTACGGGGTGTTATGGCGCTTTCGGCAAAATTGACGATGCGACAGGGCCAGTCGATGGTCCTCACGCCGCAATTGCTGCAGGCGATCAAGCTCCTGCAGATGCCGAACCTCGAGCTTTCCAGCTTCATCGAGAACGAACTCGCCAGCAACCCGCTGCTCGAACGCGCGGAGGAGACCGAGGCGCGCGAGGCCCCGCCCGAGCCGCCGGGCGAGCCGGCCGGCGATGCGGCGGAGCCGGGAGACTGGGCGTCCGACAGGCTCGAGACCAGCACCGCGGCGCTCGAGGCCGGGCTCGGCACCGAGGTCGGGAACGCCTTCGAGCCGGACCGCGGCGGTCCCGCGGCGGCTGATCCGGGCCTCGGCGAGGGTCTGACCGCGGGCGCCTGGTCCGGGGTCGGAACCGGCGGATCGCCGTCGGGCGAGGCGCCCGATCTCGAAGCCTATGTCGCCGAAACCACCTCCCTGCACGAGCACCTCGAACGTCAGGCCGGCATCATCCTCGCCGATCCGGCCGAGCGGATGATCGGCTCGGCGCTGATCGACGGGCTCGACGAGGCCGGCTATCTGGTCGGCGATCTCGACGAGATCGCGACGCGGCTCGGGACGACCCGGAGCGCGGTCGAGGCCGTGCTGCTCAAGATGCAGACGCTCGAGCCGACCGGCATCTTCGCCCGCTCGCTCGCCGAATGCCTGGCGCTGCAGCTCAAGGAGCGGGACCGCTTCGATCCGGCGATGGCGGCGATGATCGCCAACCTGCCGGCGCTGGCGCGGCGCGACTTCGCGCTCCTGCGCAAGGTCTGCGGCGTCGACGACGAGGACCTCGCCGACATGATCGCCGAGATCCGGCGACTCGAGCCCAAGCCCGGCCGCGCCTTCGGCGACGCGCCCGGCGCGCCGGCGATCCCCGACGTCTATGTCGTCGCCGCCCCCGACTCGACCTGGCGGGTCGAACTCAACGCCCAGGCGCTGCCGCGCGTTCTGGTCAACGAGACCTACGCCGCCGTGATCCGCCGCGGCGCGGCCCGCGACCAGGACAAGCAATACATATCCGCCCAGCTCCAGTCGGCGAACTGGCTGACCAAGAGCCTGGAGCAGCGCGCCCGGACCATCCTCAACGTCGCAAGCGAGATCGTGCGACGCCAGGACGCCTTTCTGGTCTCGGGCGTGTCGGCGCTGAAGCCGCTGAACCTGAAGATGATCGGCGAGGCGATCGGCGTTCACGAATCGACCGTCTCGCGCGCCACCGCGCACAAGTTCATCCAGACCCCGCGCGGCCTGTTCGAGATGAAGTATTTCTTTACCGCCTCGATCCCGTCGGCCGATTCGGGCGAGGCGCATTCCGCCGAGGCGGTTCGCCAGCGCATCCGGCAGATGATCGACGAGGAGGACCCCGAGAATGTCCTGTCCGACGACAGCATCGTCGAGCAGCTGCGCAAGGCCGGCATCGTCGTGGCGCGCCGCACCGTGGCGAAATACCGGGACAGCCTGCGGATTCCCTCCTCGGTCGAACGACGCAAGCTCAAGATGTCGCCGCTCGGAAGCCAGCGGACGCGCGGCGATTCTCTCCCGGCCGACGCGTGAGAGCGAAATTTTCACACGAAACAACATGTTGCGCCGGAGATTGACACGGCGGCGGGAGGCTCCTAACGCTAAATTCTCGAGGGTCGCGGCGACGATCCGGCGGGACGCCCGGTGCGATGGGCGCGCTTCGGGGGCGCATGGACGGACGCCGGCGTTTTCGGCGCGCCGAGATGACAAGGCCAGCAATCGATGACTTTGAGAGTATCCGGAAAGAACCTCGATATCGGGGAATCTTTGCGTCAGCACGTGGCGAGCAAAGTGGACGCGATGGTCGCCCGCTATTTCGTCGGCACCGTCAGCGGACACGTGGTGATCGCCCGTGAGGGATCGGGATACCGCTCCGACTGCACGCTGCGGCTGAGCTCGGGCGTCAACCTGCACGCCGAGGGTCATGCGCACGAGCCCTATCCGTGCTTCGAACAGGCCGCCGACAAGATCGAAGCGCGCCTGAGGCGCTACAAGAAGCGGCTCAAGGGGCGCGGCGCCGGCGACGCCATCGCGGAGACGCAAAGCCCGGGTACCGTGACGAAATACGTGGTCGAGGCGCCGTCGGACGTGGAGGAGCCCGCCGAAGGGCTCAATCCGGTTGTCGTCGCCGAGAGCACGGAGGCGCTGAAGTCGATGTCGGTTGCGTCGGCGGTCGCCGAACTCGACCTGTCGGGCGCGCCGGTGGTGGTATTCTCCCATGCCGGCAACGGCCGGGTGAACATCGTCTATCGGCGCAGGGACGGAGCGATCGGTTGGCTGGATCCGCGCTGAGGGCGATCGACGGAGGCAGGGACGGCCGCCGAATCTCTGGGACGGACATGTCGCTTTCCGAAATCATCAAACCCGACGCCGTTTTGCCCGCGCTGCGGGTCAACGGCAAGAAGCAGGCGCTGCAGGAAATGAGCGAGCGCGCCGCGGAGGTGTCCGGACTCGCCGCGCGCGAGATCTTCGACGCCCTGCTTCAGCGCGAGCGGCTGGGCTCCACCGGGGTCGGCGACGGCGTCGCCATCCCGCACGGCAAGCTGCCGCGGTGCGAGCGCATCTTCGGCGTCTTCGCCCGGCTCGAGCGGGCGATCGACTTCGAGGCCCCCGACGGCCTGCCGGTCGATCTGATCTTCATGCTGATCGCCCCCGAGTCGGCCGGCGCCGACCACCTCAAGGCGCTCGCCTCGATCGCGCGCCTGCTGCGCAACGCGGCGGTCGCCGCGCAATTGCGCGCGACCCGCGATCCGACGGCGCTCTACGCGCTGCTCACCATGGCGCCGACCTCGAACGCCGCCTGAACCCGGAGAGAACCGTTGAAAGCTCGCGTCGTCGTCACGCTGAAGGGCGGAGTGCTCGATCCGCAAGGCAAGGCGATCGAGGGCGCGCTGCGCTCGCTGGCGATCGACGGCGTGGCTTCGGTGCGCCAGGGCAAGGTGTTCGACATCGAGATCGAGGGCGGCGACCGGGAACGGGCGCACAAGACCCTGAGCGAGGCCTGCGAGCGCCTGCTGGCCAACACGATCGTCGAGAATTACGCGATCGAGCTCGCGTGAGCCGCGGCGCAACCTGCGCCCCGGCCTCCGCGCCTTCGTCCTGAGCCTGTCGAAGGACGTCCAGAAAGCGCCGCAGGTTCGGCCCGTTTGCTCATCCTTCGACAGGCTCAGGATCAGGGTGTTGGGCCAAGCATTGGGATTCGCCGCATGAAATCCGCCGTCATCCTCTTTCCCGGCTCCAACCGCGAACGCGATGCGGCGCGCGCGCTGCGCGATGCGTCCGGCCAGACGCCGGCGATCGTCTGGCACGGCGAGACCGAATTGCCGGCCGGGGTCGACCTCGTCGTCCTGCCGGGCGGCTTCTCCTACGGCGACTATCTGCGCTGCGGCGCGATCGCGGCGCGCTCGCCGGTGATGGGCGCGGTGCGCCGCCACGCCGAGCGCGGCGGCCTGGTGCTCGGCATCTGCAACGGCTTCCAGATCCTGTGCGAAGCCGGCCTCCTGCCCGGCGTGCTGATGCGCAACGCCGACCGCCGCTTCCTGTGCCGGATGCAGCATCTGCGGGTCGAGAACGCGCAGACGCCGTTCACCCGCGGCTACGCCGCAGGCCAGGTAGTCCGCTTCGCGATCGCCCATGGCGAGGGCAATTTCGAGGCCGACGACGCGACGCTCGAGGCGATCGAGGGCGCGGGCCAGGTCGCCTTCCGCTATTGCGACGCCGAAGGCCGGGTCGACGACGCCGCCAACCCGAACGGCTCCGAGCGCAACATCGCCGGGGTGTTCAACAGCCGGTTCAACGTGCTCGGACTGATGCCGCATCCCGAGAACCTGATCGACCCGCTCGTCGGCGGCGCCGACGGCCGGCCGATGTTCGCCGCCCTCGCCGCCTGACCTTTCCTGCGGCAAGACCCTGTCGAGGCCGCGATCCTCTTGGGATTGCGACGCGTTGTCATAGTGCGACAGCAGAATCAGCGCATTATCAACGTCGGGAGGGTGACGCATGGCTGATTCGCTGGACAGGCTTTTTGCGGGCGTGCGCGAGGCGCGGGATCTGAGCCCGTCCGGTTCGCGCACCGCAAAACTGTTTCGCGACGGCGTGCCGAAAATGGCCAAGAAGCTGGTCGAGGAGGCGATCGAGGTCGGTCTCGACGCCGTGCAGATGAACCGCGAGTCGGTCATCCTCGAAAGCGCCGACCTGCTCTACAACCTCGCCGTCATCTGGGCCCAGTGCGGCGTCACGCCGGGCGAGGTGATGGCCGAGATCGACCGCCGCGAACGGACCTACGGCATCGCGGAGAAGCTGCCCAAGCACGCCGGCGCCGCGCAGTTGAAGCGCATGACCCCGGCCGGGCAGCGGCGCAAAGCCGCCTCGTGAACCGGATCAGAGCACGACCGGATTGAGCGCCCCGTCCATCGCAAGCGTCGCGCCGGTGACGTAGGACGCCCGGCCGGAAGCCAGGAACACCACCGCGTCGGCGATCTCGCCGGGACTCGCCGGCCGCCCGATCGGGATCTTCGCCACCGCCCGGCGGCGCGCTTCCTCGACGTCGATCCCGGAGAGCCGCGCGTCCGCCGCCAGGCCCTCGGCGACCCGGCCGGTCTCGGTCAGGCCGGGACTGACGCCGACGACCCGCACCCCGCTCGCCGCATAGGCCGCGCCGAGCCCGGCCGTCGCCAGCATCAGCGCGGCGTTGGCCGAGCCGCCGGCGATGTGGGTGGGCGACGCGACCTTGCCGCCGCTGCCGATGATGGTGACGATCACGCCCGACCCGCGCGCCGCCATGCGTTTCACCAGCGGGTCGATCACGTTGATGGCGGAGAAAAATTTCGCGTCGAAGGCGGCGCGCCAGGCCTTCGGCGTGAGATCGGGCGGCGGCGTCCGGCGGGCGGCGCCGGCCGAATTGACCAGGACGTCGATTGGACCGAGCCGGCCTTCGACCGCCTCGATCATCGCCGCCGCGGCGGCCGAATCGGCGCAGTCGGCCGCGACACCGGCCGCGCCCGGCAAGCTCTGAAGCGCCCGGTCGACGTTGGCCTGCGCCCGCGAGCAGATCGCGACGCGCGCGCCCTCGGCGAGGAACGCCCCGGCGCAGGCGAAGCCAATCCCCTTCGATCCGCCGGTGACCAGAACGACCTTGTCGCGCAGGCCGAGATCCATCGCCGCGCCCTGCCGTCAGGCGAGATGATGGCGCTTGAAGAACTCGATCGCGCGGTCCCACGCCATTTCCGAGGCGTGCCGGTCATGCACCGCCATCCGCGCCTCGTTGGCGAAAGCGTGATCGGCCTCGTAGCGGAAGAACTCGAACTCCTTGCCCGCGGCCCTGAGCCCGGCCTCGAACACGTTGACCGCCGCGGGGGTGACGTAGTCGTCGCGGGTGGCGAAATGCCCCTGCAGCGGAATCTTGACGTCGCTCGGCTTGACGGCGTCCGCCGGCGGCAGGCCGTAGAAGCTGACCGCCGCGGTGAACTCGGGAATATGCGCGGCGGCGATCACCGTGACCGCACCGCCCATGCAGAAGCCGGCGATGCCGACCCGCGAGCCGTTCTGCTTGAGATAGCGCGCCGCGCCGCGCACTGTCTGCGAGGTCGCGTCCATGAAGTCGAGCGTGCCCATCTCCTTCGCCGCAGCGTCGGCGTCGTGATAGGGCACGACCACGCCCTTGTAGAGATCGGGGGCGAGCGCGTCGAAGCCGGCGAGCGCAAAGCGGTCGACCGTCGCCTTGATCTGCTCGGACAGGCCCCACCACTCCTGGATGACCACGACGCCGGGCGCATCGCCCTTCTTGGCGTTGGCGAGATAACCCTGCGCCTCCTTGCCGTCCGGACGCTTGAACGTGATGGTCGCCCCCATACTCGCTCCTCCTGGGTTCTTGAATTTCGCCGCCGCGCGAAAGTGCGCGAACGCGCACAGGCTTTACGTGCGCCGGTTGTTCACTTCAAGGCCGTTCGCGCGCAGCGGCGGTCCCGGCAGCCATTCGCCACGGGCATGGCGCCCGCCTTCCCCGGCCGAAGCCGGGGAAGGCAGCAGGCGCGCATGGCGACGGAGGTCCGCGCCACCCCGCCCCGACGAGGCGCGGCAAGCGGCTCGAAACATGACACATACAAGAACTTGCGGGCGCGCGAATCCTGCCCCACATTCGTTGGCATGAACGACTCGCCGCTGCGCTCGCACCTGGTCGCCGTTCTCGGTCCGACCAATACCGGCAAGACCCATCTCGCGGTCGAGCGTATGTTGGCCCACGCCTCGGGAATGATCGGCCTGCCGCTGCGCCTGCTGGCGCGCGAGATCTACGACCGGGTGGTAAAGGCCCGCGGCGCCGGATGCGTCGCCCTGGTCACCGGCGAAGAGAAGATCATCCCGCCCAACCCGCGCTATTTCGTCTGCACGGTCGAGGCGATGCCGCTCGACCGCAAGGTCGAGTTCCTGGCGGTCGACGAGATCCAGCTGTGCGCCGACCCGGAGCGCGGCCATGTCTTCACCCATCGGCTGCTGCACGCCCGCGGCGTCTCGGAGACGATGCTGCTCGGCGCGGCGACCATGGTTCCGCTGGTGCGCCGCCTCTGCCCCGACGCCGAGATCCGGTTCCGCGAGCGCCTGTCGACGCTGAGCTACGCCGGTCCGAAGAAGCTGACCCGGCTGCCGCGGCGCAGCGCCGCCGTCGCCTTCTCGGCCGAGGCGGTCTACGCCATCGCCGAGCTGATCCGCCGCCATCGCGGCGGCGCGGCGGTGGTGATGGGCTCGCTCTCGCCCCGAACCCGCAACGCCCAGGTCGAGCTCTACCAGTCCGGCGAGGTCGATTTCCTGGTCGCGACCGACGCGATCGGCATGGGCCTCAACATGGACGTCGACCACGTCGCCTTCGCCGGCCTGCGCAAGTTCGACGGGCGGCGCACGCGCAGCCTCCATTCGCAGGAGATCGGCCAGATCGCCGGCCGCGCCGGCCGGTTCCGCCGCGACGGCGCCTTCGGCGTGACGGGCGACGCGCCCGACCTCGACCCGGACATCGTCGCCGCGGTCGAGGGGCATGTCTTCCCGCCGGTGTCGGGCGCCGAGTGGCGCAACTTCACCCTCGACTTCTCCTCGCTCGCCAATCTGATGCGCTCGCTCGCCGCGCCCTCGCCGCGGTCGGGGCTGCATCTCTCGGACGAGGCCCAGGACGAGGCGACCCTGCGCCAGCTCGCCTCGGACGACCTGATCGTCCGCCGCACCCGGGACCGCGCCAATCTCAAGCGCCTGTGGGAAGCCTGCCAGACGCCGGATTTCCGCAAGACTTCGCAGGAGGAGCACACCCGCCTGATCGGCGCCCTGTTCGCGCATCTGACCCAGGGCGACCGGCGCGTGCCGGAAGACTGGATGCAGGGCCAGTTCTCCGCCCTCGACCGCGCCGACGGCGACATCGACGCCTTGCAGACCCGCCTCTCCCGGGTGCGCACGCTGGCCTATATCGCCAACCGCTCCGACTGGCTCGCCGATCCGGCCGGCTGGCAGGGACGCGCCCGGGCGCTCGAGGACCGCCTGTCCGACACGCTGCACCAGTCGTTGATGCAGCGCTTCGTCGACCGGCGCACGAGCACGCTCTTGCGGTCGCTCCACCAGCACGCCGGCCCGGTGCTCGGCGGCATCGCCGCGGACGGCGCGGTGATGGTCGAGGGCCATGTGGTCGGCCGTCTCACCGGCGTCCATTTCGAGCCGGTGCGCGGCGACACCGCGCTCGAGACGCGCGCGTTGCGCGGCGCGGTCGAGAAGGCGGTCGCGCCCGAGGTCGCGCGCCGTCTCGGCGAGCTTGCGGGGGAGGCGGACGAGGCCTTTACTCTGGGCGAAGGCGGCGTCGTCGCGTGGCGCGGAATCGCCGCCGGCGAGGTGGTCGGCGGGACGCCGTTCAAGCCCCGGGTGCGGCTCACCGGCGAGTTCGGCCACGACGCGGCGCGCGAGCGCGCGGCGCGCCGGCTCGAGGCCTTCGTCGCCGCCGAGGCCAGCCGGCGTCTCGCTCCGCTGAAGCATCTGACCGAGGCGATCGCCGACGGCCGGCTGCGCGGCCTTGCCCGCGGCGTCGCCTACCAGCTCGTCGAACGCTCCGGCGTCCTCGACCGGCGCGCCGCCGAGGAGCACCTTCGGGCGCTGAGCCGCGGCGAACGGCGGGTGCTGAAGAGCTTCGGCGTCCGCTTCGGCGCCTTCGCGCTCACTTTGCCCGGGCTGCTGGCGCCCGAGGCCCGCGCGATCGGCGCGGTGTTCGCCAGCCTCGCCGCGCCGCGCTGGCGGCCGGTCGAGGGCGTCGCGATTCTGCCCCACCCCGCCCCGCCGTTCGAGGCCCTGAGCCTGCGCGGCCTGATGGCCGTCGCCGGCCTCGCGATCCCGGTGAGCGCGCTGGAGACCTTCGACGCGATGTCGCGCGCGGTCCCATCGCCGCGGCCGGATCTGGTCGAACTCACCCCCGAATTGCTCGCCGCGGTCGGCTGGACGGCGGCCCAGGCCGACCCGATCCTGAGGGCGCTCGGCTTCGTGCGCATCAAGAACGCGGAGCGCCCGGAGGCGAGCCTCTGGCGCCGGCGCGGCTTCGCCC